>JASJDT010000058.1 GCA_030065655.1 Desulfocapsaceae bacterium | reverse complement strand
ACAAGCTTGCCATCCTCAATAAGCAGTGAATTGAACCGAGGAAAGTCATGAACGGCAAGACTGACATTACTCCCTATATCAGAATGAGCATGATAGAATTTACCAAAATCGATACTGTGGTATATATCCCCGTTGGTAATCAACAGCGGTTCTTTACGCATTTTCTCATAGGCATAGCGCAATCCACCGCCAGTTCCAAGAATCTCTTCTTCTTCCTGCACAATAACACCAGGGAGATGCTCTACCGCCGTTCTGATGTATTTGCCAAGGTGATGGCAATTTATAAGAATATGATCAAACCCAGCGTTTTGCAGTCTCTTTATAATCAGTAATAGTAGAGGTCTGTTAAGTATTGGGAAAAGCGGTTTGGGCCTGCGATCAGTGTAAGGTTTCAGGCGTGTGCCATATCCTGCAGCAAGAATCATTGCCTGCATATTTCCTGCCCTTTACATACAGTTAACTTGGCTGGATATGTTGCTGCCGTTTTCATAACTTTCGATCTGATGCGACGGTTTGGCTAATGCCAGGGGAGTAATGAAAACATTGATCAATACCAGGCTCTCCGAATTATCTTGTGGATCATGTTGCATAAAGAGTTGGGAAAATTACTCATGATCTCTCACCAGGTAAATAATGAAAACCTTCTTATCTGTTCTAATCACCGGCAGTTTGCCGTACCACGCCGCGCTGAGACTCCTCAAAGAAAGTCACGAGCCCTTCAACCTCAGGACAATCGGCGATTTCAGTTTTAGCCATGTTAAGTGCATCTTTTAAAAGCAGATCTGGAGATCGAAATATGATTCGAAATGCATGATCAAGCATACTAATTGTTTCTTTTGAAAATCCACGGCGACGGAGACCGACTTTGTTGATACCTGATATTCTGGTTCGATTCCTGGTACCGGTAATGATGACATATGGGGGAACGTCAAGACTCACACCTGATAGACCACCGATATATGAATATTTGCCAATTCGACAAAACTGATGTACAGCTACAAGGCCTCCGATAGTGGCATAATCAGCCACCTCAACGTGCCCTGCCATAGTAGCAACATTTGACATGATCACATGATCACCAATACGGCAATCATGGGCAATATGAATATATGACATCAACAGATTATTGTTGCCAACAACTGTTTTACCACCTCCATTGACCGTACCACGATGGATTGAGGCATATTCACGTATCCGGTTATCATCTCCAATTATGAGTTCAGTGGGCTCACCGGCATATTTCAAATCCTGAGGAGCTCCGCCGACTGTGGTAAATGAGGAAATCTCATTATTTTTTCCGATTGTCGTCGGTCCGGAAATGCTGGCATGACCGGCTACTTTGGTACCAGCATCTATGCGAACCTTTCCTTCGATTATGGCATATGGTCCGACCGTTACCGTCGAATCCAATTCCGCCGCATTATCAATAATTGCCGTAGGATGTATAGTCATTGAATGTCTCACGATGCATAGATTGCTGAATGAAATCAGCATCTAATGCGTATGTTTATCATTTCTTTATGATCGTTGGCTTTTGGCTAATTCTGTCTTGCTCAGCAAAAAAAGATACTTGTGTCTTCTACTCATTAGCCGAAGGATGCCATAAGCTCAGCCTGGGTAACAAGCTGGCCGTCAACATGTGCCTTGCCGTCCATGACCATGATGTTTCGTTTTACCTTTAAGAGATTGAGCTCAAATACGAGCTGATCACCAGGTATCACTGGTTTACGAAAACGCGCATTATCAATACCGGCAAAATAGAGCAGCTTTTTGCCAATCATCTCTGGAAGAGTATGGTATCCCAGGACTCCACCCACCTGAGCCATACCCTCAAGGATCATAACCCCCGGCATCACCGGAAGTTCAGGGAAGTGTCCCTGAAAGTAAGGCTCATTAATTGTTACGTTCTTAATCCCAACGATTTTCTGGTCGGGTATCATTTCGGTTATTTTATCTACCATGACGAAGGGATACCTGTGCGGTAATAACTTGAGAATTTCATATATATCTAACTTTCCCGGCAATTTCTCTGCAATCATTCATCTTCTCCTTTCGATCTCTATTCCTACTCGCCGTTTTTTTTCTTGAGCTCATTTAACTCACTACGAAGCTTTCGCACTTCTACTCGTAAATCAGGTATCTTGCTATACGCCGTTGCGGCTTTAGTCCATTTTTTAATTGGTATTGCCGGAAAACCGCCAACCACGGCCCCAGCCTCGATATCTCTTGTTACTCCTCCCTTACCAGCAACCATGGCGCCATCTCCTAACTTAACGTGTCCTTTAGTTGAGGCTTTGCCACCGAGAATGACGTTTCTTCCCAAGGTTGTTGATCCGGAACAGGCAGAATGACTGACCAGTAGACAATTTTCACCAATCACCACATTGTGGCCAATCTGCACCTGGTTATCTATCTTCGTACCTGACTTGATCCAGGTCAGCCCATAGGCAGCCCTGTCGACACAACAATTTGAGCCAATTTCGACATCATCATCAATTCTTACTATACCTACCTGAGGCCGCTTTATATGACGTCCATGCTCATCGGCTGCATAGCCATATCCATCACTGCCGATTACCGTGCCCGCATGAATGATAACCCGACTTCCGATTAGCGTACCGCATTCGATGGTCACATTTGGTCTTAGCACCGTATCGTCGCCGATGGTCACGTTATTTCCTATAACCGTACCGGCACCGATATATACTCTCTCTCCAACCGACACATTATCACCCAGCACAGCAAAAGGTTCAACTGTTATCGCCTCGCTTAGCTGGCAATCATTACCTATGTGAGCAGAGGAATGAACACCCTTGGCCTCGAAGGGTTTCTCCAACAGAAAATTATGGATAATGGCCGAGGCGAGATAGGGATTAGCGACCCTGATAAGAGTTTTTCCATGGGCGCTCGTCTCTTCTACATCTTTGGGAACGATCACTGCGGAGGCATTTGTCTTGGCAATAAGACCAGCATGTGAAGCTTTCACCAGAAACGTAATATATCCCTCTTTGGCGGTCTCAATACCATCGAGATCCTCAATATGTATAGCCCCATCACCAAGTACTTCACCACCCACCTTCTCTGCCAGTGCAGCCACTGTGATCTGCTTTTTTGTCACCCTCTCCCCCATTTGCGATTTCTTAATTTAGAGACAAATTGACGATCTGATTTTTCCAAGCCGTTTTATACAGTTAATCGTAGAGTAAATACTTTTGCCGACGTCTGATAAATATTTCTAAATCCGGATGCCACTGCTTTTCCAGTTCTGCTATGGACGTTCCGCTTTCCAGCTCTCTGCGTATGTTTTCAGAACCCAGAATACAGTCTAAAGGCAGTCTGGTATATTCATATTCATATGGCGGTTGTTTATATCGGAAATCTTCGGGATATAAAAGTATAATTTTCTGGAGCAGAACAAGACTCGTTCTGTAAGGACGAAAAGCATGGCAATCGGTTACATGCATCTGGAAGCCATAACAAAGCTCATCGGCCCATTTACCCGAAGTAGGTATAAATCGTAATGGTCGTAAAAAGCAGCCTGCCAGATCATTTTTCTCTAGTTGCTCCATAATTTGATCTGGTTTTAAAAATGGACTGCCGAAGAGTTCAAAAGGCAGGGTTGTGCCACGTCCTTCGGAAATGTTTGTCCCCTCCCAGATAACCTGTCCTGGATATACCAAGGCTGTTTCCGGAGTGGGCATATTCGGCGAGGGGAAGACCCAGGGAAAACCTGTGTCTTTATAGTTCATGATTCTCTGCCATCCCTCCATGGAAATAACCTGGAGATCGGCGCCTACTGCGTATTCAGTGTTGATATAGAGAGCTAATTCCCCCAATGTCATGCCGTGCCGCATCGGCAGGGGATACAGACCTACAAAGGAAGTACAGTTGGCCTCGAGAATATTGCCCTCCACCTGCACACCGCCGACAGGATTAGGGCGATCGAGGACGACAACTTTTTTGCCATATTCGCTGGCAGCTTCTAGACAATAGGCCAAGGTGTAGAGAAAGGTATACACCCGAGTACCAACGTCCAACAGATCTATGATGAGTACATCTATATCAGCAAGCATTTCCCTGCTGGGCTTACGAACCTCACCATAGAGACTGTATACAGGCAAACCGGTCTGATCATCGACATCATGATCAGATTCTATCATGTTGTCCTGCTGCTCCGAGTAGAATCCGTGCTGTGGTGAAAACAGTGTGGTGAGCTGTACACCGAACTTCTGCTGCAGGAGTATTCTGTTATGCTGAAGATTACGATCCACCGAGGCCTGGTTTGTCAACAAGCCTAGCTTGTCGTTTTTATACTTCGAGGCTTCGGAGTTAAGAAAAACCTCTAAACCAATGGTTATCATGGGTTACTCTGAAATTTTTAGGCTTATGACCCAAGCTCTATTCAACGGTTACACTCTTGGCCAGGTTTCTGGGCTGATCAACGTCGCATCCTCGGCGTGCCGCAATTTCATAGGAGAGCAGCTGTGCCGGAATTGTGTATAAAATTGGATTCATCTCCTCTGCAATAACTGGGAGATAAATGACATCATCTGTTAATGTGCTCAACTGAGTATCCCCTCTGCTGCCTATAAGAATTATGCGTCCCTGTCTCGCTTTTATTTCCTCAACATTGGATATGACCTTCTGATAGACGCTATCCTTGGGGACTAGCGAGAGAATAGGCATTTCTTTATCGATGAGGGCAATCGGCCCATGCTTTAACTCACCCGCCGCATAACCCTCTGCATGAATATAGGATATTTCTTTGAGCTTGAGAGCTCCTTCAAGTGCTATCGGAAAATTCAGGCCGCGACCGATAAAAAGAAAATCGCGACAATCATAAAAGCTCTCAATCAGTGAGGCAATCTGCTCTTGAATCACCGGCAGTTCTTTTTCAATGGTTGGACCGATGTCAATGAGTGCTTTGGCGAGCTCAATTCTTTTTTCAGCATCAACCGTATTTTTCCGTTCGGCCAGGAACAGGGCAAAGAGAAATAGTGCGGCAAGCTGGGAGGTAAAGGCCTTGGTTGAGGCAACACCTATCTCCGGGCCGGCATGGGTATAGATTGTCCCATCAGCCTCTCTGGTCATGGTGGATCCCACCACATTACAAATGGTCAATACCTTAGAACCCAGCTCTTTTGCCAAGCGGATACCTGCCAGGGTATCTGCTGTCTCACCCGACTGCGATATGGCGATGGTCAGCACATTTTCATCAACGAGCAGGTTTCGATAACGAAACTCCGAGGCAATATCGACCTCCACTGGAACTCTTGCCCATTTTTCGATCCAGTATTTAGCCACCAGTGCAGCATGCCATGACGTCCCACAGGCAACCAGGAAAATGCGCTTAACAGCGGCGAGTTCATCGCCACTCAAGTTTATTTCTGGAATATTTATTTCTCCTGTTTCAGGATTAATTCGTCCACTGACCGTGTTGGTTATGGCCTGAGGCTGTTCAAATATTTCCTTGAGCATAAAATGCCTGAAACCGGCCTTTTCTGCCATGGCTGCATTCCATTCGATGACCGTCTCCTTACGCTCAACCTGCTCCCCCGTATGAATAGAGAAAACTGTATTGCCCTTCTCGGTAATCACAGCCAGATCGCCATCTTCTAAAAACACTACACGCTTGGTATAGGGTAGAAGCGCGGGAATATCCGAAGCCATAAAAGAGCCGATTTCATCATGCACACCGAGCACGAGTGGGCTCTGGTTACGAGCAGCCACTAAAGTATCCGGCATCTCCGACCAGAAAACACCAATGGCATATGAACCATCAACCAGCTCGAGCGCTTGGCGTACTGCAAGAACAAGATCTTTTTCGAGAAAGCTTTCAATGAGATGAACCAACACCTCAGTATCTGTTTCTGAGGAGAAGGTGTGTCCTTTCGCTTTAAGCTCTTCTCGCAATGAGTAATAGTTTTCGATTATGCCGTTATGGACAATAACCAGTTTCCCTGTAGAATCGGAGTGCGGATGAGCATTATCCTCGGTGGGTGCCCCATGTGTTGCCCAACGGGTATGACCAATACCTATATGAGAAGGACTCAGATAGGCTTCATCCATCATAGCTTCAAGGTTGGCGAGTTTTCCTTCGCATCGGTATTTCACCAAACTGTTATTTTCCAGGTAGGCCACACCTGCTGAATCATATCCCCGGTACTCCAGACGTTTGAGACCTTCCAGTATAACTGGCACTACACGCTTCTTACCAACATAGCCAACTATTCCACACATAACCCTTTCCCTTTATTAAACGAGGCTTTCTCTTGATAAATTTTCGCTAAAAATATTACATCAATAAGATATAAGGTTAACATTTCTTTTTTTACTAAAGCGAGTTTTTTTCTTTCCAGGGCAAAAAAAAGAAGGTACCATCTCCTCCTACTTTTATATTCACATAACTAAAGAAATCAAATCGGGTAAAGATAATGAGCGACAGGCTACGACTCAAAGAGATTTTGTTAGAAAAATCATATAGGAAAGGTACATTTACTCTCACCTCCGGTAAAACTTCAGATTTTTATATCGACGGCAAGCAGACCACTTTATCCGCAGAGGGAGCCTATTTGTGCGGTAAATTGCTATTTGAACTTATCGCCAACAGTGATCAACAGATTAGTGCGGTTGGTGGTATGACTCTCGGAGCTGATCCTATCGTAACAGCAGTTTCCATCGCCAGTTTCCTTAAGCAACAACCCATTCCAGCATTCATTGTTCGCAAGGAAGCCAAAGGGCATGGCACTGGCAATTATATCGAAGGTCTAGGAAATATGGAACAAGGTTCAACAGTTGCTCTCGTGGAAGATGTCGTGACCACCGGCGGTACTTTACTGAAAGTGATTGAGCGTGTTGAAGATGCGGGATTTAAGGTCGGCTTGGTTGTTACCCTTGTGGAGCGGCAGGAAGGTGGTGCCGATACCCTTCAAAAATCAGGCTATCCTCTACAGGCTCTTTTTACTCGACAAGAATTGATGGATGAATAGCAATGAAGTGTAAAAAATGCTCCGGCAAGCTTGAAGTATACCGTGCCTGCAGGAAAGTTGCCATGCGCTGTACCCTCTGCAATCAGGAGTACCAGATCCATGAAATTGCAAGTGAACTGGATCAACAAACTGAAGAACTTCTTGAGCGGTACAGTGCGATTATCTACGATTAAACACTTACTTTCGTAATAATTTTCAAGAAATCCCGCACCCTTCAACCCTGCTGCTGAAATGATCCTTCCTGCTGTTTTTATCTGTGACCCTGAATTCTCACCCAAAGAAGAATCACACTCCATGAAGTAGCGGAATTGTCATCTTGATCCAATTCGCGGTGAAATATGAGTTTTAAGCAATATTATAAATATTGAGCTCTGCTTAAAAACATGCAATAATAACGGAAAATGATCGTTAGCTGAAAATGTCTTAGCAGTTAATCACCAAGGAGCCACCACCGCGATTGAAGCAAGACGCAATTACCTGTAAGAAATTATGCAAATAACGAAAAGCTTTATCAGTCGTTACAATACTGCCTCAATCACCTGTCCTAAATGCCGGAAATCAAGAAACATCAACGTTGAGAAATACCGATATCGACGTCATACCATTAAAGTACGATGCAGTTGCCATCATCACTTTGCCGTTCTGTTAGATTTTCGTAAACACTTCCGCAAAGAAACTAATCTCGATGGTGCATTCGTGATGGTCCCTCCAGGCGTTGGCAGCGGAAAATTGAATGTGCTCAATATCTCTAAAATCGGTATTGGCTTCACTATTGGTTTTGCAGTTGATGGAGTGCACACCATAGTCCCAGGACAAAAGGTAAGAGTAACCTTTCAACTCGATAATAAAAAGCAGTCCATCATTAACAAGACCGTTACCATTCGAACGGTCAACGATACATATATTGGCGGGGAATTCGATTTAAATGAAGCCTTTGAAAAAGATCTCGGCTTCTACCTTCGCTTTTGAATCAGATGTACCACAAAAGATAGGTAATGGTGAGATGAGATAGGCTGTATGCCGTCTCACATAGATTTGTACTTCCCATATAGATTCAAAACCCTCTCTACTGGCTTCAACAAGTCACGTTAAGCTTCCCTGCAATAACTGTTTTGACTGTCCGATCCCAGAGATTTTCCCATACATCGTTGTGCCTCATCTAGAAAAGGCTGCAGGGTGGTACGATCAACAGCACTTATCACTACACCCTCCGTCTCAAGATCCCTTCTCACCGCTTCGGGATCTGCGACCCGGTCTATCTTGTTAAAAACCTTCAAGCATTGAATATCATTAAGGTCAAGTTCACTCAGCAGTGAATCGACCACCTGCATGTGCTGCCGATAAGAGGGATTGGCAACATCAATCACATGAACGAGAAGATCGGCTTCTTGCAACTCCTCCAACGTCGCCTTGAATGCCTGAAGCAGTTCATCGGGGAGATGACGGATAAAGCCCACCGTATCGGTGATAATCACTTCTACATCCTGGGGAAAACGGAGTCTTCTACTCGTTGGATCGAGAGTGGCAAAGAGCTTGTTTTCAGCAATAATGCTACTGTTGGTGAGGGTGTTTAGTAGCGTCGACTTGCCGGCATTGGTGTAACCGACAAGCGAAATCACCGGCAGATCATTTTTCCGTCTCTTTGATCTTCTGCGATAGCGTTCCTTACCGACATTTTTAAGTTCCTTGGCCAATCTGGCAAGACGATCATTGATCCGCCGTCTATCGATCTCCAGTTTGGTTTCACCTGGACCACGTGCACCTATACCACCTGTCAGTCTGGACAGGGCATCGTCGCGCGAGGAAAGCCTGGGTAACATATACTTCAGCTGAGCCATTTCGATCTGCAGCTTGCCCTCACGGCTCATAGCCCTGTTGGCAAATATATCGAGGATCAATTGGGTTCGATCAATGACTCGGAGATCAGTAAAATCGGTTATTGAGCGTATCTGTGAGGGATTGAGTTCCTGATTGAAAATCAATAAATTGGCATCGAGCTGCAACGCTTTGATCATGATGTCGGCAAGTTTGCCTTTTCCCATTATAAAACGGGGATCTATCTTTTTACGCCGTTGCAAAACGGTGCCAAGCACCTGAACATTATCCGACCTGGCCAATTCCACCAGCTCCGCCATCGATTCTTCGGCTACAGATTTTGGTTCCGTATTCACACTGATAAGCAGAGCGCGATCCTTGTTTTTACGAACAGTTGCCGTATCGGATTTTCTGGTAAACTCCTCTTCGAGTGAACTTATGAGGTTTTCAAATGACTCTTTCTGGTTCGCCGGATGAACCGGTTCCAGGAAGACCCAACCGCTGCCGTCCTGCTGCTCAGGCAGAAGATGGACGCTGTTTAATTTCTCCGGCAGTCCCTCTGCATCGACATAGAGGACAGAAAGCAGATCAAGACGAAGAAAAAGCAGGTCCATGAGATCTTCATCGCTTATTTTTTCGCCGGCGAGATGCGTATGCACCAAGCGAAGGCCTCGTAATCTACCTCCAGCACTGCGAATGTGACCAAGAGAAGGAATAAGGATACCCGATTGAGTGCCGACTATGATGGTTTCAATCTTTCCGGAACGATGAATGAGCAGACCAATCTGTCTGTTCAGTTCAAAAGAAATATGACAAACTGCCCGAGCAACTTCTGCACTGATTATTTCAGAGCGCGGTATGCGTTTTCCACTCAGCCGCGAAAGCGCTTTCAGCTGATTTTTTTTAAGTCCCTCGGTGCTACCGCTGATAATACCTATGGCGAATCTCCTTATTTGCCAGGCTTGTACTGAAAGTTTTGGACGTTCGGATAACGGCGGCCATACCCAAATGCCTTACTGGTTACCTTAAGTCCCATAGGTGCCTGCTTGCGTTTATATTCATTCAAGCGAATTCTTCTCAACACATCGAGAACAATCTCTTGCTCAAAACCTTGGGCGGTTATTTCTTCGAAGTCAAGTCCCTCTTCGAGATGAAGCTGCAATATTTGATCAAGCAACTCATAGGGCGGTAGATCATCCTGGTCACACTGATCAGGCTTCAACTCCGCAGTCGGTGCTTTGGTCAATATGCGTTGAGGAATAATCTCCTTATCTTTATTGATAAATCGGGCAAGATCGTAAACAAGTTGCTTTGGTACGTCGGATATTACCGCTAGTCCGCCGCTCATATCACCATAAAGAGTACAGTAACCCACCGCCATCTCACTCTTATTGCCGGTGGCAAGCAGCAGTGAGCCAAATTTGTTGGACAGAGCCATCAAAATATTGCCGCGGAGACGTGCCTGAATATTCTGTTCGGTCAGGTCATCATCGTGTCCTGCAAATATGGGAGCTAAGGTATGCTGGAAGGTCTCAAAGAGATCTATTATCGGTACGACTTCAAACCGGCACCCCAGTGCCGCTGCTAGTTGCTCAGCATCTTCCTTTGAAGCAGGAGAACTGTATTTTGATGGAAGAGCGACACAGAGCACATTTTCACACCCCAGCGCTTCCACCGCAATTGCTGCAGTAAGGGCAGAATCAATCCCACCTGAAAGTCCCAAAACCGCTGATTTAAAACCACATTTATGAACGTAATCGCGTACGCCCATGACTAAAGCAGAGAATACCGCTTCCACCTCATCATCAAGGAGCATACCGGTTATTTCACCATGCCAATTCTTACTATCGATAATTGTCATGTCTTCTGTAAAACCGGCTCCTTTGGCAAGGATTTTTCCCTGGGGCCCTACAAGCATGCTGCGGCCGTCAAATAATAAGGAATCCTGTCCACCAACCTGATTTACATAGATCAGAGGAAGTTCATGCTTACTGCACAACCTCTCGAACAGCCCATGTCGTTGCTTCTCCTTATCTCTTTGAAATGGTGAGGCGGAAATATTGATGATGCAATCGAGAGGCGTGTTTAGGATCTCGGCTCGTTCCTTCAATAGGGCAACCGGTTCTCTTGCATACACTCCTATTTCATGGTGCCAGATATCCTCGCAGATAGTTATTCCAAAAGTATGATCATCGAGAATATAGAGGTCTGGAACTTCTCCCTGCTGAAAATATCTGGTTTCATCAAAAACATCATAGGAGGGAAGCAACTGTTTATGAGCATGAAAGATGATTTCCCCATCTCTAGCAACAATTGCCGCATTATAGAGACTTTTGCCAGTATGGGAGTTACGTTGCTCAAAACAGCCGAACAGTACATCAATTCCCCTAGGGAGCATTGTTACTAGTTTATCAACAGCCATTTGCTGTTGATTAATAAAGCTCTCTCGTTCCAGGAGATCCTGGGGGGGATATCCCGATACCGCCATCTCCGGAAATATTGCCAGACGGCAGCCGTTATGCTGCGCTTTTTCTGCCCAGCTTTTGATAAGGGCGCAATTATGATCAAAATCACCGATTATCGGATTAATCTGAACGAGTGCTATCTTCACACAATCCCTGCCTCAATCTATTATCGAAAAATGATGGGTTGAATTTCTGTTCGAATATCCACTTCTTTTCTATTTTTCTTTCATTTTATCATTTTTATAAATTTGCTGCCCTGCATATATCTTAATGTTATCTCGTAAATTCATACCTATAAAAACAATGATTCTGAAAAGACAGGAAGTTTAGTATACCTCGCTAAGAAGTCGAATATATAAATTGTATATAGTATAAATATTAAGTCCTTAGCCTGTATAAAGAAATCCAAAAGCTTCACTCCCTCAACAGACCATCCTGCTCATTTTTTTAGTTGATATTTTCTTACCGCTCTATTGTGTTCTCGTAGGGTTTTTGAAAAATGGTGCGTTCCATCATTCTTGGAAACAAAATACAGGTATTTTTCATCTGCCGGATTCAGTACGGCATCAAGCGCTGCCTTACCAGGATTACAGATAGGGCCAAACGGCAGTCCCTTGATCACATAGGTGTTGTAGGGAGTTTCCCGCCGCAGATCCTTTCTGGTAATGTTGCCGTCAAAATCTGTGATACCGTATATTACTGTTGGGTCAGACTGAAGACGCATGCCTTTCCTCAGCCTGTTCCAAAAGACCGATGCTATCCTCGACCTCTCCGAGGCATCACCTGTTTCTTTTTCCACAATGGAAGCCAGTATAACTGTTTTGTGCATCTTTTTGACATCTACATCAAGACTTTTCCAAATCTCAAGGAATCGCTGCACCATTATCTTGATAATTTTTTTTGTATCGGGAGCAGGTAAGCGCGATAGATAGTAGGTATCGGGATAGAGGTACCCCTCGAGGCTGGTTATTTCACCAACGTTCAGAGAGGATATGAACTCCTTATCATACACTAATCCCATAAACTCTTCTCTATTGACCCACCCATCGCGGGCAAAAACTTCAGCGATCTCTTCGGCCCGTAAACCCTCGACAATGGTTACCGCGTGCTGGAGCGGATTTGCTTCAATCAGTGCCTTGAGCGTTTCCATAGGTTTCATACCTGAAGTCAAACTAAACTCTCCTGCCCTAACCTTCCCGGAAAGTCCATAGAGTCGTGCTAGTATATGGAAACGAATGTCTTCTTGAACAAGTCCCGCGTCGACAAGTAGAGTTGCTGTCGAGGTAAAGGATGCGCCTCGAGGAATCATCACGATAACCTCAGAGGAGTCAGAGGGACCGGGAGTAGTACTATAGGAATACAACCAGAATAGTGCTGAACCGGAACACAACAGCAGCAGCAGCAAAATTATACCAAATACCTTTACCAGGGTGACGCATCCCCTCGACTTTTGCTGCTGTTCAATGCTTGCCAGTTCAGTCACGGTTGAATGCTATTTCGCCCTGGTGGCCTGCTTGGTATTTCTTGCTGTTTTGCTAGTGGATTTAGGAAAGGCGATAGCAACAATCTCATCCATATCTTTGACTGGATAAAACTGCATTTTTTTCCTGATATCCTCAGGTATTTCGGCAAGATCTTTTTTATTCTGATGAGGAATTATCACCTTTTTGATATCAGCCCGCAAGGCGGCCAACGCCTTCTCCTTCAAGCCGCCGATGGGCAGGACTCTACCGCGCAAAGTGATTTCACCGGTCATGGCAAGCTTTTTTATCACCTTTTTATTGATAACAGCGGAATACAGAGCCGTTGCCATGGTAATTCCGGCTGACGGTCCATCTTTAGGTATGGCACCGGCTGGAACGTGGATATGAATATCGGTCTCATCGAAAAAACTGGGTTCAACACCTAGTTCTTTATTGCGGCTCCGACAGTAGGTTAATGCCGCTTGCGCCGATTCTTTCATAACATCGCCCAGCTGGCCGGTAAGAATCAGCTTACCTTTTCCAGGCATCAGATTAACCTCAATCTGCAGGATTTCGCCACCCACTTCTGTCCAAGCAAGACCCGTGACCAGCCCAGGCTGCCAAAAGGCCTCAAGTTCGGATTCCGGTATTGATTTAGGCGGTCCCAGATACTTGTCAATGGTTCGTTTGGAAAGAGTGTAGGGTCCTCTCCCTCCTTCAGCGATCTTTCTGGCAATTTTTCTACAAATTTTACCAATCTCACGCTCAAGATTACGCAGACCGGCTTCATGGGTGTAATGAGTGATCAAATATTGCAACGTCGCGTCATCCATGCGCATATTGCTTGGTTTTATGCCATTCTCGGTAAGCTGCCGAGGAACCAGATATCGTTTGGCGATGACAATTTTCTCTTCCAAGGTATAGCCAGAGAGACGAATTACCTCCATCCTGTCGAACAAGGGCCCAGGGATGGTATCACTCATATTAGCGGTGGTGATAAACATGACTTTGGAAAGATCAAAGGGTAAATTGAGGTAATGATCAGAAAATTCATAGTTCTGTTCAGGATCAAGTACCTCAAGAAGGGCTGATGATGGATCGCCGCGATAGTCTGAGCCGACCTTGTCAATCTCATCCATCATAAAAATCGGGTTATTGGAGTTGACCGTTTTCAGTCCCTGAATGATCCTGCCCGGCATCGCCCCGATGTAGGTGCGGCGGTGTCCGCGAATTTCAGCCTCATCTCGCATTCCACCTAAAGATATACGGTGAAATTTCCTACCCATAGCCCGGGCTATGGACTGTCCCAATGAAGTCTTACCAACACCCGGGGGACCAACAAAACAGAGTATGGGACCCTTGGTTGATTTATTGAGTTTACGTACGGCAAGATATTCAAGGATCCTTTCTTTGACCCGCTCTAAACCGTAGTGATCTTCATCTAGCACTTTTTTGGCGGCGATAAGATCGAGTATATCCCGGGTGGATTTTTTCCAGGGCACATCGAGTATCCAGTCAATGTAGGTACGGATAATAGTTGCTTCCGATGAATCTGGATGCATCATCTCCAGGCGTGACAACTGCTTCTGCGCTTCCTTGCGCACATTCTTCGGCATCTTGGTTTTCTTGAGCTTGCTTTCAAGCTCTTCGATCTCCTGCAGCCTGTCATCGGTATCACCTAGTTCTTTCTGCAGCGCATGGAGCTGTTCCCTCAAAAAATATTCACGCTGAGACTTACTCATCTCCTCCTTGGCATCGTTTTGGATTTTTGCCTGTACCGTTGACACTTCGAGTTCTTTTCCAAGAAGCTCGCTTACCAGTTTAAGTCTTGCCACCGGATCGACTTCTTCGAGAATGGACTGGGATTCAGCTACCTTGAGGCGGAGATTGGAGCCAACAAGATCTGCAAGGCGACCAGGATCTTCGATGTTATTGATGATCATCATCAGGTCAGCGGAGAGAATTCCCCTCAGGGACATGATCTTTTCCGTCTGCTCGCGAACCGTCCGCATGAGCGCCTCAACCTCAACGGTTACGGCCACCGGTTCCGGTTCAACGATTTCCTCGACTTTTACCTGATATGAAGGTTCAGTGCGCACATATTCTTTAACCCTGGCCTTTGACATTGCCTGGACAAGCACCTTGAGTCTGCCGTCTGGTAGTTTTAAAGTACGCATTACCATGCACACCATACCGACTTCATAAAGATCTTCTATTTCAGGGTCATCTTTGGTCGCATCCTTCTGAGTGATAAGCATGATGAGCTTATCAGCTGCTAAAGCCTCATTGACCGCCTCGACAGATCCTGGGCGACCAACAAACAAAGGAATTATCATATAATTGAAGACGACGACATCGCGGACTGCCATCATCGGAAGAACATCGGGAATCTGAACGTCCTCACCACTTGAAAAATCGTCCATTCCTATGCTTAACGAATCATTAAATTCCACACAAACCTCCTGAAAGGTGTATATATAAAGCGGTAGATGATCTTACCGAGAATAGATTTACTTATTTAATACTCACGTCTGGATTTGCATCATAATTGTTATATTTGCCGACTATAATATATCGTACACATAATTTTTTCTTTTATCAAAAAAGTTGGCTTACCCTAAACACTTCAACTATGTTCGTCAAGAAGACTTGCTCACCAGCGACCAGGAAAAATATTTCTTTTTCTTGAACTATTCAAGCTTTTCATCCATATTTACAAAGCTAGTTTCCGTCCGAAAACTAGTAATTTTGGTTGAGATCAAGGCATACGAAAAATTTTACCACAGGCATATAATTGATATTCCAAGGATAAAATTTTGAGCATAACGAAGATATCAGCCAGATAAGCGAAGACTTCGAAATGGCAGTTTTAGGATCGAAACTAAGCTATGATCGCACATGAACGTTTTCTAAACCATTTTTATTTCAGGGTGCCGACATGTTAGACAATAAATCATTTTTCGAATCCACCGGGAGGCTCTTTCCAGAGCTTATCTTACCAGATGATTATGTCTGGGAACCACTCAATGGTTTGAAAGAATACATGGACAACTTTGCAGGCTTTCAGCCCCTGAAAGCGCCATTCCAGTACAACCAGCCACTCGAAAAGACTATCGTCCTCCATGAAGGTGAAGTGATTGAAGGTGGTGAATGTAAAATCGTCTATGGTGCAACAACAAAAGGTGAAATGGCTATTTACCATAAAGATGACATGCTCGACGGTGCCTCGGTCATTATGGCTGGCGCTTGTTGCCTGGGTGATCGACTAAACATAGGCAAAGGTGTTTTGATCGAAAGCGGCGCCATGATTAAATCACCGGCAATCATCGGCGATTTTACCGAAATCAGACAGAGCGCTTACCTACGCGGTTACGTGCTTACTGGAAAGGGCTGCGTACTCGGACATGCCACGGAAATAAAACACGCAATTTTTCTCGATAATGCTAAGGCCGGTCATTTCAACTATATTGGTGATTCAATTTTGGGAAATAACACCAATCTTGGTGCTGGTACGAAACTGGCCAATCTCCGGTTTATCGGGGGAAACGTTATTATAGACAAAGAAGGCGAGAATCTCGACACTGGTCGGCACAAACTTGGAGCTATCCTTGGAGACGACTCACAAACCGGCTGTAATTCTGTGACCAACCCAGGTGTTCTGCTGGCCAAAAATACATTTGTGATGCCTAATACTACCGTGCGCTCCGGCTATCACAAGCCCGGTACATTTATACGGTAAGCTTTATTCTACCTGCATTTAAGCAGTGTGTTTTTCGTTTTTTTCAACATAAAAATTATTTAAGTATCTTTATTTTTCTACCATCCTACTCGATACCCTGAAGGAGACGCAATGACCCGCATCAAAAAGGAAGATTTCATCGAATCCATCGCCGATAGTCTGCAGTATATCTCTTATTATCACCCTGTCGATTTTGTTAAAGCGATGCATGCCGCTTACCAACGTGAAGAAAATCAGGCAGCCCGTGATGCAATCGGTCAGATTCTCATCAATTCGAAAATGTCGGCAGTAGGTAAAAGGCCGATATGCCAAGATACCGGCATTGTTACTGCCTTTGTCAAAATTGGCACCAAGACCAGTTTTGATTGTGATGACACCATACAATCCATGATTGATGAGGGTGTACGCCGAGCCTACTCGGATCCGGCCAATCCTCTAAGGAAGTCTGTCGTTGCCTCTCCGGCAGCGGAGCGGGCTAATACCAGAGATAATACTCCGGCCATAGTCTATACAGAAATTGTTGAAGGAGATGGTGTCGAGGTTCACATAGCCGCCAAGGGCGGAGGTTCTGAAAACAAGACCAAGTCCGCCATGCTTACGCCAACCGACTCCATTGCCGACTGGGTGGCCTCCGTGGTGCCTGCCATGGGCGCCGGCTGGTGCCCGCCAGGCGTGCTCGGCATCGGTATCGGCGGCACTGTCGATAAGGCCATGGTGCTTGCGAAGGAATCATTGATGGGGCCTGTGGACATGCTGGAGTTGATCGAACGCGGTCCCGCCAACAGACTTGAGGAGCTGCGAATTGAGATTTATAATGCTGTCAACAATCTAGGAATAGGTGCCCAGGGTCTTGGCGGTCTGACCACGGTCCTTGATGTAAAAATTCTTGATTGCCCGACCCACGCCGCTTCGCTACCAGTTGCCGTTATTCCCAACTGTGCGGCTACCCGCCATACCCACTTTAAGCTCGATGGTACAGGTCCGGCCGTGCTCACTCCACCAAACCTTGAAGACTGGCCTGATATCAGTCTTGAAGCCAGCGATGACGTTAAACGCGTATTTCTCGATAATATCAGCAAGGATGAAATTGCCACCTGGAAGGCTGGTGAAACGCTTTTAATAAATGGTAAAATTCTCACCGGCAGAGACGCTGCCCATAATAGAATTAAGGGTTTGATCGACAATGGAGAATCATTGCCGGAGGGTGTAGATTTTAATGGCCGCTTTATTTACTACGTTGGCCCCGTCGATCCAGTAGGAGATGAGGTGGTGGGTCCAGCTGGGCCGACCACCTCAACCCGGATGGACAAATACACCGACATGATGCTTGAAAAAACAGGACTCATCGGTATGATCGGTAAATCTGAGCGTGGAGATGAAACCATAAAGTCTATAAAAAATCATGGAGCTGTGTATCTCATGGCGGTAGGTGGTGCAGCTTATCTGGTTTCCAAAGCCATCAAGAAATCACGTACCGTGGCTTTTGCTGATCTGGGCATGGAAGCAATCTATGAGTTCGAAGTCGAAGATATGCCAGTAACCGTAGCCGTTGACAGCCAGGGCGAGGCTGTTCATAAAACCGGACCCACATTCTGGCAGCGGGAGATTCGAAAACGGCTGTAAAATGAGAGCCGATCAAGGCCGATCCAGATGCGGATCGGCCTTTTCTCGTCGTAAAATACCGTGAATTTCACATTCGGTAAGGATTGGTGTCGTCTCTAAACGTACCAGATTGCCAGGGTTCGCTGATTCTAGCATTTCACCACTCTCGTTTATCATTGCTG
>JASJDT010000057.1 GCA_030065655.1 Desulfocapsaceae bacterium | reverse complement strand
TTGACGAGAGGTATCCACATTTTTGCATATTCCTCGAATGCTTGAAATTTGTAAGGATCGATGATGTATCGCAAGTAACAGGTGATCATTGTTTTATTTTTTGTTGTTATTGGTATTTTAAATAAAGCAAAAGAAAATACTTTGGTTTTCCACACCGGCCTTGGTACCTGACAAAATAACTCTTCCTTTCACTACTACATAAATCTGTTGTTTACTATGAAAAATAGTAATATATACGATCTGATATTCGTCCAAGCATTATTGGAATTAAAAGCATATTAAAATCATCCCTCAGGCAATGAATATCACAGCAAAGCAACCATTATATGAACTCAGAATTCAACCGCTGACTGAAACCTTATCGCGGTATCGTCAAAAAGCGAGATGCACCCCCTCTGCTTCTTTTTGTCCTTCCTCCCTACCTCAAGATAGATGAAGTTATAATAATTTTCATAAATTACGGAGAGCAAATGAAAGTCTTTATTCGTATATTGTCAATCACCCTGTTTATGCTGCTCTTTTTTGTGGGATTAGGAATTAACACTGCTTTAGCAGAGAATTCTCAATCCAATCCGGCCTCTCTACTCCTTCTTTTAGGCGATACCGGGAATAAGCCTTATGAAAACCTTTGCAACGATGCCATCGATAATGATCAGGATGGTTATATAGACTGTGAAGACAGCGATTGCAGTAAGGCGTCTGTCTGTCTCGACTCCTGCGAGAATGGCCAGCTTGATTTTGGTGAATACTGGACCGACTGCGGCGGTGAGTGCGGTGTGTGTCCGACCTGCAGTGATGGCGTTCAAAATGGTGATGAAACAGGTACTGACTGTGGCGGTACATGTCTAAGCTGCGAAGCAGACGGTAGCGGTCAGATAGTTGATATAAAGGACCTGGCTCAATACCCTTATAATTTCAGAATGTATCTTCCCCCAGGATATAGCAATTCCGGCAACTTTCCTTTACTCATCTTCCTCCATGGTGCTGGCGAGCGCGGCGATAATCTTGACCTTGTTGATAATCATGGCCCTCTAAAATACGTTAACAAAACCTGGTGGAACTACGATTTTGTGATCATTGCCCCCCAGGTTCCAAGCGGTAAAAACTGGAATGCTAACTCGGTAAAGCACCTTTTCGAAACAGTAAAAACGATCTACACAGGCATAGATCAGGATCGCGTCTATATCACCGGGTTGTCCATGGGTGGTTATGGCGTCAACGCCATTATGCAGAATTCCGCCAATGACTGGGTAACCGCCAATGCGGAAATTTGCGGCCAAGTAGCGACAAACCAGAAGGCTTGCAATTACCAAGACACTCCATCCTGGGGGTTTGCCTGCGACTATGATCCAACCGTAGGCTATGCCTGGTCCATTGTTCCCTGGGCTGCAATCCTGCATGGTGAAAACAGTACCTACTCCTGCGGTAATAGTGTACCAAATCCCAAAATCAAAATTTCACTGTTCGACTGCAACAGCCATAACTCCTGGGCGCGAGTGTATGATCCATTCAAAAACGCTTCCTACTATGTTCTTTCAACCGAGCGTAATGTTAATAGTGACCATCAATTTCAGTACGGCGTGATCAATGATGCACCACCTATCTATGACTGGTTTCTTCATAGTCTTGATTGAGAAAACCAGCCGATTAAGGAAAATGGAAAATAGAATCTTTTAATTTACATGACATTTAAGTAAAAGTTAGTCCGTCAAAAGGAAAGACCAAAGAGTAAATAATTTTTAAATATTTGCCCTCCTCTTCGAGACTATAAATTTTGAGGTGGTGAGAAAATCAGTGTCGGTATGGTTGACGATAAGGGAAAAACCAATATCATACATCACACTAACGATGGTAAGTATTTTCGGCAGGTCAAAACCGGGAAATTGTTAATCCTTCACTACTGCATTGGAGTGCTCAGGCATTCCATTTACTGCTCTTTTTATCCCGATGTCGAGTATTTAAAAGAATCAAAAGATTGTTGAAAAGTAGATCTCTACTTGAACAGAGGACAAACAATCTTTTGTGCAAATGGAGTTGCGGCAATCATCAAAAAGGTAATCATGTCAAAAAACAGTGGAATATTGAGTAGCTGGTACAATTCTTTGGTTCTTGATCGTCCCATCATCGTTATCGCTATTCTCATGTTGGGGGTTATCTTTCTGGGATATCAGGCCAGAAATTTTAGAATTGATGCTTCCACCGAAACCCTACTGTTGGAAAATGATGAGGATTTACGGTACGCCCGCGAAATCAGTAAACGGTATGGAGTTGATGATTATTTAATCATCGCTTTTACTCCAAAATCTGGCGATCTTCTTGATCCCGCCAGCCTTGAGACCATTACCAGCCTCCGTGACTCTCTGGAGAAATTGGACCAGGTGGAATCTGTCCTGACAATCCTTGATGTCCCACTTCTAGAGAGCCCGCCGATTTCTTATAAACAGCTTTCAGATACTGCCATCCCAACCCTGGAAACACCCACGGTTGATAAAGAGCTTGCCCGGATGGAGTTGGCAGAAAGCCATTTTTACCGCGACCTCCTGGTAAGCCAGGATATGCGGACCACAGCAATTGTCGTAAATCTGAAGACCGATCCGGTCTACTCCAAATTGGTGGCTGACCGCAGCGAATATCTAGACCAAAAGGAACAGGGGGCATTAACCCCTGCTGGTGCCGAGAAATATGAGAATATCGTCAAACAAATCCGTTCCAGGCAGACTGAATTGAACGTGAGACAACATAACAATATTGCCGCAGTACGGGCGATAATGGCGGAAAATCGCCCCGGCGGGGAACTTTACCTTGGCGGCATCAGCATGATATCTGATGATTTGATCTCCTATATCAAAAACGATCTGAAAATATTTGGATTAGGCGTGTTCGCCCTGTTAATCGGCATGCTCGGTTTTTTCTTCAAGAGCAAACGCTGGATCATCCTGCCCATGCTTTGCTGTTTTCTTTCCGTCATTGCCATGATGGGAGTACTGGGCACATTTGGCTGGGATGTTACCGTTATCTCATCAAATTTTATATCCTTGCAGCTTATCATTAACCTTGCCATATCAGTCCACCTCATTGTTCGCTACCGCGAATTTCAGACTATTCTGCCGGATGCGGACCAACGAACGCTGGTTGGCAACACGATTCAATCCAAATTTATCCCCTGTCTGTATGCAGTGCTCACCACCATTGCCGGGTTTACTTCGCTCATGCTCTGCGACATCAAACCGGTCATCCATTTCGGCTGGATGATGAGCGCTGGCATTACCATCTCTCTTTTATTGACCTTTCTGCTTTTTCCCGCAGGAGCAATGCTGGTTAAAAAACCCAAACCGCCAACTGAAGCAAAGCTATTTAACTTTTCGTTCACCGCGATGCTTGCCCGCGTTACCGAATCTCATGGCAAAGCAATTCTCGTTTTAACAGTCCTCTTCTCGATCTTCACGGTCATCGGAGTGTCCAAGCTGCGGGTTGAAAACAGCTTTATCGATTATTTCAAAAAATCGACTGAAATATATCAGGGCATGAAAATCATCGATCAAAAACTTGGCGGAACCACACCACTGGATGTAATTGTCCAGTTCGAACCTTTTGAAAAAGAAGACGACGAATTTTCCCTCGATTCTCTTGATTTATTCAGCGATCAAGATGAAGAGGAGAAGATTGACGAAGCGGGTAAATACTGGTTTACCAGCTATCGTATGGAGGTAATTGAAAATGTGCATGACTATCTTGAAAATAGACCAGAAATAGGCAAGGTTCTTTCTCTAGGCACAATTCTAAAAATCGCCCGAAATCTAAACGATGGGAACTCATTGGAATCGTTTCAAATGGGGGTACTTTATTCGAAGGTACCTGAGGAATATCGCGATTTAATCCTCAATCCTTATATATCATTTGCTGAGGATGAAGTTCGGTTCTCGGCAAGGATCAAAGACTCAATGGCAAACCTGCAGCGCAATGCGCTGCTGCAGGAGATCGAATACGACCTGAGCAATAAGCTCAGTCTCGAGGAAGACAAAGTCCATCTCTCCGGTGCCATGATCCTTTACAACAATATGCTGCAGAGCCTTTTTACTTCTCAGATTAAAACACTTGGAGTCGTAGCTCTTGCTTTATTGCTGATGTTCCTGGTCCTGTTCCGATCTCTTAAGATCGCGCTGATTGCCCTTTTTCCCAATCTGCTCTCTGCTGGTGTGGTGATGGGTGTCATGGGTTGGATGGACATACCTCTGGACATGATGACGATAACGATTGCCGCGATAAGCGTGGGAATAGCCGTCGATAACACCATCCATTATATTCACCGATTCCGGGAAGAAATAATCAAGGACGGTGATTACATCACCACTCTCCATCGTTGTCATAATAGCATTGGCTATGCCATGTATTACACCTCAGCGATCATCATTGTCGGTTTCTCAATCTTGATGCTTTCTAATTTCTGGCCAACCATCTATTTCGGCCTGTTTACCGGCCTGGCCATGTTTATCGCCCTCATTGCCGCCTTGACTCTGCTACCGCAACTGTTGATCCTCTTTAAACCCTTTGGTGCTGAAAAATAATCTCTCTTTTTCATCGATAACCGAAAATCCGTAATAAACGCACTGCAACTGAATAAATTTTCTATCAATCCTACTCATACGAAGACAAATTATTCCCCCTGTCCAATAATCCTGGGGAAATTTATCCGGTTTTGATGGCCTGAAAGGGAACAGTCCGACAGGGTTGCCGATCAATTTTTGCCTACCATCTTGACTAGAACGAACGGTCGTACTATTATGTCTGTATGACTAAAGGACAAGATACCAGGATTGCTATTCTCAGCGTCGCGCTTGACTTGGCCAGCCAGTCAAGTCTGGAGTCGGTGACGATTGGCTCATTGGCCAAGGCAACGAAGATGTCGAAAAGCGGATTGTTCGCCCATTTTCAATCAAAAGAAAATCTCCAGATCGCAATTCTCGAATTTGCCGCCAGGCAATTCACAGACCAGGTGGTCATACCGTCGCTTAAGAAAAAGGCAGGTATCCCGCGAATTAGAGCATTGGTGGAGAACTGGATTCAATGGGGAAGCAAATTAAAGGGTGGATGTATATTCGTCTCTGCCGGCACCGAATTCAGTGAACGTCCCGGTAAGGTAAGAGACTTCCTCCTGTTTCAGCAGCAGTCGTGGATCGAGTCCTTGAAAAAAATCGGTAAATCGGCTATCCGGGCAAATGATTTTCGTGAGGACATAGACTGCGATCAATTTGCCTTCGATCTGTATTCCCTGTTGATGGGGTATCACTACTACTCTATCCTGCTGCGCAGTAACGAATCGAGACAGCACCAGGAAAAGGCACTTGATAGATTGTTAAACGCCTACAAGTAGAGAACAACAGTTAAAATTGTCAATGAGAGGAGCTACCATGAAAACTATTGAAAGGTTGCACATAAATAATAGCACGAACGTTCGTTTTAAAGATATTTCGCACCGACTCAAGCGATTATCTCTCAACACCTTGGGAATATTATTCCCGCACAAAACCAAATCGTCACTCAAACAGCTGTTTTTTAAACCTATTAAGACCCCCTTGACGGAGACTGAACAGCGATGGATCGATGCCGGCACAAATTTCCAACACAACCTGCGTGGCAAAACCATTCAATGCTGGCAATGGGGAGAGGGTCCTCAAATTCTTGCCGTTCACGGATGGAACGGCAAGGGGGCAAATCTTAATCCGTTCTTCACTCCCCTGTTGCAGAAAGGATATTCTATTGTCGCATTTGATGCTCCCGCCCATGGCAAATCAGAAGGGGAACAGACTAATTATTTTGCAATGACCGACACGGTCAGGGCAATGATTAACCGTACAGGCAGGATGCCCTTGGAAGGTATTATCGCTCATTCCATAGGCGCCGCTGCTGTGATTAACTGCCTTTCAAAAGAGAGTCTTCAACCAAGGACTGCCCTCATCGCTCCGGCCCTGAAGCTGAAGGAAATGCTTTTCACCACCTTTGAGAAAAATGGTGTACCCAAAAACCTATATATGTCCATTATTGCAGATCTAGAGCAGGAGTTTGGCTATAGCCTGGAGCGTGATAATCCTTACAATCTTCTCGAGCATCTGAATTCTGAGCTGATGGTGGTCCATGACCACAAAGACAGGATGGTTCCTTTTGCCGATGCCTTCGCACTTGCTGGCCAAAACAGCAACATTACCTTCCACGCCACGAAGGGATTGGGGCACAAGCATATTCTCAAGGATGGAAACACCGTCGACACAGTGGTTCAGTACCTGACGCATTGACACGAATGCCACGCCTAGGTCTCTCTGCCGCCGGGTTCAGGCAAACAGACCAATGGTATAAAGTTGTATCGGGGTGTCTTCCTACGGCATACTGGGCAGAGTACACCGCAGGCGTTAACCGGGAGCAATTTAGAGAAGACTGTCCAGCACTGATCCGGACATACTCCTTGCCCGTTAAAAAGAACTTGAATCGGCTGATCAAAAAAGCTAGGTTGGCGGATGAATTCATGTGAGAAAATTCACTAACCGCACCCTTCATCCAGAGATGTGAATCCCATGCCCAAACGCATAAAGATCGTTGCCACCATTTCGAGCCTCAACTGTTCTGTCGAATTTATCCGCCGCCTTTATCGGGCCGGTATGAATGTCGTTCGACTCAATACCGCCCATATGAGTTTTGAGGACGCTCTACTCATCATTAACAATGTCCGTACGGTTTCCGAGAAAATCGGCATACTTCTCGACACCAAGGGCCCGGAAATCCGTACTTGTGACAGCGAAGAACCACTGAAGGTAAGCTATGAGGATGTCATCCGGCTCAAAGGGGCACCCGATGAAATATCAAAAGGGGATACGGTCTGCGTTTCCTACCGTGATTTTGTCCAGGACGTACCGATAGGTGGTTGCGTTTTAATTGACGATGGTCATATCGCCCTGGCCGTCATGGACAAGACCGACGACTACCTTGTCTGCGTTGCAGAAAACGACGGGGTAATCAGGTCGCGGAAAAGCATCAATATTCCTGCCGTTCACGTCAGACTTCCGGCTCTTTCCGAAAAAGACAAAGCATTCATCCGGTTTGCAGCAGAACATGACCTTGACTTTATCGCCCATTCCTTTGTCAGAAATGCGCAGGATGTCCTGGCTGTCCGCGAAATTCTGGAGGAGACAGGATCACGAATCAAGATAATCGCCAAGATAGAGAACACCGAAGGAGTGGAAAATCTTGACTCCATTCTTAATCATTCCTACGGCATAATGGTTGCCCGTGGAGATTTGGCTGTTGAAATACCAGCTGAACAGATACCACTTATCCAAAAGGACATCATCCGCCGTTGCATCGAGCGCCACCGACCGGTTATTGTCGCCACGCAGATGCTGCACTCAATGATCGAATCGCCTCGTCCCACCAGGGCCGAAGTGTCAGATGTGGCCACGGCCTGCCTTGATTACGCGGATGCACTTATGCTTTCCGGTGAAACCGCAAATGGCAAATACCCGGAAATGGCCGTAACCACAATGACTCGTATTGCCGAGGAAATGGAAAGGAAAAGCAAAGGATATTTCAATGTACCTTACCGGGAGCAGAATATCGTCGCTGCCTATCTGGCAAAAGCCGCCGTCAAAGCGGGTGTGAGGCTGGGTACCAAGGCTATCGTCGCCGACTCCCTTACCGGAAAATCGATTCTGGCGCTAGCCGCATACCGCGGACCTAACATCATTTACGCCCAGGTATACGACCGGCGGGTCGCCAGACAACTCTCGCTCTCTTACGGTGTCTATGCAGACTATGTTCAGCTCGATATATTAAGCAACGAACCGTTTCAGCAATCCATCTGCCGTCTTGTCACCGAAAATAGATTTGCCGACGAGGACCGCATCGTTGTCCTTGCTGGCAGCTTCGGCCCTCACCAGGGAGCCTCCTACATCGAAATCAGTTCGGCAGCCAATCTGAAGAGAAAGTGCATAGGCGCGCGCTCTTTCACAGATTGAGGTGGGAGTTGTAAGGGTAAGTTCAGTCTGAGAGTAAAGTTGCAGTGTTCACCAGATGCTCATATGGCTGTATGCAGAGTGACGAACAAATAACAACTACCCTTGGTATTACCCTTTCCTTAAGTACATCTGCCATATGCTTTACTGGATCGGTGCAAATATTGTCCTCATTATCCACCTGGGATTCGTAATTTATGTTGTTTGTGGAGGATTTTTAATTCTGCGGTGGCGATGGACTGCTCTTCTTCATTTACCTGCGGTAATCTGGGCTGCCCTGCTTGAGTTTAATGGCTGGATTTGCCCATTAACTCCACTTGAACAGTGGTTGCGGATAGCCGGCGGCCAACAGGGTTATTCAGGGGGGTTTGTTGAACACTATCTCATATCACTGCTTTATCCAGCAGGTCTTACTCGGGAAATACAAATAATACTTGGCGCATTCGTGCTCATCGTGAATGGCGCTATTTATCTCTTTTGTATTTACCGCTTCCTGACATCACGAAAAAACACATAATTATCTCGCAACAAGGATCGGTTCGCTCGTCGTAGCATATCGCTGACACATTGGTCTCTGCCTAGGCCGCTAAGACCAATAATATTCTGCTTAGCAATCCCTATTTCTATTCCTTTAAACCTCTTTAGAGCCTTTTGACAAACTGCCACTAAGTGACAATATTTTGTATGTTAGGAGGTGGTTACAATGCTGCACCATAAATTTATCGATATTGCTAAACGATTCGGAAAAAAAACGGCAATACACGATTTTACTACCGACAGAATACTCACCTACTCCAGATCTCTTATAGCCTGTTTAATTCTTTCGCGAATATTCCGTAAACTTGATAAAGGATTCATCGGTATTATGATACCGACCTCTGCCGGCTGCGCCCTTACCAAAATAGCCGTATTGATGAGTGGTCGTACCCCCGTGATGATCAACTATTCCACTGGTGCTGAACAGAACGCTAAATACGCCCAAAATAAATGTGATTTCAGAACAATAATAACTTCCAAAGCTCTGCTCGAGAAAATTGAATGTTCTCATGTGGATGGGATGATCTATATCGAAGACGTCATGGCATCCATCACCACCGCATTGAAAATTCGGGCTGCCATTGTCGCGGCACTTCCCACCTCGCTCATAAAAAAACTGGTTCACAGCGGTAAAGAAGATGATACTGCTGTCATCTTGTTCACCAGCGGCAGCGAGAAGGATCCCAAGGCGGTTGAATTGACTCACAAAAATATCCAGTCAAATATCGATTCTGTTTCACCTATCTGCGATTTTCAAAGTGATGATATTTTCATGTGTACTTTGCCATTTTTCCACGTGTTTGGATTGACGGCAAACCTCTGGCTGCCAATTACGCACGGCATCACCATGCTCACCTATGCCAATCCCCTTGATTTCAAGAATGTATGCACCATTGTCAGGGAGCAAAAAGCGACATTTCTTGTGGGTACGCCAGCATTTTTCTGGGGATATCTGAGAAAATCCGAGAAAGGTGATTTCGACTCGCTCCGGATAGCTCTGACTGGTGCAGACAAATGTCCGGATGCATTGCGGGAAGGTTTTAAGGCTAAACATGGCATCACCGTCTACGAAGGTTATGGAACGACGGAGTGCTCACCTGTTATTTCGACCAACTTTCCTGAATCAAACAAACCAGGCAGCGTAGGTAAACCTGTACCAGGAGTTCAAGTACGTATCGAGAACTACGAAACCGGGGAGTTGTGTGCCCACGGAGAGGACGGTCGAATACTGGTTAAAGGCGATAATGTTATGAAAGGCTATTTCAATGATTTTGAACAAACCTCCCTGCATATCCGCCGAGGCTGGTATGATACCGGCGACATGGGCAATATCGACGAAGACGGCTTTCTCTGGCATGTTGGCCGCATAAAAAGATTCATTAAAGTAGGCGGCGAAATGGTTTCCCTGGTCAAGATAGAGGACGTATTAGAAAAATTGCTGCCCGAGGACGGTGAATGCTGTGTTGTCGAAATCCCCGATGCAATGAAGGGATCGCGAATCGTGGCTGTGCTGACTACTGAGATTAATGAAAAAGCAGTTCTTAAACAAATGGCAAAACAGCTCCCTGCCATGGCACTGCCCAAAATCTTTGTAGTATGGGAATCCCTGCCCAAAATGGGTAGCGGTAAAATTGACTTCAGAACTATCTCGGAAATGGCCAGAGAGCAGCTCGCAGACAAAATATCGGCAAAAAAACGCTTTCTGAGAAAGAGTGTCGAAGCTGGGTCAAAATAGACATAGTATCTGTTTTCTTACATTGCTTTTTTAACTGCCTGAGCAAGATCAACAAGTTGATAGGGTTTTTTGACGTATGTACCTGCTCCTGCCTGCTGTGCTTTTTTTATTCGCCAGGATTCAGAAAATCCGCTTGCTATGATGACCTTCTGCTCATGATCTATTTCCCGGATCTCTTCGTAGGTTTGCAAGCCATCCATTCCCCCGTGCATGATCATGTCTAAGATAATTAGATCAAACTTGCTAACCGATAAAAGTTTCAAAGCTTGCTCACCACCGTCAGCTAAAGTAACTGTGTATCCGAGACGAGTCAGGATGTTCATGGCTATGGTTCGTTGCGTCTCATCATCATCGACAACCAGAATTTTTCCTCGACCATGAAGATCATCAAGGGTGAGAGAGTCCACAGTCACCTCTACCTCTTCTTCCGTTGCCGGTAAATAGATTTGAAATTGTGTCCCCTCGCCTACACTGCTCTGCACATCTATATATCCACCATGATCTTTTATTGTACCCCATACCACTGCCATGCCTAGCCCTGTTCCACTTCTTCCCATTTGTTTGGTGGTATAAAATGGCTCAAATATCTTGGTGATTTCATCGGTTCCAATTCCTTTTCCATTGTCACTTACCGTTACCACAACATACTTACCCTCTTGCATCTCTTCATGCTGGACAAAAGGATTATTGACGTACTCATTGCGGGTTCGAATAGATACTTCACCTTCATCCAAAATGGCCTCGGCTCCGTTCCTGACCAGATTCATGATGGTCTTGGATAAATGAATATCAGACCCCCGTACATTCCAGAGCTTTTCATCCAGGTCAGAAACTATACAAACATTTGGAAATGCAGAGGTAATAGACGACCACTCAAGGCTTCTTTCCAAATCTGAGATTATCATATTCACATTACAAGCCCGCCTGGTGGAAACTCCTCTTCTGGCGAGGGTAAGCAGGTCTTCAACCACTGCTGACGCTTTTTCACCGGATGCTTTTATGGTTTCAATAAGTGGTCTCAGCTCATTATCTTTTTCCAGCTGAAAAAGTACTAATTCCGGATAACCCACCAGTCCAGTCAAAATGTTATTTAGATCATGGGCAACTCCACCGGCCAGAGTCCCTAAAGCCTCCATCTTCTCAGCATGTTTCAAGCGATCCTCAAGGGCAAGTCTGGCTGTTTCAGATTGCTTGTGATCTTCTATTTCCTGTAGAAGTCTTTCGTTTATTTCGTTCAGTTCCGAGGTTCTCAATTCAACTCGTTTTTCAAGATCCACTTTGGCTAAATTGAGTGATTTCTCTCTTTTCTCCAACTCCTGACTCATAGTCATGAACGACGTGTTGAGCATACCAATTTCGTCATTTCTCGATAAATCCAAGTCGAGGTTATAGCTTCCTTCGGCAATTTTTCTTACTTCACCAACGAGCCTCAGAATGGGCTGCACAGTTTTGCGGGCGATAATAATAGCCACAACAACTGCAAAGAGCAGAATCAGAGAACCATAGAGTATAAGGTTTTGGACAAATAGCGCATGTGATTGGCGAAAGAGGATTTTAAAATCCTTAATAATTTCGTAGGTATCATCTTCAATTCCTTTGATCGGAAAACCTATGACCACTGTACCCAACTGATTGTTGCCCAGCCGAATAGGGGTGATTGTTTCCAAAACCTTTACAACATCTTTCTCTCTCCAGATGTATTCCTGGTGGCTTGTTTTACCCTCAAATTGCGTAAGCTTGGCCCCTATTGGCAGATACTCCATGTCGCCTGTGCCAACAACTCTATCCTCCTTATCCAATATAACTACATAGTGTATAGGCTCCTGTTGTTGGATTGAACTTGCTATCCTGTTGACTTCAAATACATTCAACGAATAAAGCGGTTGGATAAGCAAATCCGAGATCGTGTTTGACAGGGCAAGTGTATCTTGAATCCATTCTTGACGGAGAGTGGCCGATACTTCCTCTATTGCCACTTGCTGAGCTGATTGAGAAAGCTGCATCTGCAATCTTACAGCCAACCAAATACAGAACAAAAGCAGGACTGCTATGGTGAGAAAAATTAATAGTAATAATTTGATTTTAAACGTAAGTGATGGGAAAAAGGACCTAGCCGTCATGATGGTGTCATTGTTGTAAAGCAATTTCCTTCAAGACTTCAACGGCCTGTGGTGTGAGTGGCAGGAAACGGTTGATTTGATAGTTAGCCAATGCCTTAGTGCCCTCCTCGTGCTTATGCATAGACAGCAATTCTTGTTTGAGTTGTTCTCGAAAATCAGAATCAAGAGTACTGCTAACCATAACAAACATTCTAGGTATATTGGGCGTTTCATAGATGATCTTAAACGCTTCGCGATAAGATGGCGGGTTCTCTTCTTTATTAACCCAATCAGCAGAACTCAATACCCCGGCAGCTACTTTCCCGTAAAAAACAAAGCTGGATACATTCAACTCAGAACCGGCAAAAAGATAGTTGATGGCCTCGCTGTCTCTTACACCTTCCGGAACAAAACGGTAGCCCATCTTTGTTAGGTTACTCAGAGGCCAGCGGAATGACGATGTTGAAGTGGGGTCTTCAAAGGCAATTTTCTTGCCTAAAAGATCATCCATGGTTTCTATTTCACTGTCCTTCCTCACAAAAACATAACTCTTGTATTCAACTAAATCCTCTCTCTTAACCAGCACCAAAGGAATCATATCGCAGGTTTTTTGGTACAAAGCGGCCGAAAAAGGACTCTCAAAAACAAGATGGAGGTTTCCATTCATAACTTCTTTGATTATTAATTGGTCACTATTTTGGCCATCAAGGTAAACTGTTCCTTCGATTTTCCTCTCAGCCCCCAAACGTGAGGCAAGATATTGAGCAATTGGAAAAAGCCTCCCGTGCTCTTGAATTACATTATCCGTAGCTCTACCAATCGTAAGTTTTTCCGGCTGTTCTGCATTTACAGGCGAAATACAGAGAAGAATCACTAAAACTGCAATGCTGAAGATTATCGGTCTTTTTCTCATTTGACGTATAATACCGCTATGTTGATGTATACTTGTTAGGTTGCACTATGTATCTGCTTTTTTGAGGCTATCATAACTCATCTTGTAAGTCCAATTGTGCAGGAAAAAATAGAGGTTTGCTGCAGTTTCCGATATCATAGAGCTGATAATCCATCACTACAGATTCTCTTACATTTCCTATCAATTATCAGGAAGGTTAACTTGTCATCTTTTAGTATTGTCAACCTTTTAGTGATTTACTTCTGATTTTCGGAATAAAAAATAAGGGTCATGACTAGAACAGATCAATAATTTGTGATCTAATGTTCTATTATGACGTTTAAAAATAAATATTCAAATCGTGCAAAGATTTCAGAGAGGAAAATACGGGAAATTATAAAGCTATTTGCCATAGACTTAAATGCCTCCCAAATTACACAATTAACCAATCTTAACAGAAATACTGTTAATCGTTATCTCACTGCCATAAGAAAAGAGATCTTTGAAAGCTGCCAAAAAGAATCCCCTTTCAACGGTGAGGTTGAAGTTGATGAAAGCTTCTTTGGTGCCAGAAGAGTTAAAGGCAAACGAGGTCGTGGAGCTTCTGGTAAAACCATTGTTTTTGGAATCATTAAACGCCAAGGAAAAGTATACACAGAAATAGTACCAGATTGCAGCAAAGCCACGTTGCAAAAGGTTATACGAGGAAAGGTGTCTCTCGATTCTGTCATACATTCTGACTGCTGGCGTGGTTATAATGGCCTTGTTGATCTTGGCTACAAGAAGCATTTTCGCGTAAGCCATGGAACCAATGAATTCGCAAATTCCAAAAGCCATATAAACGGAATAGAAAGCTTTTGGGGATTTGCTAAAACCAGGTTGTCTAGATTTAGAGGAATGCATAAAAGTACTTTTCATTTGCATCTTAAAGAGTGTGAGTTTAGGTTTAACAACAGAGATGAAGATCTCTACAAATTACTACTATCTCTTCTTAGAAAAAATCCTCTGTTCTAGTCATGACCCAAAAATAATAATTTGGACACCTAATTTGATATTCTCAAGGACTACCAACAACCCGCATCACTGACTGTGCTGCAGGTTGACCTGACGATTACAATTGTTAGGTTTAGCGAGTGGTAAGAACGTATTTTAATATTTCGATAACTTGATCGGGCGTTTTTGCCCATGCTAGAGCTGCTGCATCGACCTCTTTAAGCGGATGAATCAAATTCTCATCGTGAAGGGTAATGTAAGGGGTACCCATTGCTGCGCAGTACCCAGCGTCAAATGCTGCATTCCATTGTTTGTACTTATCTCCAAAACGCACGATGGCTACATCGCAGTTTTCAATAAGTGTTTTGGTACGAATTGCATTTACTTTTGCTGATTTATGATCACGCCAAAACTGGCTTGTCTCCTCTCCTAGCACATCGCCAGCAGCATCGCTGGCTTCGTGGTTGGTGACAGCAGAACTGAAAACAATGGACAAATTATGAGCCTTGCAACCTTCTTTTATTCTTTCCCGCCAGTCAGTGTGTATTTCACCTGAGAGATATACATTTAATTCCATGTTGGTCCCTTTTTAAGAATTTAATATAGAAATAGCTCAGCCTGTTGGTTTCTGGTTTCGGATGGAGGTGATGCGCCACTTTCCATCAGAGCTCTTCACTAAAGTAAAGCTGCTCCACAGGATGCGATCGGGTCCATCGGTACCCTTAATAATGTAACGTGAATCGGCCAGCGCAACATCAGGACGAAGGAAACGTACCGATTCCACCGTCAGTGAGCGATTCCCGGGATTCTTCTTACTGCTTCGTTTCATACCAGCCGTTGCTGCTTCCAGCCCACGTCGCCACTCCCCGCGCGAGGTCAACTGGTCGACGTTCGGGTCTAGAACAGCTTTCACTGCCTCCAGATCCCGTGCCTGCCGGCCAGCCACATAAGCCTGAAGTACCATACGGACATTCTCTTCGCTCTGGTTGGAAACACTTGGCTTCGTGGACTGATGGTTAGCACAGCCGCTAAACAGGAATAAGACGAGAATTGCTAATAAGTATATGAGTTCTCTTGTTTTCATAATATAAAAAACCTTTAAATTGCCGTGCCTTTAAACACGGCTCTTGACTTCGATAGTGGTAGCCACCTGGTCGCACACCTATACAGATAACCATATGCTATATGGCCTAAAAATATGAAGATTAAGAAATGTGTCAACACTCATGCAGGCTTTGTGGGTCGTTCAAGGTCTACCTGCTGCTATTAGAATTATTAGGAGTATGTCTTCGTTCTCTGCAATGCATAGCTTACTGTTCTATCGAAACTTCCTTTACACTTGGCTCCGTTTTAAACTCCCTTAATCATCCATTATTATTAACTCTTTTTCAAAGAGATAGCCGAATGTTTTTTGACAAACATAGACTCGTGCAATTTATCTATGAGTCAACAATGAGGATGCACATGTCAGGTAACAAAAAGAGATTAGACATCTGTTGTGGCCCCTTTATATGTGTCCTAGTCTCTTTCGAAGGTCATCACCTCACCGTCATTTGGAATAGAAACGCTTGATAATAAGCCATTGTTTTCTAATTCTTGTTTCAACTGTTCGCGAGTGGTTGGGCAATGATTCAGGGCTTCAAGGTGATTTGCAATCACCTTTCCCGGAGCGCTCTGGACAAATTGAATCAGTTCATCCATTGACATCAAAATTGGGGTGCTGATGTCCAATGTCGCGGTTCCCGCCGCCATCACCGCAATGTCTGGTTTAAGTTCTCTCAGCGCTCGTTCGACATCATGAGTGAAAACAGTATCACCGCTGATATAGATGGATGGCTCATCAGGGAGCTGCAGAAAATATCCTGCGCCGTTTGCCATTAGCTTATTCACCCAGCTATGACCATGCAGTGCTGGAATGGCAATAATTTCACCGCCAAGCAAGTGTTGTGGTTTCCAGTACTCCAGCTCGGTTTGAACGCTTAAACCGTATTTTTTTAGTACATTTGCATCCCTTGAAAGTGTAGCGATCGGTGTGTCCTTTTCACGAAGGAAATCCTCACCCGGAATGTCCAGATGATCTGTATGCTGAAGTACTTTGATTCCAAGTTTTTGGCTGTGGGTAATCAGGCAGTTGGTAACTTTTTCTAATAAAGCACCGGCATTCGGCGGTAAGTCTACCAAAGGATTTTTGAATGATTTAAATCGAAAACGGGAAAACGGAGGAAGAGAGCCCTTAGCCCCAAGCATTGGGTCGATCAGTATATAATATTCACCTGATTCAATGATAAATGTGGCATTTCTTAAATGATGGATTCTCATTGTGTATCCTTTTTACACATAGTTCCGTTTTAACCGTCCTAACTTATCCATTACCCATAACTCTTTTTCAGAGAAATAGCCTCACCTTTTATCTAGAAGAAAGCGGCGACGAAGCAATTGTTTGTTCTAATAGTAGACTTGACCGCTTTATCGAACGCCTTTAAGGCCCCTTTTGGCTTTATTTCTCTATCCATCGTTTTTAATCACTGAGAAGTGGTTGAAACTGTGCATATGGACAGCTCACATTTAATCATATCTTCACGATGGTCTAATTCCTTCCAAAAAAAATATTTGTACAAATTAATATACAATCCAAACCTAACTACTTGCTTCATAGCCACCCGTTGAATGACTACAATTAGAATTATTAATGCAGTCGGCACGGTTTGGAGAAGCTCGAAGCCCTTGCCAGTCATCCATTCTGTCAGGTCAGTAGGGAAGTTTGGAAAAAAGTGATGTGAGGTTACCCGAGAAGCTCTGTTTTGAAGCGTAACGGTGATCCGCTTTCCCCTGCAATGCGACCCAACCTAAACGGAGGCTGATCATGTCCATTCTTGAATTAATTCGAAAGACTTTTTTACGTTCTCTAATACCCTTTATTTTACTCAGCCTGCTGATCTTGCCAGGCGGTTTGGCAATTGCCAGTGACGACGAGCGCGACGATTATGACGACGAGATGGAATATGAGATCGAGAAAGATGGCTGGAATGAATCTGAAAAAAGGACCGGTAACGCTATTTTCATTCACCCAGATGGCGCTGCTCTCAACCACTGGGACGCTGCCCGCATGTTCTGGGAAGGCCCTGACGGAACCCTGGAGTGGGACAAGCTGCGATTTATGGCAGTTTATCGCGGTCACAACTCCGACCAACTGACATCCACGTCAAACGGTGGGGCAACCGCGCACGCCTTTGGTTACAAGGTGCAGGGTCCGGACTCGTATGGCCGGGATCGCGGGAGGGAGATCAAGGCTCTGTCCGGCTTCTCAGGAAGCTACTTGCGCGAAGCCGCCTATGAGGGGCATCCGATCGGCATCGTCAATGATGGTGATATTGCGGGTGAACCCGGCACAGGCGCTTTTCTCGCAGAAACCGATAACCGTAATCAACCTGAGGCGCACTCACTCCAGCTCATCGCCGGTCGACCCGGATTTAATGGGGAACGGACCTGTACTGATTCACAGACTATGGATGGCGTTGTCTTCGAACAAGATGACCCAAATGCCGATTGTAATGTCACCGATGGCGAACCCGATCCCCAAGTCATCCTGGGTGGGGGCGAGCGCTTCTTCCTGCCCACTGATATACCGCAGTGCACGGAACAACCCACGCTGGACAATCCACAGTTAGACTGTTTTGTGCACAGCGGTGCGGAGGAGACACGCCTGCCCACCCGTGACGATGGTAGAAACCTGCTTCAGGAGGCCGCCAAGGACGGTTATATCGTCATCAGAACACGGACTGAATTTGAAGAGTTATTCGAACGAATCAAAAACGCCAATCGGCGTGATTCTTATTATGCGCCTAAAGTTCTTGGCCTGTTCGCCAACGATGATCTTTTCAACGATGAAGAAGAGGAAAAATTAATAAGAGACGGCATTATCCGCAGCGCCGGTGATCCACTGCCCTACGAGGTTGCCAATCTGAGTGAAGCCGAAGCTAATGGCAAAATTGGTCGTCTTGTGCTCTGGGGAG
>JASJDT010000056.1 GCA_030065655.1 Desulfocapsaceae bacterium | reverse complement strand
ACAACAGAGAATGTGGTCACTTTCCCGCAACCGAAGTATTGATGTATTCAGTTGGTCAGAAGGTGGTAAATGTAATATACATCTTGTTGAGTTCGAGTGGGAAAGTCATGTTGGCGAATTGGGGAACGAGCGTGCTCGTTTAAATCGAGGTAAGCCGGTTTTGCCTATGGCAGAGATGCTAATGCTTGATCTAGAGCCGCGTAGAGCTCGGCAATGATGATCGGCTTGGTCAGATAACCATGAAAGCCAGCCTGCATTCCCAATTGGATATCTTCCGGCAGGTTATCCCCGCTGACCGCGATTACTGGAGTGGCTTCATAACCATTTATCTGGCGAAGTTGAGTAAGAACTTCAAATCCGGATATGTCGGGCAGACTTAAATCGAGGAGAATGATGTCAGGTTGGAATTGTTTTGCCATATCTAAACCAGCATTTCCCGTTTCTGCCTCAAAAAAACGAATATCCTCCCTTCTTGCCAGAATCAGTTGAACGAGCTGACGATTGGCAGAATCATCTTCTATGTAAAGTACGGTAACTCTTTGTTGATGATCTTTATTGGAGGGTGAGGATATCATGGCCTTTGTTGTGTTGCAGTGGTTATTAAGAGAAATCTCTTTGTAAATTCTACTCTCTATCTTAATAAAAACGCAACATTCAAAATAGATATTTCACGCGCAGATAAAAATGGAAAAATCAATTGAGCTTCCAGACAATTGAATATATGCTATGATTTACTAATCTTCTGCTTTTTGAAAAGCTTTCCATTGACATAATTATATGACTGATAAAAAGGCAATACTCGAAAAAATACTACCAGCTGCCGTTCTTAAGGCCTTGACACCGGCAGCGGAGCAGGCGGTGCCACCAGCAGCTATGGTTGACGACATAGTGCCACTACGTAACTTTCCCTATCGGGTAGGGAGAGAGACTAGGGTAAAAATCGTGGATGGACGGGTGGAGAGAACTGAGCGCCTGCAGGGAGATACTGCACAACCAAGTAATGATCTCTATCTGGTGGACGAAGGTCATTTGCTCAATATTTCCAGGGAGCATTTTCAGATTGAACGAGATGATGATAAGTTCTACCTCTATGACCGGGGAAGCTCCAATGGAACATACGTCGAAAGGCGCCAGGTTGGAGGGGGTGCGAGCGAAGACACGGTTGAATTGAGAGATGGTGATACAATTATCGTAGGAAGTAAAGAATCACCTTACATTTTTCAATTCATAGTTCTTGATGATTTTGAAGTGCAACCTTGCCGTTGAATATGTTCCGAAAGAAACCGAACTAGACGGCGTCCTGAATAGCCTTTGCTACCCTGAGTGCCTGCCGGCTGGCACCTACATTGTGAACTCTGACCATATCCACTCCCTGGGAAAGAGCCAGGGCCGAGATCACTGCAGTTGGTACATCGCGCTTTTCGGGGGGAAGATCGGTAAGATCACCAATGAAGCGTTTGCGGGAATGGCCAAGTAATACGGGCTGGCCCAGTGCTTTTAGAGCTGATAGATGTTTGAGCAGCGAAAGATTGTGATCGCGGGTCTTGCCGAAACCAATACCTGGATCCAAGGTTATGCGTTTTAAATTTACACCTTCTGCCTTCAGCCACTGCAGCTTTTCTTTAAAAAAATCAATAACCTCACCAACGACATCATCATATTTGGGATCGTTCTGCATATCTTCTGGTGTTCCCTGCATGTGCATGATAATGACCGGTACGTTTGTGTTTTTGACAAGAGCAAGCATTTCTGGATCTTGACGCAACGCTGAGACATCGTTAATGATATTGGCGCCAGCATCAAGTGCGGCTCTGGCCACTGCTGCCTTGGTTGTATCTATGGAGATTGGGATCTGGTGATGTTTGCGGATAAGTTCAATGACCGGAATGACTCTTTTCAGCTCTTCAGCTACTGATACTGGCTCAGCGAATGGTCGTGTTGATTCGCCGCCAATGTCAATGATATCGGCACCTTCCTCTACCATTTGTTCCGTTTGGTCAATGGCCGCCTGCACAGAAAGATGATGACCACCGTCGGAAAAAGAATCTGGCGTAACGTTAAGGATACCCATTATCTTCATGGCAAATTGTCGAGCTATTGAAAAATGGGCGAATTAGTTAAGATTTTTCCCCACTTGGAGACTGCTCACCGTCTTCTTCTATTGAGGATTGCTCATCATCCTCAATATCTGTGCTGGAGAGGTCAACGCGGTCTTCTGGTATTTCGTCAGTCTCTGCAGAAGAATCCCGGGTCGCTGCCTCGGTATCTGCCGCAGTCTGAACGTCCTCAGTTTTCTGGTCGGCTGATTCCTGGTCCTTTTTTTCCGGCAGAGGAAACTTATCCGGGTAGAGATCGGCCATGATACGCTCGATGTCATCGAGTACTATGGTTTCCTTTTCGAGCAGTTCTTCGGCCACCTTTTCTAGGATATCACGATTTTCTCTGAGCAGGTCGTACACCTTATCCCGTGCATCTGTTATGATCTGCCGAACTGCGTCATCAATTTGGCGAGCTGTCTCTTCGCTGAAGTCACGGTGTTGAGCGATTTCTCTGCCAAGGAAAATCTGTTCTTCCTTCTTGCCATAGGTAAGAGGGCCAAGTTCATCACTCATGCCCCACTCGCAGACCATTTTTCGGGCAAGCGCTGTTGCCCTTTCGATGTCATTGCCTGCTCCCGTGGTTATTTCGTCAAAAATAATATCTTCGGCAACCCTGCCGCCGAATAGAATGCAGATGGTACTCTCCAGATATTTCTTGGAGTGAGTGTACTTCTCATCGATCGGTAACTGCATGGTCAACCCAAGTGCGCGTCCACGCGGGATGATCGTCACCTTATGAATTGGATCAGTATCAGGGAGAAGTTTGGCGACGAGCGCATGTCCAGCCTCATGATATGCCGTTACCTTTTTTTCCCTTTCAGTAATAATCATGGAACGACGTTCCGCACCCATCATGATTTTGTCTTTGGCTCTTTCCAGAAGCTCAAGATCTATTTCCTCGGCACCTGTACGAGCAGCCATGAGGGCCGCTTCGTTGACCAGGTTTTCCAGGTCAGCTCCAGAAAAACCAGGAGTTCCTCGTGCTAAAACCTCCAGGTCAACGCTAGGAGCCATTTTGGTTTTCCTGCAGTAGATCTCCAGTATTTTTTTACGGCCACCAACATCGGGAATAGGTACTACGACCTGGCGATCGAATCGACCGGGCCGCAGAAGCGCTGGGTCGAGAACATCGGGACGGTTGGTCGCAGCGACAATGATTACACCATCATTGGACTCAAAACCATCCATTTCAACGAGCAGCTGATTCAGGGTCTGTTCCCTTTCATCATGACCACCGCCAAGGCCGGCGCCGCGGTGGCGGCCTACGGCATCGATCTCATCGATAAAAATGATACAGGGAGCATTTTTTTTACCTTGGGTGAAGAGATCACGTACCCGGCTGGCTCCAACACCGACGAACATCTCGACGAAATCAGAACCGGAAATGGTGAAAAACGGTACATCTGCTTCACCGGCAATAGCCTTGGCCAGGAGTGTTTTACCAGTACCGGGTGAACCGGCCAGGAGAACACCCTTAGGGATACGGCCGCCCAGTTTGGTAAATTTCTGTGGTTCTCTGAGAAAGTCGATGATCTCTTCAAGTTCTTCTTTAGATTCGTCTATGCCAGCGACATCGGCAAAAGTAACTTTGTTTTCTCCTTGTTCCATAAGCCTTGCCCGGTTTTTGCCAAAGGATAGAGCTCCTCCCTTACCGCCACCCTGCATCTGGCGCATAAAAAAGATCCATACCCCGATGAGCAGCAGCATCGGAAACCAGGAAACGAAAATGGTCATGAGAAAAGAATCTTGTTCTGACTCTTCAACATTTATATCAACACCGGAATTTCTGAGCATTGGAATGAGTTCGTCATCATTTCTCGGATAAACGGTGCGAAAAGGCCTGCCATCCTGAGTGGTTCCGGTAATTGTGTCGCCACTAATATTGACGCGGTCTATAGCCTTATTCTCAATTTGAGCTATAAAATCGCTGTAGTTGAGTGAAGTCGTATTACCCTGAGGCTTACTGAAAAGGTTAAACAGCAAAATCATGGTAAGGCCAATGACCAGCCACATACTCAGGTTTTTGTAAAAGGTGTTCAAAGAATCCTCCGGGAGTTTCTCGTTCTATTGAGTGATACCAACTATATGATATTAATTATAAACTTAAAAGCTGAACATTAATAGTGTATATTAGCCATACTACTGTAAATCATAATAATTGTCTGTCGAGGTGCAACTTGGTTTTTTAACGGACTCTTTCCGTAAAATGCTGGACAGAATTGACCCCCATTTCACTTTTTTCAATATCTTGCAAGGCCATAACCGTTGCTTTGGCACCTGAGACCGTTGTTGTATAAGGAAGGTGGAGATCCAAGGCGGCCCTTCTGATCGAATAGGAGTCTTCAGTTGTCCTTTTGCCCAGTGAGGTGTTTATAATCCAGCATACTTGGCGATCCTGCAGCTTATCCAGAATGTGGGGTCGACCTTGGCTAATTTTATTTACCCTTTCACAGGCAATGCCGTGTTGTTGAAGATGAGCGGCAGTACCTACTGTTGCAAGAATAGCATAGCCTAAATCGATGAGTGCTTTGGCCACTTCAGTTACGGCTTCCTTATCGTTGTCACGCACACTGATAAAAACATTGCCCGAACTCGGCAGCCTGGTGCCCGCGGCCAGAGTAGCCTTGGCTATAGCCAAGCCCAGGTTGTCGTCAATACCCATAACCTCACCGGTTGACTTCATCTCAGGACCGAGCAGAGTATCGACATTGTCAAATCTGTCAAAGGGAAAAACAGCTTCCTTGACGGCATAATGAGATATCTGAACTTCTTGGGTCAGTCCCAGTTCTTTGAGGCTGTGGCCCATCATGACCTTGGTGGCAATCTTGGCCAGGGGAACACCGGTGGCCTTGGAAACAAATGGTACCGTTCTCGATGCACGCGGATTGACCTCAAGAACAAAAAGCGTATTATCCTTGACTGCGTACTGGACATTCATCAAACCGATAACCCCGAGTTCCTTGGCCATGGCTCTGGTGGCCCTCCGTATTTCATCAACGAGGTCGCTGGTGAGCGTATGTGGCGGCAGGACGCAGGCGGAGTCGCCGGAATGGATACCAGCCTCTTCAATATGTTCCATAATGCCACCGATGATGGTGATTTCACTATCGCTCACCGCATCGACATCGACCTCAATGGCATCTTTGAGAAATTTATCTATCAACACCGGATGATCAACACCTCCGGTACTTATGACTTTCATGAAATCGCGGATACCCTGGTCATTATAGACAATCCGCATATCCCGACCACCTAGAACATAGGAAGGACGCATTACCACAGGATAGCCGATGCGGTTCGCCGAGGTAAGGGCTTCTTCCAGGGTGTATACGGTATCGTTAGCCGGCTGCCGCAGATCGAGTTTTTGCAGGAACTGCTGGAACCGTTTGCGATCTTCGGCCCTATCAATGGCGTCCGGAGGTGTACCGATAATGGGAACGTTGGCCTCTTCCAATTCTACCGCCAGATTGAGTGGGGTCTGACCGCCAAATTGGACGATTACTCCGTCGGGTTGTTCCATCTCAATTATGTTGAGAACATCTTCTCTGGTCAACGGCTCGAAGTAAAGCTTATCTGAGGTATCATAGTCCGTCGATACGGTTTCAGGATTGGAGTTGACCATGATAGACTCAACGCCTATCTCTCGCAGAGCAAATGAAGCGTGAACACAACAATAGTCAAATTCGATACCCTGGCCGATCCGGTTGGGGCCGCCGCCAAGTATGACGATCTTCTTTTTTGAGCTGATTACGGCTTCGTTTTCCTGTTCATATGTTGAATAGTAATAGGGCGTATATGATTCGAATTCGGCTGCGCAGGTATCGACAAGTTTATATGCTGGGATGATACCATTATTCTTCCGTAAAATGCGGATGTCGTCTTTAGAGGTGCCGGTAAGATAGGCCAGCTGCCGATCGGAAAATCCGTACTCTTTGCACTTACGCAGAAACGATGGAGTAAGTCCCTTAAAGCCTGCTGCCCTGATTTCTTGTTCCCGGGTGACAATTTGCTGAAGGTTGTCGAGAAACCACGGGTCAATCCAGGTCAATTCAAAGAGTTTAGCGGTGGACATCCCCCGCTTCATCGCTTCATAGATATGGGCAACTCTTCTTGAATTTGGGGTACGAAGACTCTGCTCAAGATCTTCGTCATCGAGATGGTCAAGCAACTCTTTGCCGTCGCCACCAAAACCGAACCTGCCGGTTTCCAGGGAGCGCATGCCTTTCTGGAAAGCTTCCTTAAAGGTTCTACCGATGGCCATGGTTTCACCTACAGATTTCATCGCCGTAGTAAGGCAGTCTTCCGTCTCGGGGAATTTTTCGAAGGTCCAGCGTGGTATCTTTACTACACAATAATCAATGGTTGGCTCGAAGGAGGCATAGGTCTCCCTCGTGATGTCATTTCTTATTTCATCAAGGGTAAGGCCTATTGCCAGCTTCGCGGCGATTTTGGCAATCGGAAACCCGGTGGCTTTTGAGGCAAGAGCCGAGCTTCTGGATACTCGGGGATTCATTTCGATCACCATTAGTTCACCATCCTCGGGATTGACGGCAAACTGAACATTAGAGCCGCCCGTTTCTACGCCTATCTCACGGATAATAGCTATGGCTGCATCCCTCATTTCCTGATATTCACGATCCGTCAAGGTCTGTGCCGGGGCGACGGTGATGGAGTCTCCTGTGTGGACACCCATGGCATCCATATTTTCAATGGAGCAGATTATGACCACATTGTCGTTCTTATCCCGCATAACTTCTAGCTCGTATTCTTTCCAGCCGAGCAGGCTGCGCTCCAGCATGATTTCTGTGGTCATGGAAAGATCGAGCCCAGAAATGCACAATTCCTCAAGTTCCTGCCGGTTATAGGCTACTCCACCGCCAGTGCCGCCAAGGGTGAAACTAGGTCTGACAATTATGGGAAAGCCTATTTCTTCCCCTGCAACCATTGCATCTTCAACATTGTGGACAATGGCAGACTCGGGGACCTTGAGACCGATGGCTCGCATGGCAGCACGAAACTCTTCGCGGCCTTCGGCTTTACGAATAACATTGATATCAGCAGCCAGCATTTCAACGTTGTATTTCTCGAGAATGCCGGTTTTGGCAACCTGTATGGCCGTATTCAGAGCCGTCTGCCCGCCGAGCGTCGGCAGTAGGGCGTCGGGCCGCTCTTTTTCAATAACTTTGCTCACCATTTCCGGTGTTATAGGTTCGATATAAGTTGCATCGGCAAGTTCAGGATCGGTCATGATGGTAGCCGGATTGGAGTTGATCAACACAACTTCGAAACCTTCCTCCTTCAGGGCTTTGACCGCCTGGGCACCTGAGTAATCAAACTCGCAGGCCTGGCTGATGATGATCGGGCCGGATCCGATAATGAGAATTTTATGTATATCTGTTCGCTTAGGCATAATCTGTGCTCATCTATGGTAGAAAGGGCGGCTTGGTGATTAACCGGCCTGCATCATTTCCAGAAAACGGTTAAAGAGGTACATTGAATCGTGGGGGCCCGGAGCGTGTTCCGGGTGGTACTGGACGGAGAAGGCCCGGTATTTTTTGTGGCGCATGCCTTCTAGACTCCCGTCATTAAGGTTTATGTGGGTTATTTCAACTTCATCGGGGTTGAGACTGTCAGGGTCAACACAAAAACCATGATTCTGGGAGGTAATCTCCACCTTGCCAGTGATTAAATCCTTAACCGGCTGGTTGCCGCCGCGATGGCCGAATTTCAACTTATACGTTGTGCCACCGTAGGCGAGACCGAGCATCTGGTGGCCCAGGCAAATACCGAAAACAGGCAGCTCTTCCAGGAGGTCTCTCAGGGTTTGGACAACTCCTTCAACACCGGCCGGATCACCGGGGCCATTGGAGAGAAACACACCATTTGGGTTCATCGAAAGGACCTTTTTAGCGGACGTTGTTGCCGGAACCACCTGGACCTGGCAACCCAGGTCAGTGAGAATTCTCAGTTGGTTGAATTTGATTCCAAAATCGAAGGCAACTACCTTGAAGCGAGTCTTTGCATCTTTTTGGGCGGTGCTGAAGTTAGTGCCGGCTATGGGAACATTATTTGCCCAGCCATATGGCTCATCACAGGTGACTCGTTTCACCATGTCCTGACCAATAAGTCCACTCCAGTTCCTTGCTCTGGCAACGAGAGACTCGGGCTCAAGGTCCTCAGTGGACACTATTCCTCTCATGGCCCCGGCTTGACGGATATGTTTGACCAAGGCTCTGGTATCAAAGCCTTCTACACCGAGGATGCCATACTCCACGAGGAAATCGGCGAGTGATCTGGTAGCGCGAAAATTCGAAAAGGTAGGGCTATATTCTTTTACTAGAAATGCCATCGGGTGAATCGCTGCAGATTCCATATCCTCGGGAGCAACTCCATAATTACCGATGAGCGGATAGGTCATGGTGACGATCTGGCCGGTATAAGAGGGGTCGGTGAGCACTTCCTGATAACCGCTCATGGAAGTATTGAAGACAATCTCACCGATTGCCTCACCTTTTCCAGTGAAGGATTGACCCTTAAAAATTGTGCCGTCTTCCAGGGCTATAATTGCATTCATTCATTTAACCTTAAACGTTGGACGATGGATCATTGTTGGTTTTTGCGGATTCAGTGTCGGCCAATGAGTGGCAGAGAATAGCCTGCGATGATCTCAAGTCCTCTATGGTTCATCTACCTTGAAACCATCGGGGAGACATGTGAACAGCTGTCTCGTCTTAGCGTAAGATAGTTGGGCAGGCTGTTGTAGCGGTCTTTGTTTTTCACACCTCATTGTAGACAGATAAAACCAGAATATATAACCCGTAATCAAGGTTTTCGTCAACAGTAAAGGGAGTTGGTAGTTTGTCCCGAGAGGCCGTAACGCTTTAGGATACAGAGAAAAGTATGGTTTTTGCCAACGCCTTGGAATACAATTGGAAAGTTGTGGTGAGACCAACTTTCCCTGCTGGTTGCTTCCTTTCTCAGCCAAAGATTGTTTGAGTTAAGTTCAGGGGATTAGATATATCTGGAGAAAAGTATGCTGCGAGTTGAAAAGACTGATTTTGTCTCTGGCGCCAATCAGGCGCGGGGAGTCGTCGTGATAATAGATGTGTTTCGGGCCTTTTCCGTGGCGTGTTATTGTTTTATGCGAGGAGTTCGGGCAATTTATCCCGTGGCGGAAATCGATACGGCCCTGAGCTTGCAGAAAGAGTTGCCGGGAGCCATATTAATCGGCGAGAGATATGGGAAAAAGCTACCCGGGTTTGATTTCGGCAACTCTCCCACAGAAATCAAAGAGGTCGATCTAACCGGCAAAACTGTGGTGCAGACGACCCATGCCGGCACTCAGGGAGTAGCCAATGCTCATCAGGCTGAAGAAATCCTTACTGGAGCTTTTGTCAATGCCAAAGCAACGGCTGATTATATCAGGAAACAATCACCAAAGCTTGTCACCCTGGTGAGGATGGGGCTAAATGGTAAAATTCCCTCCGACGAGGACACACTTTGTGCAGAGTATCTGGAAAGCCTGTTGCTTGGTTTGGATTTTAATTTGCAATCGGTGGAGCCCAAATTACGGCAATCCGCTTTTTCTGAAAGATTTTTCGATCCGACCAAACCTTGGAACCCTCCCTCGGACTTTGATCTTTGTCTAGCTGTCAATACTTACCCCTACGCAATAAGCTCAGCAGTTGATGAACAGGCAAGATTATTTTTAAGGCCGCAGCTTACCAATTTCAACGTCACCCTTTGAAGAGTTCCCGCTTTGCGGTATAGTGGTGTCCCGTATGAATATTTAATTGCTATTTAAAACATATAATAACAGATAGTTGATTAGGTTGGTGAAAAAATGTCACAGAGGAAGTTCAAGCGAGCACGCCAAAAAGCTGAGAAGTCGAAAACAGAAGCAATTCAACAACCGGAACAACAGCCATCCGTCCAGGCAATGGTGTGGTACAAGGAGGAAGACTGGGATACGCTCAAGGAGATGTTTGTTGATGGTGATAGGTTGCCAGAGAGTTACCAGGACTGGCTGACCAAAGCAGAAGACATGAAAAAACAGGCTCAGGATGCTGGCGATGCAGTTATAAAGGTATATATCGATCCACAGACATTTCCTGAGTGGTGTGAAAAAAAGGGCATGGCTATGGATAGCGAGGCCCGCTCACAGCTGGCCATCGAGGTGGCTCAAGCCCAATCTTTCAGCATGTAAATTGATGGAAAAAGAAAAGGCAAAATTCTTTCGTGCATCGAAACTCGATGATTTACTGGTATTTCAAGCCAATTATCGGAAGTTTCGATTTAGCAGGCATGTACATGAGGATTTTGCTTTGGGGGTGATGTTGCATGGTGTGCAGAAAATACACTGTCGTGGTGAATGTTATTATGCCCGCCCAGGCGATTTGATTAGCGTCAACGCCGATGAGGTGCATGATGGTATGTCAGCCGATGGCGGCTCTTACCATTATGCCATTATCTATATACCGGAATCCCTGCTTCGAGAAATGACAGGTGGTCAGGGGAAAGCGACGGGAAGACACCAGGGGTTTCTTCAGCCCGTGACCAGGGATAAAGAACTCGCCCTTGAGTTGGGCTCTTTATTCAGTTTCCTTGGAGGTGATAAAACTGATGAGTTGGAGCTCCAGTCATTTTTCTCAATATTGATCAGAAAACTTCTCCAGCGGCATGGTACGGGGTTCATCTTATCAAAAAGTGGCGCAGGATTGCCTGAGGCGGTGAATAAGGCTGTAACCTTCATTCATGACATGGCGACCCAGCAGGTAACCCTTGCTGACATCTCTGCTGCCGCTGGACTCTCGCGCTACCACTTTCTCAGGCTTTTTCAGGCATCAAAAGGGATGACGCCGCATTCCTATCTGCTCCAATGTCGTCTGCAACGTGCAAAAGAATCGCTTCGCCAGGGTGTCCCCATTGCAGATACTGCCTTTGCCACCTGTTTTGCCGACCAGAGTCATTTCACCAAAAGATTCAAATCCGCTTTTGGCATAACTCCCGCTCAATATCAAAAGGCCGTTTGTCAAGACTGACAGCAATATTGTACAAGAAAACAGCCTCGCCGTGTTGTATGTTGGCCCCATGAACAATGCCAGTCTAAATCATAATTTTACTCAGCTGCGAGCAGGTTTTTTGGCCAATCTTGTCGTTGCCGCAAGTGTTGGGGCGTACGGCAGCGTTCTTGGACTGCTGGCGGCGAAAAAGGGGATTGGCTGGGGTGCGCTATTGACTATGAACCTTTCCATTTTTGCCGGTTCCGCTCAATTCGTCATGGTGGATATGTGGCTGCCGCCTCTGCCAATTGCAGAAATCACTCTGGCAGTGTTGGTTATCAATATGCGTTATCTGCTTATCGGAGCATCGCTTAATCCTCTCTTTTCGGGAACCTCACTAGGTCACAGGGCTCTTTTCATGCATCTTGTCGCCGATGAAAACTGGGCTATTACCATGGCTCGGTTTCATCGGCAGAAAATAACCACCTATTTTTTGCTTGGAGGAGGGTGTTGTGTTCAGCTCGCCTGGTGTGGTGGCACGATGGTGGGACACCGGCTTGGTGCCGTTATCGCCAACCCGGAAAAGTTTGGTTTGGACTTTGCCTTTGTTGCTGTCTTCACCGCTCTGGTGTTTAGCTTCTGGCGTGGAAAGAAAGATATTCTGCCATGGATGTTCACGGTCTTTCTGGCAATAGTCGGTGAAAAGTTTGTTCCTGGCAAATGGTATATACTTATTGGCGGGATAGGTGGTGCTCTTTGTACCGCATTGTTGCCAGAAGGGAAGGATGAAGGTAAAGAAAAATGATTGAGAGAACCTATTTTGTTATCGCCGCAGCGGCAGTGGTGACCTATTGCCTCAGGTTTGGTGGATTACTGCTTGCCGGTAGAATGCCTAAAACAGGCAGGTTCAAGCGCTTTATGGATGCCCTTCCCGGCACAATCCTGCTCTCATTGATAGCACCTGCCGCTCTGGCGGGTGGCGTTTGGAGTCTTTTGGCAACTGCCGCCACAGCTTTATGTAGTCTCAAAACCGGAAATGTTTTCATTTCCATGCTTCTTGGTGTTGCCATCATTGCTCTGAGCAGGTGGCTTGCTCTGTAACATCTGAAGTTCAATCGTGAGTTTACCTTTTTTCCATGCTCTACTATTTTTTCATTGGATCTCTGTTGGGGCTTTCTGCCGGGTTATCCGCCGGCCCGCTCCTGGCGCTGTTGTTAAGCGAGACAATTCGCCATGGAAATAAGGCTGGGGTAAAGGTTGCCTTGGCCCCATTGGTCACAGATTTGCCCATTATCGGTTTTGCCGTTTTTGTACTGGCCAATGTCTCGGACTCACGACCGGTGCTGGCCGTATTGTCATTCTGTGGTGCAGCTTTCGTCGCCTGGATGGGAGTGGACAACCTGCGCTGCAGCGCGACAATGACCGAGTCGGAAAAGGAGCAACCGAAGTCCATCGCTAAAGGGGTCGTTACCAATCTACTCAGCCCACATCCCTATCTTTTCTGGCTCACCGTCGGCGTCCCGTTGATGAATAGAGCACGCCGGGATAGTTATGCCCAGGCAATTATATTTGTTTTGAGTTTTTATGTTTTGCTGGTGGGTTCTAAAGTATCACTTGCCCTTCTTGCCGGGAAATCAAGGGGCTTTTTGAGTGGCAAAATCTATACTTATATGCTTCGCACCCTTGGCGGTTTACTGTGCCTTTTCTCTGCTATATTGGTAGTTGAAGGGATAAAAATATTGATCAATCCCTGATAGGAAGAGAGGGAAAAAAGTATCTCCCTTTACAGTATTGGACTTCTCCGGTATTCTCAAGAGTAGCTTCCCGCGTTGTCAAAAAGTGCTACCTGGATTACGACCTCGAAGGAGAAAGCATGGTTACCTCAATCATTTTGATGAATATCGAACGAACGAGAATCAATGAAGTTGCCGGACGGTTAGTGGAGTTTGAAGAAATTTCTGAAGTATATTCCGTAAGTGGCAAATATGATCTGATTGCCATCGTCCGGGTCAGACAGAATGAAGATCTTTCCACTCTTGTTACTGAAAAGCTGAGAAATATTGAATATATAATAGCGACGGAAACGATGCTTGCATTTCAGGCATATTCCAACCATGACTTGGAGTCGATGTTTTCACTGGGGTTGAATGGCTGAGCGGCAGCTAGTGAGCATTTGATGACCAAAAGCGAGCGATTGAGATATATAGCATTTATGGTATTCGTTGTGGTCGCATTGGATCAGGGAAGTAAGTATTTGGCCATTCAACTCCTCACAGACAAAGGCGCAATCTCATTGTTGAACGACAGTGTACGCTTTCTTCTGGCCGAAAATCGGGGTGGTTTTCTTAGTATGGGCGCTGCTTTACCGGAAGGAATGCGCCGGGCTATTTTTTTACCGGTGACCGCCGTATTGCTGCTGCTCTTTTTCCTCTATACCCTCTTCGACAAGAAGCTGAACAGGATAATGCTGAACGCTTCAGCCCTGATTATTGGTGGTGGAATCGGAAACCTACTCGATCGTGGATTCCGGGAAGGTATCGTTATTGATTTTGTGAATATTGGCATAGGCAACCTGCGTACAGGTATCTTTAATCTTGCTGATGTTGCCGTGCTTGGAGGCTGTATCATTTTGTTCTACACCCTTTTCATACCAGTAAAACAGCCACACTAGCATCAGCAGCGAAAGGAAAGTTTAACAATGCAGGCTCTTTTTGCATATGGCACATTGATGAGTGATGAAATAGCCAAGGCGGTGATCGGCTTTGTGCCAGAAAAGCAGCGAGGTACAATTAGCGGTTTTCAGCGTTATGCAGTGAAGAATGCTCACTATCCCGGAATAAAACCTGTTGAGAATTCCACTGTAGAAGGTGTTGTCTATTTTGATATTAACGAACGGAGTTGGCAGCGTCTCGACCTTTTCGAAGGAGATATGTATTATCGCAGGCAGGTTATTGTCCGTCTCGATGATGGTATGCAGATTCAGGCCCACGTTTACGTTGTTAAATCGGAGTTCTTCTCGAGTCTAGCAGACCATGACTGGAGCTTCGCCAGATTCACCAAATCGGGTAAAACATCTTTTGTTTCCAGATATGACGGTTTTGACTCTCTAAATAGTTGAACAAACTGTGGGGTATCCGGTAAAAAGGGCAGAGGATATGAACGATCAAACATTTATGGCGGAAGCATTTAAAGAGGCACTTGCAGCCGAGAAACGTGGAGAATGTCCTGTAGGTGCTGTGTTTGTAAGGGATGGTAAAATAATTGCCAGGGCTGGTAATGAGGAGCTGGCCTCCAAGGATCCGACCGCCCATGCAGAAATGCTCTGTCTCCGTCGCGCCGGTACTGAGGTAGGTTCGCATGTTTTTGCTGATTGCACTATGTACACCACCCTTTGGCCCTGCCCGATGTGTCAGGGGGCGATGCTGCAGGCGCAGATACCCAGAGTAGTTGCAGGAGCGACCTCCTTTGCCTGGATAACCGAGGTCCGTTTTGCCAAAAAAAACATGGAGATAGTGGGGCCGGTGAGTGAAGAGAAGTGTCGCCAGCTTTTCATCGACTGGGCAAAACGTTGTAATCGCCTGGAAATTTTAGACTACGGCAAAAAAATTTGATATTGCCGAGGTTTGGGTAGTGTCTGTCCACAAATGGCTATTTCCCTCTAACCTATCTTTGCTCTCAAAATTTAGTCCTCCGGTAAGCGAGCATAGCGAGACTCCGAGATATCAAACATATGCACCCCAAGGGTACTTCTTGCAGGGCACCTCTATTTAAAGCAAAATTATTCATTTCCGAACAAACACTTGAACAGACACTAAGTGGCTATACAGGTTGCCATAACCTGCTTAATGTCCGTCCTGCCAGCAAAAACAAGGTGAAGCCCTTCCTGAAGAAGAACCGTCATACCGTCATTGATCGCTTCCTGTTTGATTTCTTCAGCTGAATTTTTATCAATAATCTGTTTTTTTATGGTCTTACTGCTGAGGAGCAACTCGAAAAGCCCTGATCTGCCTTTGTAGCCGATGTTGTTGCACGACTCGCAACCTTTAGCCTTATAAAGGGTGAGAGACTTGGAATAATGCTGTTGAATATGATCGTAGAAAAGTACTCCGTAATGATTGACCAGATAATCATATTCTTCACGACTTGGATTATAGGGTTCCTTGCACTCGTCACAAAGGGTACGGATGAGTCGCTGGGCAAGAACACCTAGCATTGAATCGGCAAAGTTGAACGGATCCAGTCCCATGTCAATCAATCTGACCACGGTTTCAGCAGCAGAGTTTGTATGCAGAGTACTGAAAACCAGGTGACCGGTTAATGAAGCCTCAATACCCATCTTGGCTGTTTCATAGTCACGCATCTCACCGATCATTACTACATCGGGATCCGCCCTCAGAAACGCACGCATGGCTGCGGCGAAGGTGTAACCGATATTGGGACGAACCTGAACCTGGCGGAGGCGGTGCTGGGTAATCTCCACCGGGTCTTCAGCGGTCCAGATTTTCTTCTCGGGAGTGTTGATATAGCTGAGCACAGAGTGGAGAGTTGTAGTTTTTCCTGAACCAGTGGGGCCGACCACCAGAAAGAGACCATGCGGTTTGGTGATGACTCCGGTCAATCTTTTTAGCACCCTGGAGGGCATTATCTCATCCAGGGGTAGAGGTTTACTGTCGGCCAGGATACGCAGAACGACATCTTCGTTGTTGCCGGCAGTCGGTACCGTTGCCACCCTGAGTTCAACTGTATCAGCATTGGTGGTGGTAAATTTTATTTTACCATCCTGGGGTTTTCGGCGCTCGGAAATGTCAAGATCGGCAAGCACTTTTACCCTGGCAATAACTGACTTGGCGTTGCCTTTGGGGATACGGAGAACATCAATACAGTTGCCGTCCACCCGATAACGAACTTCGGCATCATTTGTATTGCCGTAGGGCTCGATATGAATATCCGAAGCCCCGAGAGTGACCGCATCTTCAATGATTTTATTGACAAGCTCTATGGCCGGCCGGCTGTCAACCTCGATGATGACTTCTTCTTTTTCTTCATCTCTGACACCATAGCTCTCATCTGCTGAGATATCCGACTCATCACCGCTATCGGGCAGAATATTAGCAAGACACTCCCGGATGTCATCGCCAAAGGAGAGGACGAAACGAACGGTTTCCACCTCAAACATTGATTTGAGTTGGGGAATAGCGTGTTCATTGGCTGGGTCTTTGGCGGCAACGACCAGCGTGTCATCTTTTTTCTGGAGAGGGACGAGCAGGTCATTTCTGAAAATGGCTCCATCCTTGCCCTGGATCAAACTCTCGGCGGCGTGAATAGTTTGGGCAAGATCGATGAACTTGGTTTTATAGACAAAGGCCAAAGCCTCACCAAGCTCTGATTTGGCGACCATGAAATTTTCCATGAGCACGGTCTCCACATCCTGTTCCTGCTGGGTGGCAATAACCATGGCCCGCTCCATCTCCTGGGCTGAGATGATCTCACGTTTGATCAACTCTTCATAGCGCATCGGCACTTTCTTGCCCGATTTGTAATGATTGTAGAGAGCTATGCCAAGTGTTTCAGCCAGTTCATCAATACGCTGCTCATCGGAGGAGTCAAATTCAGTTCCGCTTCTCTTGTTGATGAGCTGGATCACACCGAGGATATTGTTATTGAAGACAATGGGGGCAAGAAGAACCTGTTTGGTACGTACACCACCTTTTTGGTCAAAAGATCGATCAAAGGTCAAGGTGGGATGAATTCTGGCAAGTTCTTCTTTGTCGTAGACATCTGCTATATTCAATCTTTTTTTAGTGTCTGCGACAAATCCGGCGATACTTGAACGATTGATATTTACTCTGAATTTGCGCAGGGAACTGCCAGAGAGCAAGACCCAGGAAACGAGTTGATGTTTTTTGGCATCGACCAGAAAGATGGTCGCCATCTCCACATCGTAAATTTTTAGAATCTTGTTGCGCAGGCCAACCATAATGGCATTGGGATTGGCTGCTGCATGAATCTCATTTACAAGTTTCTTAAAATGGTCGTCGAATGCTTGTGTTGACGTCTGTTTTCTGACCGCCGAGGTTTGTGCTGGCATGGCGATTTACCTGAGGAGTTGAAATGAAGGAAAGAGTACGGTTTGTCGAGGACACTCTAGAAAAATATGATTGGGTGTCATGTGATTACGCCTGGTGTCTTATTGACTATAGCAGATGCTTCAGTAAATAAAAAATGTTGACTTGGTTTATTGTGATTAGGTTTCAAGTTCCTGAAATTTGGTCATGAATTTCCGGTCTATGTAATCCTTAACCCAGAAGGAGCTTTTGCCACCCCAGATAATGGGTCCTTTTTGCAATGCTCCGATTCCTTCTCCCAGGTTGAATATGAGCAGATAATTGCCGCCGGGGGAAAAATCGGTTAGCGGTGATTCCTGCAATGCAGCCTGAATGTTTTGCAGAAGGATAGGGTTTTCTCGGACGGCATAGACTCCAACTTTAGCTAAAGGTGACGGTGAGTGATAAATACAGTCTCCACCGCCAAAGATATTACTGTATTCAGTACTTTGTAGTTTGCTGTTAACTTGGAGGCCACCATCGGGACCGGTGGAGAGACCGGAAGAGGCAAAAATGGGCGATGGTTTTACACCTGTGGCGAGAAAAATGATATTCGGTGTGTGTTGGCTGCCATTCTCAAGGTAAATGGTGCCATCAATAATTTTTTCAACATAGGCTGACTCATCAATTTGTATTTGGCGTTGCTGAAAATTGCGGCGGATGATTCTTCGAATCGAATTGCTGTAGTCAGCCATCATTTTCTTACCGGCAAACAGGCATATTTCGATGTTGCTGCAACCGGTTGTCCTAGCAAGATGCTTAGCGTTACCTGCGATTTCCACGGCGGCCGGACCCCCACCAACAACCGCTATGGATATCTTACCTGTGCTGCATTGCTCAATGATATGGCGCTGCGCCTCGAGCAATCGTTCAATGGGTTTTGCCGAATAAATGTTGTCTGCTTTACCCTCAATTGCTGAGAAGGGTACAAAGCTGCCGACATTGCACGAGAGCACATCGTAGGGTAGGATATCACCGCTGTCGGTGTGCAGATTATTGTCAGGGGCGTCAATTTTCGTGGCTTTTGCCTTAATGAATTCGGCACCCTGTCTTTCGACCACGAAGCGGGTATGAAAACGAATATCATCGGCACTGTAGTGGGTGCTCAGCATACCCGGACCCATGCCGGAATAATAGTGATAATCAGATGGTTGAACTACCGTTACCTG
>JASJDT010000055.1 GCA_030065655.1 Desulfocapsaceae bacterium | reverse complement strand
GGCATTCCTACTCTACCTCTAGTTGCGCATCCTGAGAAGTTACGTTTTCACTTGCTGTTGATTCTTCGGTTGTTTCATCTTCCAACTCACCTGGCAACTCATCTATATTGTCAAATGTTACTTTTCCGGCGGCAATTTCCCTAAGGGTCATGACAATCTCCTTGTTTTTGCCGTTAACCAGAAAAGGCTCTCCCTGGCGGTGTTGACGTATACGCTTGACCGCGAGGTGGATGAGATTGAAGCGGTTGTCGTCTCCTACTTTTTCAAGACAATCTTCAACTGTAATTCTAGCCATATAATTCACCTGTAATGTAATGAATGTCTATTCCATACCGCTACTTGACTATGTATCGGCAAAGACAACAGTCAATTTATTTTTCAAATGGGTTTTTCAATAATAGGGTTTGCTCACGATCCTGCCCTACTGAAATAATCGAAGCTTTAACTTCAGTCATATCTTCTATTTTTCGTACATAATCACGAGCATTAACTGGTAAATTTTCAAACAATCTGACTTCCTGTATTTCCTCCTGCCACCCAGGCGCCTCTTCATAGACTGGCTGGACGGCTTGTGCCTTGCGAATATTAGCTGGCATTGCCTGATAGCTTTTGCCATCGAGAGTATATTCTCGGGCTATTTTCAAAGTCGACTGCCCGGAAAGAACGTCAAGCTTGGTAATCGCCAAACCGGTTATAGAGTTTAGTCTGACAGCATCTTTGGCAACAACTCCATCAAGCCAGCCGCACCTTCTTTTCCTGCCGGTTGTCGCTCCAAATTCACCACCTTTTTGCTGGAGCGCATCACCTGTCTCATCAAAAAGTTCTGTTGGAAAAGGACCCTCACCTACTCTTGTTGTGTATGCCTTCAGTATTCCTATAACCTCGTCGATATGAACAGGTCCCGCACCAGAACCATTACAGGCATTACCGGCAATTGTATTTGAGGATGTAACAAAGGGATAGGTGCCATGGTCAATATCAAGTTGTGTTCCCTGAGCTCCTTCATAGAGAATATTTTCATCCCTTTTTCTGGCATTATCAAGTTCGACGGAGACATTGCCGAGATAAGGTACCAGTTTTTCAGCATACTCCTGGAATTGATCAAATATTTGAATGAAGTCAAGAGGTTCGACGTTAAACTTTTTCGTGAACAGAAAATTTTTCTCTTCAAGATTAGCCTCTAGCTTATCTCGAAAAAGCTCCGTATCTTCCAAATCACCAATTTTAATGCCTCTTCTTCCTACTTTATCCACATAACATGGACCGATTCCTCGGCCTGTAGTACCGATCTTTTTGCCATCGGCAAGGGAAGCCTCTGTGGTTTTATCAAGCTTTGAATGATACGGCATAATGAGATGAGCCCGTTCACTTATCATCATCCTCTCTGGGGTGACCGGTAGTCCCTTTTCACTCAGTTCTTCTATTTCTCCAAGAAGCACAGCCGGATCGATAATAACGCCATTGCCGATAACACACTTCTTATCTTCATAGAGGATACCCGAAGGGATGATGTGAAAGATGAATTGTCTGCCATCGACTACAAGAGTATGACCGGCATTGTTGCCACCCTGAAACCTCACCACATAGTCAGCATACCGGGTCAACAGATCGACTATTTTCCCTTTCCCTTCATCACCCCATTGGGTTCCAACAATGACAACACTGGACATATTCTCTCCTGAGAAATATTAAGCATTCCACATCAGGGAATATCATCTTATAGGTTATAATTATTATTACTCCACACTAACAATGGACAAACAAAATAATATAGCGAATATGGGGAGTAAAGTCAATCAATCTGATAGTATCTCTTAAAACCAGTTTTTAACCCTGCTTCAATAGCTGTACAGTGAATATTTTGAAACCAGTATCTACTGTTTCCAGGCTTTGTTGACAGGCATAGGCAAATACCTTATTATTTGCATTCTGGCGATCTATAGATAACGCGTTTTGAATGCTTTGATATCTCATGGATTTACCCTAACTCGCAGACTTCATTGGAGTGATCGCTATCCATTTTTCAATTGGAGACATTGGGGATAGAGACTATGTGATCCTTGCCACAGCGGAGATTTTCATGATCATTTCGCCATATAGTAAATAGAGTTTAAAAAATAATAATTATATCAAGTGGCTGAAAAAACTGTTCCGCGTTGTCTTCACGTAATTAATAATACAAAGTAATTCAGGTATTTCTATGTTCGGTATTGGTTTTCCAGAGCTTCTCCTCATACTCGCTCTTGCCCTTATTGTTGTTGGTCCGGACAAGCTGCCTGAAATCGCCAGATCCATAGCGAAAACTCTCGTTGATCTAAAAAAAACAGCCGAAGGTCTCAAGGAAAGCTTTGACGAAGAAGACAATCCTCTCAAAGACATCAAGCCTCAACTTGAAGATGCTGCAAAAAACTTTAAAGAAACGATTCTTGACGAGGAGAATAAACCCTGGAAACCTTCTCAGGAGCTTGAAGAGTTAAAATCGGTCATCGACACTACAACACATGAACCGGAAAATCTGGCTACCCAGAACGACAGTGACGGTGCCGGAAATTATCCGACAGAAAAACCAACCATAGACGACATCACCAAGGTTGAACAAAGCCAATCGCTACCCGATGAAACAAAGTCCCAAAAGGATGCTCCTACTTCTGACCAGCACAACGGAACTTCTCAATAATGCTTGAACGCTCTCTGCAGGTTTTTAGGCCTCACCATCTCGAGCTGCGCCGAAGAATAATTCGCATTTTTATCTCAATTATTATCTTCTCCTGCATCGCCTATGTTTTTTCCGAACGCATTGCTGAGATGCTCGTAGCCCCACTTTATGAGGCAACCCCCCTGATGAAAAAATTGGTCTATACCAATCTTCCGGAGGCTTTCATTGCTTACATTAAACTTTCTTTGCTGATAGGCGTTGCTGCCAGCTTTCCGGTCATTCTCTATCATTGCTGGGCTTTCGTGGCACCCGGACTCAAGAAGGGTGAGAAAAAACTTGCAGTTACCGTTGTGTTTTGGGGGAGTTTTCTTTTTATCCTGGGCGCCTTCTTTGCAGCTTTCGGGGTCTTGCCCAGGATGCTCACCTATTTCATGAGCTATGCTTCACCCCAACTTGAACCGCTACCTAAACTGGGAAAATACTTAACATTCGTCATTAGAACCATTATTGCTTTCGGCCTGGCATTTCAGATTCCGTTTCTCATGGTGATGACCGGGAAAGCAGCCTTGGTAAGTGCCACTTACTTTCGTAAAAAACGATTCTACTTCTATATTGCCATCATCGTGCTGGCCTTTCTACTTTCTGCGGGAGATTTTATGGCTACAGTGCTCTTGGCCATCCCCCTCTTTCTGCTCTACGAAATTGGTATTTTGCTTATGCGGCTTTTTCCAGGTAAAAAGGTCGCCACAGCTGAATGATTTGCTGTATTCTCAAACTGTTCAAAGCACTCAATAGATCTCTTTTTTCAACAGACAGCATGAAATTCTGCTGAGCGGTTTACCGCTATCGTCATACTCGATGGTATCCGGTTGCAATAACTTATTCATCACGCATCCCTCGGCAATTTTGAGGGGAAACATCATCTTCTCGTTAACATCCGGATTAGCTACTAACTCGTCGTTTTCAATGGTGTAGGTATGCAGCGCATAGTCTTCGCATAGCGGGCACTGATATACTCGACCATTTGGAAAAATAAAATAATTCTCTGCCGCTTCTCCAGCACATTCAAACAGCTCATGTTCTTCTAGAAAAACCTTAGGATAGGTAACGTGCAATCCGGCAGCCGCCCCCTGTTTGGCTACTTCCGGCACAGTATCAAGCCACTTCTGCCGTTCTACCTGAAGGGATTCTTCATTTTGATCATTTGCTTCTGACTCCAGTTTGGCTGATTCTCCCCGCAAGCCGATCACCTGAATAAAGAAACGCTTTACTTTGAGTTCATTAAGAAGAGGAATCATACGATGGAGATGGTCGATATTATAATTGCTGACCGTATAGATAACGCTCACTCGATAACCTAGGGCTACAGCTTTTTTTATATTATCAACACATATCTCGAAAACCCCCTGCCCTCGTATGGGGTCATTTACTTCCGGGTCTGGGCCATCGAGGCTAAAGCTTAAATAATCGAGAAGATCAGGATTGGTGGCATTTAGAAAATCGTTAAGCAGATAACCATTCGAGTCGACAGTTACCGAGTATCCCATTTCTTTTGCTGTCTTGATACTAGCTGCCAGATCAGGATGCAATGTTGGCTCCCCACCTAGAAAGACGAGATTAGATTTTTTAGAAGGTTCATAAAATAGTTTTAGCCAATGCTCTATTGTCTCCTTTGACAAGGTAGCCGAACCATGTTGAGCGGTATTGATATAGCAGTGCTTACAACGCAGATTACATGCTGTGAGAATATGAAAAAAAACGTTACGTTCCCCTGCCTTAAACCCAACTGTTCTTGCTTCTGAGTGTTTCATGTCAATAAATGATATTGTAACGGAGGTGTTTTCCCCTATGATTCGATCTACTGCTTAAGGGTGAATTCAGCGAGATAGGAGTCACACCAATAACCGGTTTGATCTTCTTCAAAGAATTTTTTAAAGAGCTTAAGACTTTCCTCTCTCATTATTCCTGGAATGATTTCGACTTCCATGCCACTATAGAGTGGTTTCAGAAGGTTGAGCGGCAAGGTAGTACCTCCACCCATTACATCTTCGTAGGCGTATACGATTGTTTTGACGTTATTGAGGAGCAAAGCAGCAAAACACATGAGGCATGGCTCCATAGTCGCGTAGACAGTAAGATCTTTTTGGGCTGCTTCTGGAAATTTTGTATGTAAACTTCGCAGTGCTACCATTTCCGCATGATCAAGTTCGTTACCCACAAAACTGTTAACCCGTCTTCCCTGTGCTATTACATTTGTGTTTTCAACTATCACACACCCAACCGGAAATTCACCTTCCCGTAATGCCAGTTCTGCTTCCTTGAGAGCTGCTGCCATGAACTTTTCGTGCATATATTTCTCCTGGAATTTAAGATCACCACGTAACTATATTGCTCTTTTGACAAAAAACCATGTTGACACCAGAAGAATCTTCCTATGGTAGAGATACTAATTTTCAAGGAATTCAGGTGATTAGATATTACATAGTTCTGCCAAAGTAGAGAATCTTACGAGAAATTGCTACGGAAGTTTGATCCTGTACCAAATCCTGCCCCAGAGAATGAAAAGGTAGGTACACCAACTGATATCGCTCAGGCGTCATTTTCAGGTGGGGAAGTTGGGGCATGAAGTGTTTTGTATTCAGTACCATAGCTGAAAGAGCGGCTTTTAAGGCTTGTCCTGCTTCCTGCACGGGGAGGGTAACCGGAAACATCTTTTTGTGAACGTGCCGCTCTTCGGCAACAAGCTTATGTTGAGAAAGGGTAAGATTTTTGGCTAACCGGAGAAAGTGCTTTGGCCTGACTTTAAAAGCCGGTATCCAGAATGAAAGTTGTTTTTCAGAGTCTTCCTGACGGCTGGTAACCGGTTGATTGGTCAATTTGATGAGATCACCAAAACTATCGAGCGGTATTCCTTCATTTGCTGAAGTAAGGCACCAAAAAGGAAGATACGTCTTGGTCCGTCCACCATCTATCACAGCAAACTCGATCTTTACAAACTCTCCTTTCTTTTCCTGCCATAGCGTATGACAATTACTGCACGATAAAACCAGGCTGTCTTTTTCTGCTTGAAGTGCTGCACCGCAATGAGGGCAAATTGCCGGTAAGAAACGAGGAAGCCATTTCTGTGTTGCAACAGTAGTATGATCAAGTAAATCCCGACTCATTCGACGACAAATTGGTCGGTTAAGCACTCCATCAACAAGTGTTGTGCTTTTTAGATAGGTGGGCAGATATATAAAACTAATGGTCTCCCCTATGAATGAGCGATGGTAGAGCTGACTTTTTTTACTGTTAACAGAATCTGTAAGTTGGGCTGCCTTGGCAAAAACATCGACTACTTTTTCCGTTAGTTTGATGAATTTACCACGGTGTTCAGGGCCGTAAAGGCGAACTTTCATGGCCTGTGGTCGCAATCCCAATGAGGCAGGCAGCTTGGCGTCGTTATAGCCTAACTGCGTGGTATCGACTATATCGTGGTTGAGGTCCTTGCCACTGCAGCTATAGATATGGCCCTTGAAGCGAAGGTATGGGAGATAAATAAGATTTTCTTCTCCCAGCTTTGCAGGTGCTTCATGTGGTAGAACAAAGCGAAGTGGCCCAGAGTTAACCAGATAATTTAAGCCATCGCAATAAGAACAGGAAACAAGTCGATCAGCTTCAGCAAGTTCAACAGGGGCTCCGCAGGCGGGGCAATTCTGAAAATAATTGAGATCCATGTTATCTATGAAATTTTATGACCGCATTGATTGCAAAACATCGCACCCGGCATATTTTCCGTATTACACTGCGGACAATTTACCTCCTGAGGTTTTAAATCGGTAGGTTGACCGCACTTAGAGCAAAAAAGAGCATTGGGGGTGAGATTTTTCCGGCAATGAGAACATTTGCTGATGATTACCTGCTGGTGGCCACAAAAAGGACAGAATCTGGCATCCGCTGGTATTGACTGGTTACAGTCCGGACATTGCGATTTGGGTGTTTGGGTATGAGTATTATCAGCGACAGGCGCCGTACTACCCTGCGAAAACATGGCGGGCATCATTAGTCCCATACCCATACCAATTCCTGCTCCTGCTTCTCCTTGAGTCGTTGCCGCTTTCTCCATGGCCATAGCAGCCTTCATTTTGACGAATTTCTTTATATCGTCGATCACACTCATCCTACCCTGATCATCAATTGCTTTCTGCACCTCTTCCGGTGGGGTTATTGAGGTTATATAGAGGTGGCTGAGTCTAAGACCAAATTCAGCGAAATCGCCAACCAGTTTTTTCTGGAGTTCGATTGAAAGTTCATCAAATTTTCCGGGTAAGTTAAAGATCGTATCGAGGGTTTCACCAAGATAGTCGTTCAACCTCGAAACAATTATGCGCTTTAGATAGGTAGCTATATCTTCTGTGGTCAATTTGCCCATGGTGCCCACCATGGAATTGATAAAAAGAACCGGTTGTACAACCTGAATATTGAAGATTCCATGGGCTCGCAGGCGAACTCTGCCAAGCTCATTATCCCGAAAGGCTATGGGATTTCTAGTCCCCCATTTCAGATTAGTGAAGTACTTCATATTGACGATATAAACTTCAGCTCTAAGAGGGCTGTCACCGCGCCAGGGAATTGATAAAATTTTGGTAAGAATAGGCAGGTTGCCTGTTTTAAGTGTATGTCTTCCCGGGCCGAAACCATCACAGGCTTTGCCTTTGTAGAAGACCACCCCTGCCTGGCTTTCGCGAATTGTCAGTTGTGCTCCTAATTTAATTTCTCCGGAGCCCTCCTCAGGAAGTCTATGGACAAGTTCTTCTCCGGTATCATCAAACCACTCGATATTCTCAAGAAAGATACCGCCATCAAACCTATTCATGAAGATTCTCCTTTAACCTGCCATGACCACCACTAGACAAAGTTGTGCTTATTCCGATAAGAAAGAGCTCCTCGTCGAGTCGAGTATCAAGCATATAATTTACAAAGGGTTAGACATAATTTATGACAAACAATCAACTTACAATCTCTGCCAATTAACCAGTCTCCTTAATTTTAAAAACGAATTACAATGTCGTATTCTAGCACATTTCTCTCTCAGCTGGAAGAACATCTGTTTTTTGCTTGAAAACTAGCAATAACAATTTGGATTAAATAGGAAATTAGGCAGTCAATAAGATTAGATTTCTGTATTGCGGTCAGGACAGCACCTGATCGACCACGTCTTCAGTTACTTCGGTAGTAATCCTAACATGGCCTATAGTGGTGGGAAGAACATAGGCAATTTTTCCGGCGACAATCTTTTTATCTCTTAAAAGAAACTTTTTAATTTGCTGTCTGTCAAAATTTGGAGGAATCTCTGTAGGTAGCTCATATTCCTTTAACAATTGAATAATCTTCTCGCTATCTTCTACTTGGAGAAATCCCATCTTACAAGCAATGTTTGATGCTGCTTTCATACCTATGGCTACAGCTTTGCCATGAATAATGGAAAACCCGGAAACCGCCTCGACAGCGTGTCCAATGGTGTGGCCAAAGTTTAATATTCTGCGAATATCTCCTTCTCTCTCATCTTCAGCCACCACATCAGCTTTGATTTGGCAGCAGGTTTTAACTACATACTCGAGGATATCAGGTTGCATTGCCAGAATGGTATCCCGTTCTTGCGAAAGGAACTCAAAGAATTCACTACTGCGTATTACTCCATATTTGATCACTTCTGCCATTCCTCCCAGAAATTCGTCTTTTGGCAAAGTTCTCAAAACGTCAATATCGATGTACACTGCCTTTGGTTGATAAAAAGCTCCGACCAGATTTTTTCCCTCGGGAATATCCACACCCGTTTTGCCACCCACGGAGCTGTCCACCTGAGCAAGCAACGTGGTGGGTATTTGCACAAAGGGAATGCCACGGAGGTAGGAAGAAGCTACAAATCCAGCGAGGTCACCGGTCACACCTCCTCCCAAGGCAATGACTCCATCTTTTCGGTCATATCCTTTCTGCGCTAAAATGGAGCAAAGGTGAGCATAAAGTTTAAGATTTTTACTTTCTTCCCCGGCAGGAAAAGTAATGCACTCAGCTGCGATGTTGTTGTTCCTCAATGATTTATTGACAGTCTCACCATAGAGACCGGCAACCGTCTCATCTGCTATGATGCAATACCTTTTGGCAATATTGCGCCTGGCAAGATCAGCTCCAATATCTTCAAGAAATCCTGAACCAATACATATTGGATATGCCCTTTCATCCAACCCAACAACTAATTCATTGACATCTCTCACGTTGCCTTCCTCTCATATCAATTCAAGCAGTAAACTCCTAAATCCAGCAAAAAAAAAAGAGGTACTGCCCCAAGGGCAGCACCTCTTTAACAACAGTAGAACTGAAGTCAATTTTACATGGAATCGCCAGAGGCAGCACCTTGCATTTTTACTTCAACTTTTTCAGTGAGACCTTCATAGTATTCACGCAAATGAGCGATTACTTCGTCACGTCCAAAGTGATCTACGATCTCAGCACCCTCGGAGAGCGCCTTGCGGAGCTTGGTTCCGGAGAGAATAACGCGGGATTCTTTCTTGTGCGGACATGTGCGCAGAGATGACATACCATCGCACTCGTGGCAGTAGAAGGTCCAGTCGATCTTCATTGGCTCACACAGCAGATCTTTGGCAGGATCTCCAGTCTTGGGAATTCTATCGAAGATATCCTGGGCTTCGAAAAGACCGTAGAAGTCGCCAACACCAGCATGATCACGGCCGATCAGCATATTGTTGACCCCGTAGTTCTGACGGAAGGTTGCGTGCAGTAGGCCTTCACGTGGTCCAGCATAGCGCATATCAAGCGGATAACCGGCAGAAATGACATTCTCTTTAACAAAATGGTGCTCGATGAGAATATCGATGGCTTTGATACGCACAGGAGCAGGAATGTCGCCTGGCTTGAGGTTACCGATAAGAGAATGAATCAAAACACCGTCGCAAACCTCAACGGCGATCTTGGCAAGATGCTCATGGGAGCGATGCATTGGGTTTCGAAGCTGCAGAGCAGCTACTTTTGACCAACCACGCTCTTCAAACATAGCACGGGTCTCGGCAGGCTTGAGATATACACCTGGATACTCTTTAGGATATTCACCTTCGGAGAGAACCTTGACCGGGCCGGCCAGGTTGAACTCTTTCTGGGCCATAACCATGATTACGCCAGGATGATCTTCCGGGGCGATCTTCCAGAAATTGCCGTCTACTGATTCTTCACCTTCACCCATGAAAACTTTTTCACATTCCCACTTCTTGTTTTCTTCGGTCATTTCAAATTTTTCGGTGACTTTCATCGTGGCGTAGGTTTCTCCGTCACGTACCAGAGCAATCTCGTCACCTTCAGCAATATCAGCAGCGTCAGCAGCAGATACATCCATGGTAATGGGTACAGGCCAGAAAGTACCATCAGCCATGTTCATGTTCTCGCAAACACTCTTCCAGTCAGCCTTGGTCATGAAGCCTTCCAGAGGAGAAAAACCACCAATTCCCATCATGATGAGATCGCCCTTGGTACGGGCAGAAATCTCAACCTGCTTCAAGCCTTTTGCTTTTTCAAGTTCAGCATCACGCGCTGCTCCTTCAAGCAGGGCGCATACCAGACCTTTGCCACCATGAGGTGCTACTAATTTTGACATAGGATTCCTCTTTTATTTTGTATTTTAGAGATGTTACACCGCAGCAAATTTATGCTCGGCAGTTAATGAATACCCATTCATTTAGGTTGCAATATATAGCTAAAGAGCTGGGTAAAAGTCAAGTAAAAAAGGGAGCCAGATCAGGCTCCTCACATTACCTTATAACACTTTGTCCTCATTTCGCTAGTTAAAATGACGAAGCCGCAAGGCATTGGTCACCACTGACACTGAGCTGAGCGCCATAGCCGCCCCGGCGATCATTGGACTAAGCGTTGGCCCGCCGAAGATATAAAGAAGACCTGCTGCCACCGGAATTCCTAAAACGTTATAACCAAAGGCCCAAAAAAGATTTTGACGAATATTTTTCATAACCGCTTTAGAAAGGCGAAATGCGGTGATGACTCCGTCTAAATTTCCCTGCATGAGCACCACATCTCCTGATTCTATAGCAATATCGATCCCGGTGCCCATTGCTATGCCGATATCTGCCTGAGCAAGTGCAGGGGCATCATTGATACCATCTCCCACCATGGCCACACAATGATTTTTATCCTGGAATTCTTTGGCTATTGCCGACTTTTGGTCAGGCAAAATTTCAGCATAAACTCTCTCTATACCTGCTTTTGCGGCAACCGCCCTGGCCGTTTTCCTATTATCACCAGTGAGCATCGCCACTTCTTTTCCTAACTTTTGCAGTTGTTCAATAACACTATAAACTTCAGGCTTAATGATGTCAGCAATCGCCAGAACCCCGCTGCATCTTCCTTCAATGACAATGTATAATACAGTCTGCCCCTCTTCTGCAAAACTGGCTACCTTGGCATTGAATTCATCGAGATCGGATGCATATTGATGGCAAAAATCTCTGTTGCCGATATGTACCGTTTTTTCGGCCACCGTTGCTTCTATTCCTTTCCCGGTGAATGCGGTAAACTTCTCCGGCTGGCTAATTTGAACACCTTTTTCTTTGGCATACACAACTATTGCCTCTGCCAGGGAGTGTTCCGAAGATTGCTCGGCAGAAGCGGCTATCTGGAGTATCTCATCACCATTATGTCCTGGCGAATGCTCAAAATAGACAACTTCGGGCTTGCCACTGGTTATAGTTCCTGTTTTATCGAATACAAAGGCCGTCGTTTTTTCAAGTTTTTCTAGAGTTTCGCCATTTTTGACAAGAATACCGACCTGCGCTCCCCTGCCCGTTCCAACCATTATTGATATTGGTGTCGCGAGTCCCATTGCACAAGGACAGGCAATGACCAGAACCGCTATAAAAAAGCGCAGTGACTGTGAAAACCCTACATCACTAAGGAAGTACCATGATAACCCAGTAACCAGAGCAAAAACCATTACTACTGGCACAAAATAAAAGCTTACCTTATCGGCGATCCTGGCTATCGGCGCCTTCGAGCCCTGAGCTTCGCGAACCATGCGGATAATATCGGCTAGCATGGTATTCTCACCTGTTTGTTCGGCTATAATGGTCATTGTATTACTACTGTTCACTGTACCGCCATATACCCGATCGCCCTTCTTTTTTGTGACAGGCATTGATTCTCCAGTCATCAATGATTCATCGACTAATGATTCACCACTCACCACAGAACCATCGGTAGGTATGCTCCAGCCAGGCTTTACCAGAAGTCTGTCGCCAACTTCTATTTCAGTGGCTTCAATGGTTTTCTGCTCATCTCCATCCAAAAGAACTGCAGTTTTAGGAGCAAGGTCCATCATCTGCCGGATGGCATCGGAGGTATGATACTTCGATCGGTTTTCCATATATTTTCCAAGGGAAACCAAAGTAATCAAAACACCTACTGATTCGAAGTAAAGATCCATGGCCCTGGCCATCGACTCCACTCCCATATAAATTTCATATACATTCCAGAGTGAATAGATGAATGCTGCACCTGTGCCAATAGCGATGAGACTATCCATGTTGGGAGATCTGCGCAATAGAGAAGGAATACCTATTATATAGAAACTCCGACCAAACCACATGATCGGTATGGTGAGACCGAGCTGCACCATGGCAAAATACAACGGGTTATGTTGGGGTGCTATTATGACAGGCAGTTTAAGGCCTACCATCTCGCCCATACTCACTATAAAAAGCGGGATAACAAAAATGAATTCGGCAATAAGCCGCCTTTTCATCAAGTTCAGGTTCGATAAATTTTCTTGCTCCCGCTGATCATATTCCTTTATTCCGCTACTCTTGGTTTTGGCTGAAAAACCAAGAGTAGTGATTTTTTCCTTAATGTCGCGAGGAGAACAAGACTCTCGGTTAAACTCAAAAACACCAATCTCCGAGGCAAGGTTAACTTGGGCAGAAGAAACACCCTCCATTTCGCCGACAATTTTTTCAATCCTTGATGAACATGAGGCACAATGCATACCTGATATGTCCAATTCAAGTTTAGAAGTATCCGGTTCAGCCCTTTGCACTAATTCAAAGCCTAGATCCTTGACTCGTGCTGCAATAGCTTCGTAGTTAATTACCTCTTCATCATACTGCAGCCTTATTGATTCAGTGGCCAAATTAACTTCTACCTGCTCAATGCCATCCATATTACCGACGACCTTTTCAATTCGTGCGGAGCAGGAAGCACAATGCATACCCTTAATATCAACCTGCAGCTGTTCAGCAGATGCCATTTATGCCACCAATTAATGAAAGAGCGTGTCGTCTCAGTAAAAGCGAAAACATATAAAACTTCTTAAACAAAACCAATTTATCTTTGGCACCCAAGCCGCTGTTCCGAAAACCGAAAAACTTGATTCAGTTCACTATCATTATTACGTTTTTACAATCGGAAACTTAAACACACTCAGGAGATAAAACAATGGCAATGGTTAAGATTAAAGGAATGACTTGTCAGCATTGTGTCGCCTCCACCAAGGAAGCACTAGAACAAATCCCTGGTGTTAAAGACGTCATCGTGGATCTAGAAAAAGGACAGGCTACCTACAGCGGAGATGTTGATCAGGAAAAGATCAAAGATGCAATCACTAAAATAGGTTTTGAAGTTGTTTAAAAGAAGAAATTATACTTATCGTCTAGAGCGAATATTCTTTGATTTTGCTGAGCAGAGAAGGGTAGCTAATTTCTAAAAGCACAGCAGCCTTGGATTTATTGCCTTCTGTTTCCTCTAGCGCCTTTTTGATCATATTTGCTTCCATTGCCTTTTGAGCACTTTTTATCGAGAATCCATCGTATTGAACAAGGTCGGAACAATCATAGCCTTCGTTCTTGGAAATTGTTGGTGGAATGTGTTCGAGAGTAATTGCTGCCCCATCGGCAAGAACCATACCTCGTTGGATTACATTCTCCAGTTCCCTGATATTACCGGGCCACTGATATTTTAAGAGTAAGCTCATGGCCTCACTGGCAATTTTTCTTATGGAGCAATTCAAGTTACCATTATATTTGCTGATGAAATGCTTACTCAGTTCCGGTATGTCGTCTAGTCTATCCCGAAGCGGCGGCAGAGGAATGGAAACGACATTTAGGCGATAGAAAAGATCTTCGCGGAAGAGTCCATCTTTAACATTTTGGTGCAGATCTTTAGCCGTTGCAGCAATTATGCGGACATTTATGCTGATGACATCTGCTGAACCCAAAGGACGTATTTCATTTTCCTGAAGAACCCGAAGAAGCTTGACCTGCATATCCATTGGCAATTCGGCAATTTCATCAAGAAAGAGTGTACTGCCATCAGCTTCTTGGAAGATTCCTTTTTTAGATTTGTCTGCTCCAGTAAAAGCCCCTTTCAGATAACCGAATAATTCGCTTTCCAGAAGCGTGGCTGGAATTGAGCCACAATTAATAGCGTAAAAAGGTTTTTCGCTCCTTGGAGAGCTTGCATGGATACCCCTGGCAATTAATTCCTTACCAGTTCCGGACTCTCCAGAAATGAGAACAGTGGTGTCATAGGGTGCCACTTTTTCCGCAAGATCAATAACAGATTGTACAGCCCTGCTCTTGCCGATGATTGCGGAAAAGCCGTCACCGCGTTTCCGCAGTTCCTCTTTAAGGAAAAGGTTTTCGCGTTTGAGCTGTTCGCGCTCCTCTGCTTTTTTTAAAGTGAGCAATACTTCATCCGTCTTGAATGGTTTTGAAATGAAGTCATAGGCACCAGCCTTCATGGCCTCCAGGGCAAGGTCAATACTCCCGTAGGCTGACATCATGATTACCGTTGTCTCTTTGAGTACAGAACCGTTTTGCTCGAGAAACGTTAACCCATCCATATTCGGCATGCGAATATCGCAGAGGACAAAATCAAAATGCTCGTCGGTGATCTTATTTGTCGCTTCAAGTCCATCACATGCTGATGTTATTGTGTACTCATAACGGGAAAGCATAGCTTCTAGCATATGGCGCATGTTCTCTTCATCATCCACTATGAGTAATTTTTTTTGCTCCAAATATTTACCTCGAGGCATTTTGCTAAATTAATTTTCTAAGATACAGGCAGTGTTAGAGTGACCACCGTTCCTTGTTCCACTTCACTTTGCACCAGCATCTCTCCACCACTATTTTCAATAATCGATCTTGATACAGATAAGCCAAGCCCAGTACCATAACCGATCTTCTTGGTTGTAAAAAAGGGATCAAAAACCGAGGAGAGAATAGAATTGTCTATACCTTTGCCATTATCCTTTATTGCGATTTTCACTATCTTATTATCCTGCTCAGCAATTATTTTGCATGAAACTATTATCATACCTTCATTATTCTTCTGCTCATGTATAGCATCGACAGAATTGAGTATACAGTTTAGCAGAACCTGATGTAATTCAGCTTCGTTGCATCGAACTTTTTCATCAAATTCATCACATTCAGTTACAAATGATACATCTTTGTTTGTTTTCTGTTGTCGCAACATCTCCATAACTTCTTGAATGACTGGTTGGACAAGTGTCTTTTCTTTAACTTCTTTTTTCTTTCTTGCCAAATCAAGCAGCTTCTGAATCAGGGCCGTAACCCTGTTGAGTTCTTTGCTAGCCCTTTCTTGGTACTGAAGCCGTTCTTCTTCGCTGACATCATTTCGTCCAAGTAGATCGACATATCCCTGGATTATTCCCAAAGGGTTGCCAATTTCGTGGGCAAGACCTGCCGAAAGCCTACCTACTGCTGCAAATTTCTCAGCTTCCACCAGGCTTGCCTGGTTTTCCAAAATTTGTCTATTTGCCTCTTCAAGGGATTCTACCGTTTGGGTGAGTTTTTTCTTATCGGTTTCGATGCGTGCTAACATGTTTCTCAACGCGTCGGCTAATTGTCCAAATTCGTTTTTCTTTGAAACCGGTCCGATAAAGTCACTTTCAGCTATACCAAATGACTCAGACATGCTGACCAGTTTCTCTAAAGGAGTAAAAACTAGTCGTCGGGCTCTAAAAAACCATAGTGTCGCCAGTATAACGATATTAATAAGAATATAGACAAGTATTGCGGTTTGATAATTGTGTACCTTTTGTAATACCGAAGGCAGATGTATTACCATGCCTATGGCTTGCAATTCTTCACAATGATGGGCAGGAACAGCAACAATTAAATCTCTTGCTGATAGACCAAAAAGCGATAAATAGTTACCTATGGACTCAATTTTTTCGGACTGATCTTTAACCGCCCTCCTGAGCGGTAGGGCTAAAGTGTCCTTATCTATCCTATCATCGGCTGTAACGACAATATCATTTCTCAGCATTGCCAGAGATACAGAAGAATATCCTGCTTTTTGCTGCGCTGTTTCACGACTTCCAAGAAAACTTTGCAAGTAATCAATATCTTTACAATATATATCACTTCTAGAAGTTAAAGAAGAGAGATGTGTTCTGATATTACCTATTGCATGATTTACTGCATATTGCTGCCAGAAATAGGTAATCACAACATTTGTTAACATCATCCCAATTAGCAGGAGGATTACAAAATTTACCGTAATAGCTATTTTAAACCCTCTGAAATACATATTGTTTCTGTTTTTTTCCTTAGCCTTAATATTCTCATGAACTAAAAACCGTTCTATTTTAATCAATTTTCCAATAAATCTTATCACTCTACTAAACGTAGTTCGTACAATAATTTTTTATAATTATTAATAAAATATTTAACTATATCCTTATTTTTCATGCAAATTTATTCTATGCAATCCCTACCTCAATCGATGAATATCACTAAAAGCTACTAAGAATGTTTGTGCTTATTTTTAACTATTTGAAATTCAAATTTAAAATTGATATTCTAATCCAGTTGATACAGTATTACTAATTTGCTTGCTCGAAGAAATCTATCTTCTGTCTTTTTCAAAGTGCCACAGCTTTGCATTTGAAAAAATATATGTGTATTACTAGAAGAGTTAGCATTACCAATCAATTGATAGCTAGTTAAGAAATTCTCAATAATTTCAATATTTCGGGGAATAGCCAGTGGAGCAAAAACATAAATACGAAGTCACCATCCTCTTACCTGCCTTTAACGAAGCTGGGATAATAGGCACAACCATTAAAAAGATAAAAGATTTACACCCTGATTTTGAAATTCTGGTAGTCGACGATGGCTCTACCGATGGCACTTTGCAGGAAGCTATGAATGCCGGAGCCAATGTCTGGCCACATCCTTACAATATAGGCAATGGCGCAGCCATAAAAACGGGTCTGCGGCTGGCAAAAGGGGAATGGGTTTTGATGATGGACGCAGATGGACAACATAAGCCAGAGGATATTGCGAAACTTTTAGAGTATAAGGATCAATTCGACATGGTCGTCGGTGCCAGAAGTCGGGAATCTGAAACCGCCCTGCACCGTGATATAGCAAATAAAGTGTATAACTGGTTTGCTTCTTATGTAACCAAGTTCAAAGTTAAGGATCTAACCTCCGGTTTTCGATTGGTAAAAAAGGATATTGCTCAACAATTTATATATCTTCTACCTAATACCTTTTCTTATCCTTCTACTATTACTATGGCTTATTTGCGCAGTGGATTTACAATTAAATATATTCCTATAAAAACTCTCGCCAGAAAAGGAAAAAGTAAAATAAGGCTACTTTTCGACGGAGCACGATTTCTTCTAATAATTTCTAAAATAGCCACACTCTTCTCCCCGCTTCGAGTATTTTTACCAATCAGCGCAATACTATTCTCTACAGGACTAATTTATTATCTTTATACTTTCATTGATTCCGGTCGTTTTACTAATATGTCGGCACTCCTTTTTACAACCTCAGTTATTATTGGAATGATGGGTTTGTTGTCAGAACAGATCTCACAAATGCGCTATGATCGCGTAAAATGAGATAAATTAATTGAAATGTGGCACAATTGTTAATCAAAATTCTTGAGCCATGACTAGAATCCGAAAATTAAGGAAGTCTTAACATGCGTATTCGAATATAAATCATTGAACAGCTACCAACTATAAATGTAGTGGCAATCAAAATAGCTCTATCAATGGATCCTGCAAAAATACCACTCTCAAGATCAGAACCAATTGCAACAGTTAATAATCCTATAAACCACTCTCGTAAACCTAAATTTCCAGGAGTTATTGAAAAAATAGATATTAATAGAGTTGTGGGTGCTAATATTAGATAAACAGATAGGTTCAACTCCTTACCTATTATTTCAAAAGAAATCCAAAATCTTAGAGACAGGGCAAGGCATTGTAAAATTTGTAATACGAATAGCTTAAACATTAAAGTAGGTTCTTCACTTATTGCTTTGTACCCCTTACTAAAATTAGTATATGCTTTTATTACAAAATTTTGCGAATTATTTTTCACAGGTAATCGTATAAAACTCGCTAGAATTGCAAATGCTGCAATCCCTAAATATATGACTAACAACCAAGTAAGTTTTTGAGTATTTTCGGTCATCCAGATGCCTACCAAACCGACACAGCCTAAAAGACATGTTGATGCTATCATAATAAAAGTCTTTGCGCCGAATAAGCCACTAAAAGTAAGGTAATTTAGTTTATGCACCTTTTTGAAATAGTTCATTCGAATTACTGTGCCGGCTCTCATTGGAAGATAGTTTCCCAGCTGCATTCCCACCAATAAAAAATATGATTCTAGATATCCGACATTTACACCAATTTTTCTCATTAGC
>JASJDT010000286.1 GCA_030065655.1 Desulfocapsaceae bacterium | reverse complement strand
GGACGGCATTTCCATACTGCTCTTCCTGCTTACCACCTTCATCATGCCTTTCTGTGTGTTGGCCTCCTGGTCGTATATTAAGAAGAGAGTCAGGACGTTTATGGTTTGCCTCCTGGTTATGGAGACATCCATGCTGGGTGTGTTTGTTGCTCTTGACTTTGTCCTTTTTTACATTCTCTGGGAAGCCATGCTTATCCCGATGTATCTTCTCATCGGTATCTGGGGCGGACCTCGAAAGATTTACGCGTCTATAAAGTTCTTTCTCTACACTTTGGCCGGTTCTGTACTGATGTTGGTTGCCATTATCTGGCTCTATCGCCATAACAACTTTTCTTTCTTCATTCCGGAGATGATGTGGGGAGATTACAGTTTTACCGCCCAAATCCTCATCTTTATCGCCTTTTTCCTGGCCTTTGCCATTAAAGTACCGATGTTCCCCTTCCATACCTGGTTGCCGGCCGCTCACGTTGAAGCTCCAACCGCCGGTTCGGTAATTCTGGCCAGTGTGCTCTTGAAGATGGGAACATATGGCTTTTTGCGTTTTGCTCTGCCAATTACTCCCGATGCTACTATCTATCTGGCCCAGCCGGTTCTCTGGCTGTCCATTGCCGGCATAATTTATGGCGGACTGACCGCACTGGCGCAGCAGGATATGAAAAAGCTCATCGCCTATTCATCTGTCGGCCACATGGGTTTCGTCACTCTCGGTATATTTGTATTAAATAGACAAGGCGTTGAAGGCGCGATCCTGCAAATGGTCAATCACGGCATTACTACCGGTGCGCTCTTTCTCTGCGTAGGCATGATCTATGAACGAACTCACAGTCGGGAACTCCTATCCGCCACCGGTGTTGGTAAATATATGCCGATTTTTGTTACGTTTCTGGCATTTTTCTCACTTTCGTCATTCGGCTTCCCAGGCACCAACAGCTTTGTCGGCGAATTCATGATTCTTGCCGGAGCCTTCGAGTTTGACACTGCAAAAGGTGTTTTTCCCTGGCTGGCCATGGCGGCAATTCCCGGAGCCATCTTGGCTGCTGCCTATATGTTGAGGATGTTGCAGAAAGTTGTCTGGGGCGGCACCAATAATCCGGATCAATCCTGGCAAACCGACCTCAACGCCCGAGAGATAGTGACCCTTGCTCCGTTTCTCTTTTTTGTGCTGTGGATCGGCTTGGGACCTCAACCATTTATAGATCTCATGCGTCCAAGTGTCGTCGCTCTGCTTGATACGCTGCAAAGTCATCAGCTTCAGGCACTTGCCAGTGCTGATATGATACTACGCTAGCAATACAACCATTAACTACGTCACCAGAGAGTATCATGATGCTATTTTTACCAGAATTAACATTGCTCGGTGCCTGCCTGATTATTTTCTTTGTCGGTATCGCCAATTCCAGCACCACTTCGGTTAAAAACATCGCCATTGTTCTCGGAGCCATTATTTTTGGGGCAACTTTGCTCTCCGTCAACCAGGAAGGTCAACTCTTTTTCGACGCTTACCGGGTTGATTCTTTTTCCCAAACCTTCAAAGCACTTATAGGCGGCTCGCTCCTTGCGGTGTTGCTTTTCGGCAGCAAGCTTAGAGACATCAAAGAAGAAATTCACCCGGAATATTTCCTGTTTCTCTTTATAAGTGTACTTGGCTTGATGATGCTGGTTTCCAGTGTTGAATTGCTTGCCATATTTATCTCACTGGAACTTTCTTCCTTCGCCGTCTACATCATGGTTCCCATGCGCGATGACAGTGGTAAGTTCCACTTTCAAATGGAGGCCGGGGCCAAATATCTGTTATTCGGTGTCATGGCCACTGGTTTTATGCTCTTTGGTATGAGTTATTACTTCGGCCTCACCGGTTCCACTAAACTTGATGTTCTGGTTGCCCAAATTCCAGCCATGATGGATCAGCCTGCAGCGGTTGTTGCTACTGTTCTGATTCTTTGTGCTTTCTTCTACAAGCTCGCCCTATTTCCCTTTCATTTCTGGGTGCCGGACGTTTATGAAGGCTCAGCCAATGAAACCACTTCATTTATTGCTACCGTGCCAAAGCTGGCAGCTGTCGCTTTACTCCTTCGGATTATTGTCATGATCGACAGCAATGGCGATATCATTGTCAATCTGCTTATGCTTTGTTCGATCCTTTCAATGTTTTATGGCAACCTCTCAGCTCTTGTGCAAAAAGATATCAAGCGCATGCTTGGCTATTCAGGTATTGCCCATGCCGGTTTTGTCCTTTTGGGTCTTCTGGTTTTTCAGGTTACCGGATATGCACACGCTCTCTACTATATCGCCGGTTATGTCGTGATGAACCTGGCCTGTTTCCTAGTAATCTGCTCCATTGCCACCAAAGGCGAAAATCTGCAGATAGACGATCTGACCGGGCTTTACAAACGTTCTCCTCTCATGGCGCTTACCCTGCTCATCGGCCTCTTTGCCCTGGCTGGAATACCTCCATTTGTCGGTTTCATGGGTAAATTCTTCTTACTGGTGGATGCCCTGAAACAAGACTATCTATTTCTGGTCACCATGGCGGCAATTAATACGGCAATAGCCATCTACTACTATCTCTCCATTGTCCGGGTGGCATTTTGTACAGGGGAAGAAGACCAGGCGGCCATAGCAACCCCTCTACACCTGAAAATGCTTTCCGTTGTTTTGATGGCAATCATCGTCATCATGGGTATTTTTCCAGCCCAGTTCATTCTCTATGCCGAAAACACTATTCTGGCAATATTATAGAGAAATATCTGTAGCGATCTCTCATCGAATAACATCTTTATGGGGGATCGCTATTTTTTTCCTAAAAAGTACCCTCACCTTTTCATCAAGTTTTTCCTATCCATATTTCATTACCGCAACAGACAAACCATTAACAACGATCGATTACGTATTATAGTAACGTAAATATTATAATAATTTTACTCATCCGATATTTATGAATTACTGGCTCGTTTTCATTCTTGCCGTTATAGTTCTTAGCTACTTACTTGAGAGTATCGTTTCTTTCTTAAATCTCAAGGCGCTCTCGCCCGAACTTCCTGAAGAATTCAAAGATGTATTTGATAAAGAAAAATACACCCAATCTCAAGGATATACTCGCGAAAATACCCGCTTTTCCTTTATCCAGAATAGTGTTTCCACCGTGATAACCCTTATTTTCCTTCTAGTTGGCGGCTTTAATGTGGTCGACTCCTTCGCCCGTGGTTTTGGTTTCGGTGAAATCCTAACAGGACTTATATTTACCTGTGTTTTGCTCGCCCTTTCCATGCTATTGGGAATGCCTTTTTCCCTTTATTCGACCTTTATAATTGAAGAAAAATATGGTTTTAACCGTACTACTGCCAAAACCTACATTCTGGATACTCTTAAGGCTATAGGTTTAGCCGTCGTTATTGGCGGACCGGTTCTGGCTCTTGTGCTTTGGTTCTTTATCAGTGCCGGCCAATTCGCCTGGATTTATTGTTGGTTAGGGGTTTTTTCCATTACCCTGGTTTTACAATTTCTTGCTCCAGTTATTATCATGCCGCTATTCAACAAGTTTACGCCACTTGAGAGTGGTGAACTAAAAGATGCAATTATGGCATATACCTCCAGTGAAAACTTCACCATAAAAGGCGTTTATGTCATGGATGGCTCAAAAAGATCAACTAAATTAAATGCCTTTTTCACTGGCATGGGGAAATTCAAAAAGATAGTTTTCTTCGACACCCTTGTAGAAAAACTATCCACACCACAAATAATAGGTGTGCTGGCCCATGAAATGGGGCACTATAAACACAAGCACCTCATAAAAATGATCTTTGCCTCTTTTATGCAGACGGGAATACTTTTCTACTTTCTCTCACTGGTCATCAACAATGAACAATTGTTTGCTGCTTTTTCCATGACGCATGTTTCTGTTTATGCCAGTCTTGTTTTTTTTGGTTTTCTCTATACACCAGTAAGTCTTCTGCTTTCGACAATATTCAACGCCATTTCCAGAAAGCATGAATTTGAAGCTGATGAATATGCAGCAAAGTCGACAAAGCAACCACATTATCTAGTGGAGAGTCTTAAAATACTCAGCAAAACAAATCTTTCAAATTTAACACCGCATCCCCTGAATGTGTTCCTGCACTACAGCCACCCACCTGTTTTGCAAAGAATCAAGGCGTTGCGGACGACATAAATTAGCACATGGATTGAGCTATACGATCCTTACGTCTTGACACTGATCCTTTTTCAAGGTTCACTAGAAAGACGAGGGGAGTATACTCATTTAATTACCAGATCAGTTCGATATTTAGAAGCTACCGCTCATTCAACCTATAGGAGGGTTAGATGAATTATAACGATATGCGCAAGCCGCTGTTGCAATCTGCACTGGTCCTTTTAGCTGTTCTCATCATCATCGGTTTCGTTGCCGGATCTGGCGCCGAAGGCTTCTTCGGAGGAATTGCCTCTATCATAAAGGGCATTCTCTATTCGGTCCTTTTTGGTATTGCTTTAGGCCTTTCGCTTGTCATATCGGTTGCTTTACTCATCGCTGTTTTTCTTGGTGCTATTGCCATCTATTCGCCGGATAAGGCCAAGGATATGTTTGCCGGACTTCAGGCAAGAGTTGGAGCTCTTACCACTACGTGGACAGAAAGCCGCAGTAAGACCTCTCCAACAGATACCTCTCCTGCAACAGAGGTAAGCGGGCAAACTGTGGGTGCTCATCAATCGTTTGCAACCGAGGCATCATTAAAGAAAGTTCGTGATGAACTTGTTTCCATGAAAAAGAACATCGATTCTCTCAAAGAGAAGAGTAGTTCTTTCGACCAAGCGCTAGTTGAGATGGAAAAATCGGTGTCCATGCTGCCTGATGCGACGGTCAGTGAACGCGTAGATCAGATAGAGGTGCAGCAAAAAGAGATAGAGACAAAGCTGGACAAATGTTTGCAGGAGCTTGGTAGTCTCAGCGCCTCAACCAAATCCGGAATGGAACAGACCCAAAAGCATGAAAAAGATCTCTCCTCAGCACAGACTGATATTCAATCATTGTCTACTGGAGTTGAGGAGCTGCGCAACGATCTGGTCAATCTGAAGAAATCTTCATCACCCGAACAACCCAAAGCAGCAGCAAAGGAAGAACATCGCATTTTCTCCTATCTGGAAAAGGATTCCGATAAAAAACAATTTGCAAAGTTCGTTGCCGAAGCGGTTCAGCAGAATATGACCTATGCGGAAATTGATGAGTTTTTAAGTAAATCTTTACCGAAGAAGGTTGATGAAATTATCAAGGATCATCCAACCCTTACCAAAGAATACATCCGTGATTGCAAAAACAGTTGAGTCTCCAATGTAGCACCAACCCCCCCGGTTCCATCACAGGAAATGGAGCCGGGTCTTATTTTTGAAAAACGAGATATACCGCCAAGCCAACAAGAATTGCCGCAAATATTCTTTTGAAACTTCCCAGAGCAACATGCTGCACTAACCTCGCCCCAATCTGCGCACCAACAATCCCACCAACACCGAGCAACAATCCCGCCTTATAATCCACATTGGCAAATTTATTATGGGCAATCAGTGCAGAGATGGAGATAACAAGAATGGCCATAAACGAAGTTCCTACCGCCTTTTGAGCAGAGTATCCCATAAATAGAAGCACCGGTATCATTAAAAATCCTCCACCAAGCCCGGTGAATGATGCGCCAATACCGACGAGCACTCCACAGAAAAGCAGTAACATCTCGAGTCCCATAATCCGCTCCTTATATATCTAACTGATTAATCAATTTGTTGACATGTAACTCCAGGTTAAAAAACGATTTCCAACATCTACAGGGTGAGTCTGGTAACTAGTGATATAATGCTTTCATCCTTAATTCAATCTCTTAATGATATTCAGAATTTTTACAGATAAAAGAATATCCCAACACCGCAAAAAGCTATTGACAGGTGTATACTGATCATGTAGTTTGGCTCGGTCTTGGTGGCAGGGGGGTATGGTGACATATCTTGTTGAGCGAAGATGA
>JASJDT010000285.1 GCA_030065655.1 Desulfocapsaceae bacterium | reverse complement strand
GGCCATCAGAAAAATGGTTACCCAATTACTTACAAGACTTGGCTATACTGTAGAGGCGTTCGAAAATCCAACCGATGCCCTGAAGCGATTTAAACAGCAGCAGGATAAGTTTGATCTGGTGTTGACCGACATGACCATGCCGTATATGACTGGTGTGGAATTAACCCAGGAAATACGAAAAATCAAAACTACAATTGCTGTAATCATCTGCACAGGACATAGTGATTTCATAGATCAAGAGAGTGTTAAAGCCATGAGTATCGATGGTTTCATAATCAAACCCATACGAATTGCCGATATGGCAAAAGTAGTCCGTAAAGTTCTGGACCGGAAGAATTAGGTGAGAAGTAATCTTTTTTTAGCCTGCTTTATAATTGAGATCAAAGTAAAAATAGTCTTATTCTGATCCTAATTATGTACCCTAAGATTCCCCCAACCAATACCAAAATATATACCTTTCGTTACCCAACTGGCCTCCTTCATTTTTTCTTAAACATTTAGCGCATTTTCCTTGCTGACCTCAATCCATTTAGAACGTGTAAAAAGCAATTTTTGCTAATTGACATTACCTGCTCGCGGTTAAAAGGTAGTGATATACAAAATTGCTATATCTACAAATAGCATAGCTTTATGAAGGAGATTTATAATGATCAGTTTAGATAATAAATCAGCCGTAATTACAGGTGGAAATAGTGGTATGGGGTACGCAACAGCTCAAAAATTCAAAGAGCTAGGGGCAAATGCAATAATCACCGGTCGTAACCCAACGGCTCTGGAGAAGGCGGCAACGGAACTTGGAGTGAAGGCAATAGTTGCAGATCAAGCAAATTTACAGGATCTCGATAATTTGATTGATCAGGTTAAGGCTCATTTTGGGAGTATAGACATTCTTTTTATTAATGCTGGTGTGGCCTCTTTCGCTCCTGTTGAACACGTAAGTGAGGACCAATTCGATAACATCATGAACGTGAATTTCAAGGGAGCTTTCTTCACTCTGCAAAAATTCTTGCCAATACTGAAAGATGGCGCATCCGTAATTAATCTCTCCTCAATTAATGCTTACACTGGGATGCCAAACACCGCGATTTACGCAGCCAGCAAGGCTGCACTAAATTCACTGACCCGAACAGCCGCGTACGAATTGGCCCCTCGCCATATACGAATAAACTCCGTAAATCCCGGGCCTGTTAACACAGAACTCTTTGGTAAACTCGGTATGCCGGACGAAGCTATAAAGGAATTTTCATCGGCAATGCAAACTAGAATTCCCCTAAAACGATTTGGCACACCAGAGGATATTGCTAATTTAGTTGCATTTCTGGCGTCAGACGATGCCAGCTTCATTACCGGAGCAGAATACAATATCGATGGAGGTACAAATCTTAATCCACTGCTGCAATAGTTTAACTATTAGCAGGAATAGGTATACTACTATTACAGCCAGAAAGGGTCTGAGTGAAATTAACAATTCTCTTGTCGCCAACGACAGCTCTGCCCCTTTCTTCTCCCATGCTCTTCGGGTATTTAAGTATGCTCTGCCCTTGTTGATCAATCTTTACTCATCCCAGTTTCCGACAATTCCTCCACTCTACCCGTCTTATTGTTTTACAAGATGGTTGTAGCTACTTAGCGTAGTAACGTAGGTTTACATGTGTATATCTTTAAAAAATGACGAGGTAGAAAAATGCAATCTGGTCTGGGTACTGGCTGGTGGACCTATATTAAATACGATGACAAAAGGGATCGCCCAAAACTGAGCAGCAAACTGCTTCGGCGTGTTTGGTTGTATGCCAGGCCATATCGCTGGAAAATTCTAGTGTTGTTGACAACGATCTTTGCCATAACCGGTTTGAGCTTGATTCCGCCTCTACTGCTGCGGGATCTTATTGACAATGCCATCGCCAATCGCAACCCGGAAAGGATCAACTTCCTCGCCATCGGCATGATAGGCGTTCCTCTACTCAGCGCAGCCATAGGATTTTGGCAACGCTACATTAGTGCCACCATTGGAGAAAGCTTGATAGCCGATCTGCGCAATGCTCTATACAATCATATGTCGCAGATGAGTCTGCGGTTTTTCACTCATTCGAAAACCGGTGAATTGATGAGTCGCCTTAACAATGATGTCGTTGGCGCACAGAGTGCGGTAACCGGAACATTCATCAATATCGTCACCAATTTCGTCTCCGTTGCAGCTACCTTGATAATCATGTTTTCGCTGGAGTGGCGCCTGACTTTACTTAGTATTGCCATTGTTCCTCTCTTTGTCGCGCCCACGCGAAAAGTTGGACAAAGACTGAGGAAAACCAGGCGTCAGAGCATGGAATTAAACGCCAGGATGAACTCTTTGATGCAGGAGACGTTGAATATCGACGGGGCACTGCTCGTCAAACTTTTTGGACGTCAATCGGCCGAATCACAACATTTTTATGAGCGCAGTTCCGATGTGGCAAATATCGGGGTGCGACAGGCCATGATAGGACGATGGTTTTTCATGGGACTGGGATTGATCAGTGCTGTGGGTACAACATTGGTCTTCTGGCTTGGCGGGCATATGGTTTTGCATGGTGTCTTTACTGTAGGCACTATTGTTGCCTTCGGGGCCTATCTCGCCCAGCTCTATGGCCCATTGAGCTCCATCAGCAACGCTCACGTTGAATTCGCCACCAGCATGGTGAGTTTTGAAAGAGTCTTTGAAATTCTTGATATTCCCATCGAAATCAAGGATAGCCCCGATGCGGTGAACCTTGCAAAGGTGCAGGGCAAAGTCACCTTCCGTGATGTCAGTTTCAGCTTCACCGAAAATGACAGGAATTATCCTGGCCTTGCCGCTTTGGAACATGACAGAAATGCATTTGAGAGTAATCAGTCAGAAACTTCGACAATTATAAAACCAAGCCGCAATATGGCTCTGGAAAACGTCCGTTTTACCATAGAACCCGGGGAGCTTGCAGCTCTTGTCGGTCCCAGCGGTGCCGGCAAAACCACCATCTCCTATCTGTTGCCTCGCCTCTATGACCCTACGGAAGGCTCCATACTCCTAGACGACCATGAACTACATGAAATTTCTCAGCAATCTCTTGCCAAAGCAATTGGCATGGTCACCCAGGAAACCTATCTTTTCAATGATACCCTCAAAGCCAATCTGCTCTATGCCAGACCCGATGCCACCGATCAGGAAGTTAAGGCTGCCTGTCAGGCGGCAAATATACATAACTTCATCAAAAGCCTTCCCGATGAATACGATACCATCGTGGGTGCAAGGGGATACCGCCTGAGTGGGGGCGAACGCCAGCGTATCGCTATTGCCAGGGTCATCCTGAAGGATCCCCGTATTCTGGTGTTGGACGAGGCTACCAGCAGCCTTGACAGCCAGAGCGAGGCCTTGATTCAGGAGGCACTGCATAGAATCATGAAAGGAAGAACTAGTCTGGTAATCGCCCACCGACTCAGCACAATTCTCAATGCCGATCTCATCCTGGTTTTAGATGAGGGCAGGATTGTAGAGCAGGCTCATCGGCGAGAAACTGGCAGTGCGCATGAACAGCTATTGAGCAATGAAGGCTTGTACGCCAACCTCTACCATACCCAATTTGGCGACTGATGCGGGAACAAATCAGTATAAATTGAGCCAGAGAGAATTCCCCAAAAATTTGCAATTATTCACAAAATTATACTCTGAACTTAATTATCACATATAACGTAAGAAAATTATAAACTACCCAGCAATGACACCTCTTTCGGTAGTGGCATATGCTGGCTTCAGCAAATCCGAAGCTGCAAACTGTGTCTTAAAAAGCTAAGCACTCGCTTTTCTTGGCGAATATCCTGTTTTTTGCCACATTATTTTGTTAACTAAGCCATTACCAGCTTTTGCGAGTGGAGTTGGTAATTCCTTGTTGCCAACATGCATATTGATTGTCTTATCAATATCATGATAGACCTTTATTTGACCTAGAATGCTGTCTGAATACAACCTCATATCATCCTTCCCGTTCCAATCAATTTCCCAGGAAACACCTAAAGGGGCATAAAAGGATTCAAATGTGTTCTTATCGAGTACAGCATCAACTATTGTCCACTTATCATTTACATTAACCTGTACCAAGCAATGGTTATATGGAGAATTTGCTAGAATATGCCACAAACCTATCGCAGGCTTTATAAAATCTCTTTTTAAAGGAACTGAACAGAAATGAGCTGGTATGTTATTACATCTTAAAAGTGCAACTAACAGTAATGATTTGTTCCAACACGCTCCATAGCCTTTTTTTAATGTTTCTGAGGCTTTTTGTTCAAAAAGATCGAAACCAAAAGCGATATCGTCTCTGACGTATAAAAATGTTTCTGAGACGATTGACTCTGTTGTGTTTCGAGTTTTCTTAATATTTCTCGCAACTTCACAAACATCGGGATGATTATGATCACAATAATAAGTTGATTCAAGCGCACCTGTCATGATGAAGCCCTCCTAACTTATGCTTGAGATATTAAAAGAGCGGACAATTCACTCCTTCTGTAAATAGAAAGCTCTGTGGAATCGGGAGATTGAGATTCATAAAAAAATCTTTTCACGGTTCTCAAATACTCTCGCTGAATAACCGTACAGGTTGGTGACGAATATTGCCCTTTTAACCTAGGATAGAGACAATATATTCTGCCGCTCGTTCCGCCCCGGTAAGCCATGGGCGGTTTGTCGGTTCTGCCTGATGTTGAAGCTGACTTATAAGGTTTTCATGCAGCTCGGTTTCTTCGAGTGTTTGTTCAGGCAAGCCGATAATGAGACCTGCGGCTTCTTCCTGCAGACGCTGGACATGATCAGCCTGCTCCTGGTCCTGCATATCTCGTAAAATCACCACAGCAGGAACATTTGTCGCAAGAATGTCGCACAGGCTGTTATAGCCGCCATAACATACCAGCAGCTTTGCACTTTGCAGGTCCTGGAAGTAGCTATTGCTTGCCTGGCAAACATCACAGTTTGGCAGTTCTTCGAGCTGGCTCCTCAGGTCAGGTGCGCGTTTTTCCAGTTCTGCCGTCTGGGTATAGATGCGATAGAATTCATTCTTCCCTGCTCTTTTTTGCAGGAAATGCATAAGCATACCGAGTAGTTTTATGGAGCTCTCAGATAGCCAGGGAAGGGAGAAAACTCCGGTTACTTTGGTTTTGGTCGCCGGCTGCCAATGTTGCATTTCCAGCAACCTCGATACATAGCCCAGATCTGCAGGATTGGTGTTGAAATGGGCGGCCAACCTGTCACGCTGCTCCTTTCCAGGTATTGCCAAGTTACCATACCAGAGCAGAGACGAGTAGTGTTCGGCAAAAACTTCCCTGGCATCGTCGGACCAGAAGACTTTATCATTTCCCGGATACGCACGAACACCGAGAAGCCATTTGGTATCAGTGCCAGCGGTCATATTCAATGAGGCAACGAGCTCATCACGTCGACCCATGGGCAGGTGGTCAACCAAAATGACCCGCGGTTTCATTTCCTCAATCACAGACTTTAGCAAATAACTGCGCGCTGGTCCCAAGTAACAGTTTTTAAGATTAGTCTCTCCTTTTTTCCCCTTGGCCTTGCCATCGATTATCAACGTTTCATAGGCCGGCAGTTTCAGCCAATCCAGAGGTGCGTCACCAATGAGCATTTGGCAATGACGATAACCGGTCATAAGCAATACTTTCTTGTCACTATATCGCCGCCGCAGGGCCATACCTATGGCCACACTTCTGGAAACATGTCCAACACCTCTGCCGTCCTGGGCATAAATCAGAACATCCAGACGAGATTTATCGTATACGCGGGTTGATTCCACCAATCAATTCCTCATTGTTGACTCTTCTCAACTCTTCCCCCATTTTTGAGACAGTATCTTGCCAAAAAGTTCGTCAAAACTGGCTGACTGCCTGGAAATACCTGATGCATCATATAGTAGACGATGATCCATATTCAGCTCCTGGAAAAGCTCGCACCAGCATTGCGCCGCACCACGCCCATAGCCTTTCTGCATGTAGAATTGTATGGCC
>JASJDT010000284.1 GCA_030065655.1 Desulfocapsaceae bacterium | reverse complement strand
GCCGCAGCTCCTCAACAAATGGCTGCTCCAGCAGCACCGACGAACCCGGCACCCCCTCAACAGCAGGCTGCTCCGGCTGCCCCAACGAAGAATCCAGCCGCACCGGCAGTTAGTGACAGCGGCACCCTTTTACTCGCGCCCATGCCCGGCATGATCGTCAAGTATGAGAAGAAAGTTGGCGATACCGTTAAACAGGGTGAAACTGTGGTGGTACTGGAAGCCATGAAGATGGAAAATGCTCTGCCGGCGCCCTGTGATGGGGAAATCAAGACTATCAATTTCGAAAGTGGTGAATCGGTTTCGAAAGGTGCCGCCCTCTGTAGTATCGAATAACCGTTATGTGGCACAGGAGCTCATCCTGTGCCACATTCTTCGTCGTCCGACAGCTCTTGTAAAACCATAAATTTGCTTTAGCGTTTCCTTCATAAATTAACACAACCACAGTCCATCAATAACAAGAGCGAGCATGTTATGATAATCAAAGAGCTAAATGGTAAAACACCCAGATTTGGCAAGGATTGTTTTTTCGCGGATACTGCTGTAGTGGTTGGAGATGTGGAAATGGGAGATAACTGCAGCATCTGGTTTAATGGGGTGGTGCGTGGCGATGTCCACTACATCAAGATGGGCGATAGAGTTAATGTCCAGGACGGAGCGGTTATTCATGGAACTTATCAGAAATCACCCACCAATATCGGCAATAATGTTTCCATTGCCCATAACGCCGTAGTGCATGGTTGTACGGTTCACGACAATGTCCTCATCGGCATGGGTGCCATTGTCATGGATGACTCTATCATTCACTCCAACACCATCATTGCCGCTGGTGCCGTGGTGACTTCCGGTTCCATTGTCGAATCGGGGAGCATCTACGCCGGGATTCCTGCCAAGAAGATTAAAGATATCAGCGAAGAGTTGATCAGCGGCGAGATTGAGCGTATCGCCCATAGCTATATTAAGTATGCCAGCTGGTACAAATAATTACCGGTAACAGCTATTCGTTAAAAAGCATTTTCAATAAGCTGGCTGCAGCGGCGGTTGGCGAAATCTCTTCTTTTTCTATTCTGGTGAGCAGTGTCGGCATCTCCTGCTGAACTCTGGGGTCTGAGTAAAACCAGTTTTTCAAACCGTCATCAAGGAGAAAGCGAAACCAGTCCTTGGCCTGTGCCTTTCTTTTCGCTTCCAACTCACCGCTCTTCGTCAGCGCACTGCGATGTTTCTCCACCGTTTGCCAGACATCTGCGATTCCGGTCTGCTCAAGTGAACTACAGGTGAGTACCGGTACCGTCCAAGTAGGAGTATGCGGCATCAGCAGATGCAGAGCGGCCTGATATTCTTTTCGGGCCAATTCAGCCTGTTTAATGTTCTCGCCATCCGCCTTGTTAATGACTATTGCTTCGGCCACTTCCAATACACCTTTTTTGATACCCTGCAACTCGTCACCGGCTCCGGCAATCATCAACACCAGGAAAAAATCAACCATCGAGGCAACCGCAGTTTCCGACTGGCCTACACCCACCGTTTCGATGATGATTATATCATAGCCGGCAGCTTCACAGATCAGCATCGTCTCTCTGGTTTTCCCAGCTACTCCGCCAAGTGTGCCGCTGGAAGGAGAAGGCCGGATAAACGCCGACTCATTGGTGGCCAGCTTTTCCATACGGGTTTTATCACCAAGGATGGAGCCTCCACTACGGGTACTACTGGGATCTATAGCCAGAACTGCCACCCGTAAGCCTTTATCGGTCAGCATCGTTCCCAGGCTCTCAATGAAGGTGGATTTACCGGCACCCGGCACTCCGGTTATACCGAGCCGTATGGCCTTACCCGTATCCGGAAGCAACCTGTTGATGACCTCCCTGGCCAGCTCCCGATGTTCCGCCAGTGATGATTCGACTAGGGTTATCGCCCTGGCCAGAACCAGGCGATCGCCGCTGCGAATCCCCTCAATATAATACTCCGCATCCTTTTCCATTTACACCATCCCGCTGTCGCAGCGAGCCTTGATATCCCAACACCAGAGATTGATGAACAATCTTGCCGAGCTAAAATATATACCACACAAAACTCCGGGGCTTCAGCCAAACTGCGACTTCCGCCCCGGAAAAGAAAATACTGTACAATCTTTAGTCATCTATCTGCCGCTACAAAGCCTCCATCAAGCAAGATATTTCTCCTCGAGCAGCGCCAGGGTTTTATCAGCTGATACCGGTACAGGCGTACCCGGTCCGAATACCGCCTTAACCCCTGCATCATAGAGGAAACTATAGTCACCTGGCGGAATGACGCCACCGGCCACCACCATGATCTCACTGCCGCCAAGCTTATCCAACTCTTCAATTAATTCTGGAATCAGTGCTTTATGGCCTGCCGCCAGACTAGAGGCACCGACGACATGCACGTCGTTTTCGATGGCCATTTTAGCAGCTTCTGCCGGAGTTTGAAACATTGGGCTGATATCGACATCAAAACCAAGATCGGCATAGGAGCTGGCAATTACTTTAATGCCCCTGTCATGACCATCCTGACCCATCTTGGTGACCAACATACGCGGTCTCCGACCCTGCTTGCTCATGAATGCTTCCGTTCTGCCCCGCAGTTCTTCAATCACTTCGTTACTCGCTCCATATTCTGAGGAATAAGCCCCGGATATACATCGTGTCGTGGCCACATAACGACCAAACACCTTTTCCAGCGCATCGGATATTTCACCGACGGTGGCCCTGGCCCGTACAGCCGGAAGCGCCGCTTCCAGGATATTGCCATCGGTTTCCGCCGCTCGGGTTAGATCGGCAAGAGCCTTGCCCACCGCATCGTTGTCACGGGTTGCCCTGATTTCCTTCAGCCTGGCCACCTGCTCATCGCGTACGGTGGCGGGTACTTCACGCACTTCAAAGTCAATTTTTTCATCTTCAAGCTTGTACTTATTGACCCCGACAATAACATCACTGCCCTGATCAATTCTGGCCTGCTTTCGAGCTGCCGACTCTTCGATACGCATCTTCGGCATACCCGACTCGATGGCCTTAGCCATGCCGCCCAACTCCTCAATTTCATCGATAATTTTCTGGGCCTCATCGACAATGGACTTGGTCAAGGCTTCAACATAGTACGATCCACCCAGCGGATCAATTACGTGACACACCTCTGTTTCTTCCTGAATAAGCAGTTGGGTATTCCTGGCGATTCTAGCGGAAAAATCCGTGGGCAGGCCAATAGCCTCATCGAAGGAATTGGTGTGCAGCGACTGCGTACCACCCAGCACCGCTGACATTGCTTCCAGGGTTGTACGGATCACATTATTATAGGGATCCTGCTCGGTAAGACTCCAGCCCGAAGTCTGGCAATGCGTCCGCAGCATGGATGATTTGGGGTTCTGAGGATTGAACTGGCTCATCAACCGGTGCCAGAGAAATCTTGCCGCCCTGAGCATGGCGATATCCATGAAGAAGTTCATACCGATGCCAAAGAAAAAGGAAAGCCGCGGGGCAAAAGTATCGATATCCATGCCGGCTTTTAACGCCGCTTTGACGTATTCCACACCGTCTGCAAGGGTAAAAGCGGTCTGCAGAACCGAGTTGGCTCCCGCCTCCATCATGTGGTAGCCGCTGATGCTGATGGTGTTGTACTTCGGCATATTCTGTGAACAGAAAGCCATGATATCAGAGATAACCCGCATTGAAGGGGTTGGTGGATAGATATAGGTGTTCCTGGTCAGATATTCCTTGAGAATATCATTCTGAATGGTGCCGGTGAGCTGCTCATGGGTCACTCCCTGTTCCTCGGCAGCCACGATATAACCTGCCAGTATTGGAATAACCGCACCATTCATGGTCATGGAAACGGACATCTTGTCAAGGGGGATACCATCGAAGAGGATCTTCATATCTTCGACAGAATCGATGGCGACTCCCGCCTTGCCGATGTCACCAGCAACTCTTGGATGATCGGAATCGTAGCCCCGGTGCGTTGCCAGGTCGAAGGCAACGCTGAGACCTTTTTGGCCTGCAGCAAGCGCCTTTCGGTAGAAGGCATTGGACTCTTTAGCCGTTGAGAAACCGGCATACTGCCTTATTGTCCAGGGTCTGCCGGCATACATCGTTGCCATGGGTCCACGCACGTAGGGTGCCATTCCCGGCAAGGTGTTTACCGTCTCCATGCCTGCGAGGTCTTCGGCCGTATACAGCGGTTTTACAGTAATGCCTTCAGGAGTGAGCCATTCCAAAGCATCAACGGACTTCCCCTTCATCTGCTTGCTCGCCAGCTCTTTCCATTTGCCTAAATCCTTATGTTCACTCATTTGCTGCTCCTCTTCTGTAAGAATGATCTGCTACTATGATCTATAGAAGAAATCATCTCTATGAACGTTCGCACAACTCAACCAGGATTCCACCGGTTGCTTTGGGGTGAATAAAGGCTATCTTGGCTCCCCCAGCGCCAATTCTCGGCTGCTGATCAATAAGCTGGATATCCTTGGCCTTCAGTTCTTCCAATGCTTCCTCGATATTGGCCACACGAAAGGCGACATGCTGAAAACCCTGCCCCTTCTTTTCGATAAACTTAGCCACCGGACCGTCAGGAGAGGTAGATTCGAGCAATTCTACCTCACTCTCACCAACAGGAAAGAAGGCTGTGGTAACCTTCTGCTCTTCAACGGTTTCGGCGCCTTCAAACTCAAGCCCGAGTACATCCGACCAGAAGTTTTTGCCATCATCAATACTGTTTACCGCGATTCCCAAATGGTCGATTTTCAGAATTTTCATGCTGGGCCTCCCTCTATTGGTAATTTTATTGAGTTTCCTTCCTTAAAAAGTCCTCTAAGAAGGGAACTATTTAGTTTCCTTTCTAAAACTAGCAATTTTGGTTGAGATCAAGGCGTTCGAAAAATTTTACCACAGGCATATGACCAATATCACGGAGTCTCACTGCGTTCGCTTACCTGAGGATAAAATTTTGAGCACAACGAAGATATCGGCCAAAATTGCTAGTTTTAGTGAACTATTTAGGTTGCGTCATACCTTGCCATAACATCTCAAAAAGTTCGTTAGCCTGTTCAGCAAGACTTCCTTTCTTTCCCCTTTGTATCCACATAAAAAAGCTGCGCTGGACAAAACCCATCATGAAATCGAGGAGTATTCCAGCCCTCACTTCATTGTTCAACACTCCCTGCCGCTGACCTTCCCGGAGAACATCGACCAGCAGGCTCATCATCCGGCGCTGTTTAAAGTTCTCATCCGCCATCCAGGTTTTCATGGGCAGGGTCATGAATACGATACGGCCAAGTCCCTCATGACGTTCATAGTAGTCAAGCTGCAACCAGAAGACTTTGCGCAGTTTCTCTTTTAAATCTTCAATACCATGAAGATGATCGACGATTCTATCGGTCAACTTTCCCATCCAGACATCAACGTAGGCGAACACCAGACGTTCTTTACTGCCGTAATGCTTGTATATTGTGGTAAAACTTACGCCTGCCTTTTCCGCCACATCACGGATACTGGCCTTGTGAAAATCCGAATGGGAGAAAACTTCCAAAACGGCTTTCTCCAGACGTTGTTTTACTTCGGGATTCAATTCATCGTGCATCGTTTCAAGAGTCCATTTCTCTAAGTTTCATTTTTAGGACAATTCCCCTGGAGCCTTTTGCAAAAGCTGATTTTACAAATGGCTCCCTAATTACCAAAAAGCGACAACAACACCCCTGCAGATACGGCAGAACCGATAACCCCGGCGACATTAGGTCCCATGGCATGCATCAGCAGAAAATTAGATGGCTCTTCCTTCTGGCCAACAACCTGCGAAACCCTTGCCGCCATTGGAACCGCGGACACGCCTGCAGACCCGATCAACGGATTGATATCTATCTTCATGAGCTTATTCATCAGCTTGGCAATCAGCACTCCGGAAGCCGTACCAATAGCAAAAGCGGTCATGCCTAGAGCCAAAATTACCAAGGTCTCTACCTTGAGAAACTGTTCTGCTGTCGCAGTAGCTCCAACGGTGACTCCCAGAAAAATAGTGATGA
>JASJDT010000283.1 GCA_030065655.1 Desulfocapsaceae bacterium | reverse complement strand
GCTTGAGGGACCGCATGGATGACGTCATCGGAAAGCGATGACACAAATGGGATAATCATCATGCCCATTACCAACCCGGCAGCAAGTGCACTTTCAGAGGCTACGCTGAGTCCAAGAACAGCCCCCGCATCACGTATCGCTGGAGCAATAATCAGTGCAGCAAAAAATCCGTAAACCACAGTGGGAATCCCGGCGAGAATTTCGAGCAAAGGTTTTGCTACTGTACGAATTTTCTGGGAAGCATACTCTGAGAGATAGATCGCCGACATCAAACCGATTGGAATAGCAACCATCATGGCAATAAAGGCGATAAGCATTGTGCCGGCAAATATCGGTATTGCTCCAAAAGCACCGGATGAACCTGCCTGATCTTCGCGAATTGCGGTTTGTGGGCTCCAATCAAGACCAAAGATAAAATCAGTAATTGGAATGATTTTGAAAAACCGGACGGCTTCGAAAAGTACGGAGAGGACAATGCCAATGGTTGTCAGAATCGCCAGAGCCGAGCAGACTATGAGAAAATATTTGACGACAGTTTCAACGATGTTGCGGGCTTCCAGAGTGGGAGAGATTTTCCGATATGCCGGCCATGTGGTTACCAAGGTCGTGATTAACAGAACCAAAGTGACGATGAGGCGATAACGGTTCTGCAAAATAAGGTAATTGTCTGCTGCTTGTCTGACTGCAACGTCTTCCACACCGGCAACGATATCGCCGGCAACAATATTTTTTATATCATTGATCACCAGAGTGAGTTCTGCTGGAGAAAGCTTCAGGATATCGGCTGGTAGACCCTGTACGATCATTGAAGTGAGTACGCTGGCTTCAGCCACCTGCCAGATACTGTAGAGGACAAGCGCTGGTGTAAGGCACCAAATTGCCGTAAAGAGACCATAATAACCTGGTAGAGAGTGGTTTCTTCCACCGCTAATCTCAGCCACTTTCCGAGCTCTGGTAGCCCCAAAATAATAGGCTGCAAACGAGAGGATGAGCAGCAATGGCAGAAAATATGAGTAGATCATTAGCGTGATGAGTAGTTTTTCATAGAAATATCAATTTTCTATGAAATGGTTCGTACAATGGTACCCTCAACTAGGTAAACAACCTCTTCGGCAATATTTGTTGCCCGATCGGCGATCCTCTCAAGGTGGCGTGCCATCAGATAGGTGTTGATAAGGCAGCCAGCCTGTTGAGGATGGTCCGGTATGAGCTTGGTTATTTGCTTATAGGCCCTGTTTCGCATAGCGTCGATTTCGTCATCGATGAGGAAAACCTCTCTTGCCTTGTCTGAATCACGCTCTACTAAAGAATCCAAACTCATTCGTAACATGGTGATGACTTTTTCCGACATCACACTGAAATCGAAATCAAGGTTCAGGGGCTGGCATTTAGATATAGTTTCAACCCGCATTGCAATATTGACGGCAGTGTCGGCAATACGCTCCATTTCGTTGTTGATTTTTATAACTGCTATGATGAAACGCAGGTCGCTGGCAACAGGTTGATGAAGTGCCAGTATCTTGAGACAATCTTCCTCAATTTCGACTTCCATTTCATCGATGATATAATCGGAAAGGATAATAGACTGGATCACTTCTGGGTCCTGGGTCGTAATAACATCGGCAGCACGTCTGACCCGGTCTTCAACCTCAGAACTCAGTTCCAAAATCTTTTTATTCAGTTTTTCCAACTCGTGGTGGAAAGTATAGTGCGGAAGCATTGTGTATTTGAAACCTTATGGTAATTCCCCTTGGTGATACTTCATCTTTGTGCGGAGAAGTTACGTGATGAATGTTTCTGCGCAATTAGAAGATTATTAGGATTGTGTTAGGAGCAGTAAAAGGGGTTGCAGCGGTGGACGAAATGATGCATCTTCTTGTTGCAATGATGAAATTGTGGTAGCAATATTGGGTAAAGATACTTGCAATCAAAGGGTTTTAAGGCTTAGCATCTGCTCTTTCATGGTTGTTAAATCGTTTGAGAATAATAAAAATCCATAAGTATGAATAAGAAAAGTATTTTAATTGTCGAGGACGACACTGACATTCAGCAACTGGTTAGCTATAACCTGATTCGCACGGGTTTTAATGTCACCTGCGCCGATTCCGGTGAAGAGGCTCTTGAAATTCTCCGCACTGAGAAATTCGACTGCATTCTCCTTGATCTCATGTTGCCGGGACTATCTGGTCTTGAAGTATGTGGGCAGATGCGCAAAGAACAGGATTCCAAGGAGGTAAATGCACCCATAATCATGCTTACCGCCAAAGGTGAAGAAGAGGATATCATTGCCGGATTGGAAAGCGGAGCAGACGACTATATTACCAAACCTTTCAGTCCCAAGGTTCTGATTGCCCGAATTAAGGCAGTACTTCGTCGGGCGGAAGATGGAAAAAGTGATGGTATCGATTCAACCCAGGATGTAATAACCATTAACAACCTCACCATAGATCAGGGCAGACATGAAGTTCGGCTAGGTGAAGAACTCTTGCAACTCACCATGACCGAATTTGGAATTCTCACTTTCCTTGGAAAAAAACCGGGATGGGTTTTTACCAGGCAACAGATTATCGACTCTGTTAGAGGCTATGATTTCTTAATTACACCTCGTGCGATAGACGTTCAGATCTTTGGCCTGCGCAAGAAATTGAAGGAAGCTGGAAAGATGATAGAAACTGTCAGGGGAATAGGGTATCGTCTGAAATCAGACTGGGAAGCCGACGCCTAGATAGATTATGAAGCAAAGAAAACTCATCTGGCAGATTTTTCCTGCAAATCTTCTTATTCTTGTAGTTACGGTCATCAGTGTAGCCTGGTTTGGTAAAGCCTCACTCAATACATTTTACCTCGCAGAACTCGAAAAAGGGCTTGTTGCCCGCGCCTACTTGGCAAAACCATTCGTCAGTGAAATGTTGGATAATGGACTTACCGAGAAACTACGGGAATATAGTAAAAACTCAGGCAGAGAATCAAATACCAGGGTAACGGTTATTCTGCCCGATGGTAAGGTTGTTGCAGATTCCAATGAAAACCCGGACACCATGGAGCTCCATCATAATCGGGCGGAAATCATTGCTGCGCTCAACGGAGCGGTTGGTAAATCGCTGCGGTATTCACGCACCCTGGGACAGGATATGCTCTATGTTGCAATTCCTATTTTCTCAAAATTACAAAAAGATTCTGTTTTCACAGCTAAGCTAGAGGTTCAGGCAGTTTTACGAATGTCGGTAACAGCTGATGCTATTGAAATAAATCTTAAAACCATTACCAGCAGAATAGCATTTGGATTGATTGTTTTTGCCTTTCTTGCAGTTGTTGCTTCGCTACTGGTTACCCGCAATATCAGCAGGCCGTTGGAAGAGATAAAAAGTGCGGCCGAGAGATTTTCTCGGGGTGATTTTTCACGGAGAATGTCTGCTTCCAAAGGTGCTTCGGCATCTCTTGAGGTTGCCACCCTGGCCACCACAATGGATACCATGGCTGCTCAGCTCAACGAGCGAATCCAAACCATTGAAAGCCAACGAAACGAACTTGAAACCGTATTCTCCAGCATGGTCGAGGCAGTTATTGCCTTGGATCCGGAAGAGCGGGTCATAAATATCAACTCTGCAGCAGCAGAGCTACTGGGAATTGAAAAGGAAACTGCCAGGGGGAAAATAATCCAGGAGATCCTGCGAAACTTTAACCTCCATAACCAAATCAAACAGGTTCTCAAAACCGGTATATCGAAAGAAGATGAGATAATACATCAGGATACAGAGGGACAAAAATTTCTGCAGACCAATATTGTCTCGCTAAACGATAATGAGAAGAACGTTCTCGGTGTGCTGGTGGTTATGAATGATGTCACAAAACTTCGGCGTTTGGAAAATGTACGTCGTGATTTCGTGGCGAATGTCTCCCATGAACTCCGCACCCCGATTACCTCAATCCGGGGTTATGTGGAAACCCTGCTGGATGGTGCACTGGATAACAGAGATGATGCATTGAAGTTCCTGGATACGGTTTTACGTCAGGCAGAAAGGCTCAACGAAATTATTGAAGACCTCCTGGCACTCTCCAGAATTGAACAGGAAGCAGATCATGGTCAGATTACTTTGGAAAAGGGGAGTCTCTGCAGGGTGTTGGATGTGGCCATTGAAACCTGTGAGCACCGCGCCGAAGAAGAAGGCGTTTCAATTGTACTGGAATGTTCAAATAATATTCAGTTGAGAATGAATGAGACCTTGATTGAGCAGGCATTTGTTAACCTCCTGGTAAATGCCATTAGATACAGTAAAAAAGGAGATGTTGTTAAGGTCATTGCCGAAGCTGTTACTGCTGAAGATGAAAATATAGTGACAATTCGAGTACAGGACACTGGCATCGGAATTTCTGCAGAGCACCTGCCTCGATTGTTTGAACGTTTTTATAGAAGTGACAAAGCCCGAAGCCGCAAACGTGGTGGAACAGGCTTGGGACTTGCCATTGTCAAGCATATTGTACTTGCCCATAATGGCAAGGTTGATGTTACAAGTGAGCTTGGTGTGGGGTCAACTTTCACTGTTACCCTACCTCTGGAATCATAGAACTTTAACTGCTTTTCTGATTACCCCTGAAGTTCAGCAAAATAGTTATTAGGAAGGGCTGCTCTTTTCTTGGGACGCCGTAAACCCATCCCTGTGGGCTTGACTGCAGCCGTCCAGGCTGCAGACACTCAAAAAAGAGCAACCCTTTCCCACTCTGGTTTAATAAGCTGAGAATTGAGGGTAATCAGGATTGCTTTTTTACCTTCAAATTTGAAGCCCTTGTTTGCCTATATGGCAGATAAGGGCTTTTTCTTTACGAAGATTTGCCATAGTGATACTGGGTATGATAGCTTTTGTATAAAGAGTCGTATATTCAACCCATTTCATTACCGTCATTGACAGATCACTCTAACCAGAGGAGTTGCCGATGAAACAGATAACCTCGCAGAGCAGGGAACATCTTGAAGAGGCCGTAGCAAAGTTCCTCAGCGCCCGCCACTGTGTAGCCTTAACCGGGGCAGGCATCTCTGTCGAGAGTGGAATTGATGACTTTCGCAGTCCTGGTGGATTATGGTCCAAATTCCCCCCCGATGAGTACGGTACTATTTCAGTTTTTCATACACATCCTGAGAAATCCTGGAAATTGTTCAGAGCCTTGGGCAGGGGGCTTGTTGGCAAGAAGCCCATTCAGGCACATCAAATTCTCGCGCAACTGGAGGAAATGAAAAAACTCAATGGAATAGTAACCCAGAACATCGATAATCTCCATCAGGACGCCGGTAGCAGTGTCGTTTTGGAAATTCATGGCAATCATCACTACCTCCAGTGCTTAGGCTGTGGAGATGTATGCAAACCTCCTGTTGACGTGCTGGAAGAAGAGAAGCTGCCATTGTGTAGCCATTGCGACCGTGTACTCAAGCCGAATGTCGTATTGTTTGGGGAAAATGTTCGTCAACTTGATGAAATACATAATCTCCTTCACCGCTGTGATTTGCTGATGGTGATTGGAACATCAGCGCAGGTTTATCCGGCAGCTGCTTTACCGGAACAGGTGAAATACTCTGGTGGATTGATTTATGAGTTCAATATTGAAGAAACGGTGCTTACCCATGGAGAAAGGAGCGGAGGTGTCGGTAGCGATTATTTTTTTCACGGCAGTGCCGCGGCAATGTTGGAATTGTTTCTTGATGGTATGACCAGGAAAGATTAAAACCCACTCCATTTAACTGCCAAAAAGTTCGATAACTTTATCAAGCTTGGCTGTGATTTCAAGTAAAGCGGCAGAAGCATTCGAATTGCTGGCATATTCACTGATCGGCATGTACGCCTGTACTGATTGGGGAACTTTCTCATCTTCAGGAATTTCGCCAAGTTCCGGCAGGTATATTCCTAAATATTTAGATGCCAGCTTTTTAAGTTTTAAGGTGTTGAGCTTTGAGCCGGGAACAACTCGATTGATGATGAGCAATGGATGAAATGATTTGAGTTCTTCTTGGATCTTCAACCGGGAGCCCGGCTGTA
>JASJDT010000282.1 GCA_030065655.1 Desulfocapsaceae bacterium | reverse complement strand
ACTTGCCGATGGTATAAAGGAATATTGGGAAACATGGGATAATGAAAATGGTACCCATACCGTCCACTGGGGAAAGCTTGGTACTCAGGGCAGCTCCAAGACTGTTAAAAATTCACTGTTTAAAAAGGCAGCTAAAACAATCCAAGTCGAGATAGATAGCTTGGTTGCCCAAGGTTTTCGGCCTGTTGATTTAGAACAACATTCTATACTGCTCATTGAGTATGCCATAGATGGTATGGGAACCACTGATGATCTTGACAAGCGGCAGCGCCTCGAGGAAAGAATGAATGAGACTCTGGGTTGGACCGGCTTAGGCCACTGTGATGGTGGCAGCATCGGCAGCGGCACAATGGAAATCTGCAACTTTGTAGTAGATTTTGAAACAGCAAAAAAAGTAATTGAGGAAGATCTCTCTGGCACAGAATTCTCTGATTACACCAGGATATATGACGAAAATGCCGAGATGGATGAAAAGCAACATTAAAAGCTCTAGCTGAGCTGTATTATAATTGATGAGGAAAATATACCAGATACTGCGACTCAGAATATTCGGCAGATGTATTTTTAATTATTATTTTTTTGATTGAAATAAGGAAAATCCATGATTCCTAATGAATTGAACAAACGCAAACAAAAAGCCATAGATGCTATCAAATCAGCATATGGCACACCGGAACAGGAGTATGGCGTAACCATGTTTGGGCAACACCATATTGCTGAACTTGGACCGGAATATTGGCAGAAGCACCTGGGCTTGTCAAAGCCTGATCCCAAAAACGTTTTGGATTTGCTTGTACTTCAAGGCACCTGGGATGAGGATTGTGTTTTTGATTTCACTCTCCCAGATGAGGTTACGACGTATGTCATAAGCGTGAGATTTGATACCGACGGGCGTATTGAAGAAATATCCATGGAAAGCTAATTGTCCCTCATTACACCTCCTCCAGTAAAAAAATCCCCCTGCTTATAATCTGAATCTTATGAAGCTTATCCTCAGTAGAAAAGGCTTTGACTCTTCTGCCGGGGGTGTCCCAAGCCCCATTTTCCCAGACGGCCGAATTGTGGCCTTGCCTATTCCGGATAGAAACTCGACCATCACCTACGAAGACATCATTTACCAAGGAAATTCATTGGGAAATCTCGTTGCCTGCCTTACCAAAGGGCGGATTTCCCCTCACTTTGGTGTTCATATAGATCCTGATCTCGCGGCAAAAAGCCTGCCGCGTTTGCCAAACTGGCAACCACTTTTCGGGCAGAAGGGTCAGGCTCTGAGTCATCTGCGCAACAATGGCGTTGGACCGGGAGATCTGTTTTTGTTCTTTGGTCTTTTCCGTCGCGTTGAAATGCTGAACGGAACATATGTCTGGAAGCGTGATTCCCGACCATGCCATGTAATCTGGGGATGGCTGCAGGTCGCCGAGATGGTGGTACCTGGAACTTCCCCGTCCAGTGAATATGAATGGTTGCAATACCACCCACATTTTAGAAAAAGTTCTGAACCAAATAACCTGATTTATGTTGCCAAACAACACCTCCACCTTGATGAGTTTGCCGAAAGCGTGCCAGGAGCAGGAGCTTTTTCTTTCTTTTCTCAAAACCGCCAGTTGACTAAACCCTGTTCAGGAAGAGTATCACTTTGGGAATTGCCCGGCTGGTTCCATCCTGGCAAAAATCGTAAACCCCTTACCTATCATGCAGACAAAAAACGGTGGCAGAAGAGAGGTGACAAAACAGAACTCATTTCGGTGGGAAGGGGACAGGAATTTATCCTGGACTGCGATGACTACCCGGAAGCCGTTCAGTGGGCTAGTGACCTGATTGCGAGTTAGTTTTAAGATGAGAACGAGTTAGGACAAATCTATTGAACAAACCTCATAACTTGGGGACATTTTGAAATAAAGCTGAAGGCTTCGATCTCGGAATATCATGAAATTTTTTTAACTGTGCTTATTCTCTTTTCTAAATCATAGTTTTCCTCCCCCCTGCCGGCCCAGCCAACGGATTGGGACAAAAAGACATGATTCCAAAAGGTTAGACATAAAAAGATGTAATGAAAGAATTATTTTATACCTGAATGCTTTTACCACATTTTTAATGGAGCAAATGAATTTCATGACATTTTTTGCAATCATCTCGAAAAGCAGCTTTATTAAGCGAGTTATCATACTGCTGCTGATTATTCTACTCAGTAGCTGCGCTTCGACAGATCAAACAGTTGATTCTCTGGAGCCTTTTAATCGAAAAGTACAGACCTTCAATGACACTGTTGATAAGTATGCCGTAAAACCGGTTGCTCAGGGATATGCCTATGTTACTCCGGAATTTTTCCGTAAAGGCTTACGCAATGTCTTTGATAATCTTGGTGATATAAACGTCTTTATCAATCAGTTTCTCCAGGGGAAAGTAGATAAGGGTTTAAGCGATATGTTCCGCTTTATTACCAACTCAACCCTTGGGATAGCCGGTTTATTCGATGTTGCCACGGGAGTTGGGCTGGTTGCTCATGATGAAGATTTTGGGCAGACCTTTGCTGTCTGGGGCTTTGGCAGCGGACCATATGTGGTGTTGCCTTTTCTGGGACCGGCAACAGTGAGAGACGGAATTGGTCTCGTTCCCGGATATTTTACCAACCCGGTCAACTATATAGAAGATGATACTGCTCGCTGGTCGATTTTGGGGGCTGGAATTATTGTTGAGCGTGAGCGTTTGCTGGCTTCAGAGGAGCTTATCATTGGCGATCGTTACCTCTTTCTTCGCGATGCCTATTTACAGCGCCGTCAGTTTTTAATCAACGACGGGGAAGTTGAGGAAGATCCCTTCCTTGTTGAATAAGGTTGGCAAAATATGGTATGGCGTATGCTATTGACCTGCAACCGTTACCCAATGATTCATAGTAATTCGCAGGAATTTGGTTGCTTTCCTGCTTCTATCTTTAGAACTAAGCCTCTTAAATAAATGAAAAGAGGCTGATTTAGAATATGAGAGAGATATTTTCCCTCTGTAAGCGGTGCTATCTTAGTTTTTTGAATCACCCGGTGCTTATCGTCATAGCAGTCCTGTTAGTAAGCCTCTTAGCCACCTATTACACCAGACACTTTAGTTTCGATGCCTCCGAAGATACCCTGGTTGCCGAGGGTGACCCCGACCTGGAGTATTACCGGCAGGTCTCCGCAAATTTTCCCAGTCAGGATTTTTTATTTCTCACCTACACCCCGAAATCCGGCACAATTTTTACACAAGCAACACTTTCAGAAATTGATCGGCTAACCACCACCTTAAAACAGGTGAACGGGGTCAAAGCGGTTTCTTCCATACTCGATGCTCCACTGTTTCGCAATCCTCCCGTACCAATTAATAAAGTAGCGGAAAACTTTAAAACCCTTCGTGCAGATGATGTTGATCTGGAACTTGCCGCACAAGAATTAACGACAAGCCCATTCTTCCGTGAGTTGCTCATCTCTGTCGATGGTCGCACCACCGCCCTTCGCGTTGATCTGGTGGAAGATCCAGAACTTGACAAACTACACGCCAAACGCAACAAGCTGCGCCAACAGGACAATCTATCCGGGCAGGACCAGCAAAAGCTGGCAGAAATAGAAGAATTGTATCGCAGTGAACGCGAGCAAAGCCTGACCCGCCGCGATGCAACTCTGGATGAAATACGCCAGATCCGTGATGATCTCGGTGGTGAAGTGGTCATTCATCTGGGCGGTATTCCATTGATAGCTTCCAATATGGTTGAATATGTCAAAAGGGATATTACCTTTTTCGGGCTCACTGTTCTGACTCTGACCTCGATCATGTTGCTCATTATTTTCAGGCAACTCCGTTGGGTTCTTCTGCCCTTGATGAGTACGGGGATCGCTATCACCATAGCCATTGGCCTGCTTGGCTTTCTGAGGCAGCCAACCACGGTTATTTCATCAAATTTCATATCGTTGATAGCAATTATAAACATCTCACTCTCGATTCATCTCATCGTCAGATTTCGTGAATTGAAGGCGAAAAATCAAGAGCTTTCCCACAGAGCTCTGGTCTTTCAAACCATGACGGACAAGTTTGCGCCCTGTGCCTATACGGCGTTGACAACCATGGTGGCCTTCGCCTCGCTGATAACCAGTGAGATTGTCCCGGTCATGGATTTCGGCTGGATCATGTGCACCGGCATAGCCATCTCGTTTTTGGTCACCTACAGTTTTTTCGCCGCTGTGCTTCTTCTGTTTTCAGGAGGGAACGCTGCCATAACCTCTTTCCGGGAACCACGGGTAAGCAGGTTTTTCGGACAACTGTCCATCAGACATACCACATTTATTCTGGGGCTGGCTGCCACTTCATGCGTGGTTGCAGTATTTGGCATTAATAGAGTAAGCCTTGACAACCGCTTCATGGATTATTTTCGTTCCGGGACGGAAATCCACAAGGGCTTGTATCAAATTGACAAATATCTTGGCGGTACGATCCCGCTCGATATAATTCTGCACCTTCCCCCTTATTCACCTCCCAACCTCGATGAAGAAAGTGATTTTTTTACGGAGGTGGAAGATGTCTATCCGGAAAGGTATTGGTTCACTCCCGATAAGTTTGCCTATTTGCAGAATTTGCATGCCTATCTGGATGAAAAGCCGGAAATAGGTAAGACCCTCTCCATCCTGACGCTCAAACAACTGGGTGAGACGATCACTGATGGCGAACCACTGGGAAGCCTTGAGCTCATGGGAGCCTTTGGAGCACTGCCCGAAGATGTTCGTCGTGAAATTATTGCACCTTTTGCCTCTCCGGAAAGCGGCCTGATTCGTTTATCAGCCAGAGTTCACGAGACTGGGCCACCTTTTTCTCACTCAAAGCTGCTCGCAGATATTGACCGTTTCACCAAGACAGAGTTGGGTATTGCACCTGAGAGTGTGCGGCTTACCGGTATGGAAGTATTGTTCAACGGTATGCTCAAACATCTATTCGATTCGCAGAAATCAACGCTGATATTTGTGATTGGAGCTACGTTTCTGATGTTTGTCATTCTGTTGCGGTCGATTAGACTGGCAGTCCTTGGACTTCTGCCCAATGTCATGTCGGCGGCGGTGATTCTCGCTTTTATGGGCTTTGTTGGCATACCCCTTGACCTGATGACCATTACCATTGCCGCAATTATTATTGGTATTGGTGTCGATGATGCCATTCACTATCTGCATCGGTTCAAAAAGGAAGTGACCGAGGTAGAAGACGTAGAGACCGCCATTGCAAATAGTCACAGCGGTATAGGAAGTGCATTGTATTATACGTCGTTTACCGTGGTTATCGGTTTCTCGGTACTGAGCTTTTCCAACTTTATCCCCACGGTGTACTTTGGCCTATTGACCTCTCTGGCAATGATCGGTGCCCTGCTTGCCAATCTCCTGGTGCTGCCAAGCCTGCTACTATTAACCGGCAGAGGAAAATACGTCAGAGAGAAAAACCTTGAAAAGGCAACGGGAAATCATCGATATTCCAAAAAAACAAAAGTAAGTCATTCCGTAAAACAATCTCAGGAATAGTCTATGAAAAAATTATGTCTTATCAGCTATATGGCTATGTTATTAACCGGTCTGTTGTTCGCTTCGGCACAGTCGTCCGTGCCACAGGATCCAAGTCAAGTCGTGAGAGAATCCGTGGACATAGCTCTTTCTACAATTGAGGAGTTAAAGAAGCGACATGGTAAAGATAAAGAGGTAACAGATGAGATGGTCGAGGCGGTTATCGACGTACTTGAACCCGTGGTAGATTTCCAATCCTTTACCACATCCGTTATGGGGAAGCATGCGAAACAGGCAACCGCCCAGCAGAAGCAGGAATTTCGACAGGTTTTTGTCGACTCACTCGTCAGATTCTACATGAAAAGCCTGCTGACCTTTGAGATTCAAGGGGTTAAAGTATTCGATCAAGAGCCTGATTTTGATCCAAGTAAGG
>JASJDT010000281.1 GCA_030065655.1 Desulfocapsaceae bacterium | reverse complement strand
CTTATGTTACCAGCGGAGGCCAGCCGGGGCAGTGCATGGAAAAGAGGATTGCGTGTTGGATAAAATGGCAGGGCAGTTTCTGGCCAAACCACCAGTTTTGGGGGATCAGGACGGGAGAGGAGCTCGCGGGTCTGGACAAGGTATGTATCCATCGTCCGTTGCTGTTCTTCAGGAACCCACTTCCTGCTCTGATCTATATTCCCCTGAACAACCCCGAAAACCATGGTATCACTTGCGGCCAAGTTTTTCTCAAGTTGATTGCTCCGCAGGTTACCATAGAAAGTCACCGCCACAAACACCAGGGCAACAGCAATCAGCTGCACTGCCACTTTCCTGTTTTTGCCGTGCTGAATTGCCAGAAAGATTGCGCTATTGGCCAGGACAATTAAAAAGGTGAGGAAATGGTGACCGAAAAGATCAGCAGCCTGGACAATGTAGGGTGACTGCCACAAACCGTAACCTATATCCATCCACGGAAATCCGGTAAAAAGAATGCCTCGCAGCCAATCAATACCCACCCAGAGACAAGGTGCCAGCCAGAGAAAGGCGATGGCTCCCCAACGCTGCCAGACTGCACCGGCTACGGTTGTAAAAAAAGCAAAATAGAAGGACATATAGAGGGCAAGAAGCACTGTTGCCGGATAGGCAAAATACCAGGGCAAACCGCCATAGCGCCCGAGAACAAAGACAATCCAATAGAGTTGCAAAAGAAAGTGGAGAATCCCCACCGCCAGACCATAGCCGAAACGTTTTTTGGCAGAGCCCAGGGTCACGGTGAACAACACCGGCACTAGAGAAATAAACAGTACAGGCCACAACTCACCACCTCCGGGAAAACCGAGCCACAGCAATCCGGCGGAAAGCAAACAAAAGGGAAGCAGAGCTTTTTGCGGAACGCTCATCATTCCTGTTGCTCCGCATCTTTGCGACAAACCTCGACAATATTGATGTTTCTCCTGGTCGCACTCTTAATGGTAAATCGCAACTCACCAACTTCCAAAGCATCACCAATCCTGCCGATCCGACCGAGCGTGTGAATAATGAGCCCACCTACCGACTCATATGGTCCCTCAGGCAACTCAATATCGAAGTGCTCTTCGACCTCTTCAATGTCGATCTTACCCGGGACTCGGATAATACCATCACCTAACACCTCGACATCAACTTCTGCAGTGTCATATTCATCGTCAATCTCACCTACTATTTCCTCGAGGATGTCCTCAAGGGTGATGAGCCCCCGTACGGTACCAAACTCATCGGTTACCATGGCCATATGGGTTTTATGTTTTTGAAATTCCCGGAGAAGCTCGACAATTGGTTTATTTTCTCTTACGAAATCGGCTGGCTTGAGATACTCAGTCAGGACCGGGTCCCCTTCGGAGGAGTTGTTACGGATTTTGAGAAGGTCCTTGGCATGGAGAATACCGATAATTCTATCCGGATTATCCTGATAGATGGGAATTCTGGTAAAACCTTCCTCAATTATCGTTGCAGAGATTTCATCTACCGTGTTTTTCGCATCGAGGCTGACAATTTCTGCAGCAGGTGTCATTATCTCAACAGCGCGAGTTTCTCGAAAGTCAAAGATGGAGGTGATCATCTTCTCCTCGAGACTACCAATCAGCCCCTGTTCCTCTCCTTCTTCAAGAAGCTCCTGAATCTCGAGTTCCAATGCTTCTTTAGTGTCAGGTGATCTTCCCCACCTCAGATATTCAAAAATTCGCTGCAGTAAACCTTTGGTCGATGGGGGTTCCGGCGCATCGGCTGAATTATCGTTTTCGGTCATTTTTGTATTTGTTCACCTTACAAATAAAAACAGTGTAGTTTATTTCCAAAGCGGGTAGTTGTTTTGCCATTTCTCCAGAACTATCAAATCCTGATAAAAGATGACAACAATCTAGCCCCGTAAGCGCGATAAGTGCCTTGGAGCTCCCCAACCCAACTTGGCAGTTGCTGATACTTTCCGTTTACTTGTTCTTTTAGACAGAAAAATTTTTTTAAGGCACTAATACCTCTTATAAAATTCCAATTGTAATAATAACAATCCCTGATTGAGTTGCTCAACTTTAAGATCATTTCAGGTAATTTGCAAGGATATGCGCAGAACGAGTCATTCTATGTGGCGTTTACGTAAGCTGGCAAACCTGACAAACAAATACTTGAAACTCTTCGCAGCCAGCTCATAGGACTGTGTTATTGTACGTTTATTTTTAAAATTAACAATATGTTATTGGTCGTACCAATTTTTCCTCTTTAATATTTTCAGCTCTATGGCTATAGTGTCGATTCCGGAATGCCGTTGTCGGGCAAAACAGTTGATAATTGGGAAAGAAGAGCAACTATCTCTTGTATTCACGAAAGTTAGAAAACGAGGATAAATTTGGAAAATAAGGTTCTCATAGCCAACAGGGGTGAGATAGCAGTCAGGATTATGAACGCCTGCAAGGATCTCAACCTCGATTATGTTGTTATATACACGGATGCCGATAAGGATTCAGAGCATGTCCAAAAGAATATCACCAGCGGTCCTGATCAGAATGCCTGGAGAATAACCAGTTATACCGAGCCAAACGATATTTTTGCTGTGGCTGATCACACGAATTGTACCGCAATTCATCCGGGCTACGGCTTTTTTTCTGAGGATTTTCGTTTTGCCAGACGGGCAACGATTCGAGATCGGGCTCTTACCTTTATTGGGCCGAATTGGGAAGTTATCCGAGATCTCGGTGATAAAATAAATACCAAAAGAGTAGCCAATAGTCTCGGCATTCCCACCATACCGGGAACCGACGCCCCCATTTACAATGAGATGGAGGCAGAGGAAATTGCTCAACGCTTGCTCAACGATCAGCTTGAAGAAGGCATCGCTGATCCCTCCATTCTCATAAAGGCTGCCGCCGGTGGCGGTGGTATGGGCATCGAAGAGGTCAGAGAAATAGAGCAGTTCAGGAGGGTATACCGTCAGCTCCAGAGTTATGCGAAAAGACAGTTTGGTGACGGGGGTGTGCTCATTGAACAATGTCTCCGCGATTATAACCATCTCGAGGTGCAGCTCCTCTGCTCACGTCACGGCGAACGGGTGCACTTCCAGACCAGGAATTGCACCATTCAGTCCACTGGCAGACAGAAGCGCGTGGAGGCCGCCCCCGGTTTTCATTCCTCCTGTTTCTCCTATGATTTTGACGAAGCAGAGGTCCTGCGTCAGATAGAGGATTATTCCCTGCGCCTGGCCGAACATGTTGGCTACGACAACGTCGGCACCTGGGAGTGGATTGTCTCCCGTTCAGGCAAACCTTATCTTCTAGAAGTCAACACCCGCATTCAGGTAGAAAACGATATTTCCGCCCGAATAAGCTATCTCGACGGCAACCAGCCCAATTTAATCCGCGAACAAATCCGTCTGGCGCTTGGGGATAAAATGGGTTACAGCCAGAGCGATATAGAATTTAGAGGGGCAGCCATCGAATTGCGTATTGTCGCCGAAGATACCAAACGCGGATTTGCTCCCTGGATCGGTACCATCTCTAAGTTTAAATTTCCCCAATATGAATGGTCAACTGTCTACACCCAGGTACCTTTTGACAGACCCTACACCATCCCCAGTGACTTTGATCCCAACCTCGCTCTGGCACTTGTCTGGGGAGACAGCGTTGACGAGGCCAAAAATCGTGCCGCTAAGATTCTCAAAGAAATTGATATTCGCGGCAAGGACTCCAGTGGTGGTAAAATAATCACCAACCTTGCCTACCTTAAAGAAAATTTAGATCGACTGTTAACCTTTTAGTACTTCGTCATCCTTTCTGAAAAGGGAGTTCGTGAACAGACTCAGCCCTGTTTAAAGGGTCAGCAGAGGCAACAGCGAGATATAGATATATGAATGAACAGCAAAAAAAGCTCTTAAAAATAGAAGAACGCATCAACTACCTCATCCAGATTAAGGATTTTTCCAACTGGGGCAATCTCGATGGCTTCAAGAAAAACTGCGATACCCTCAAAACCAGTGTCTATGAACTGACCGAGGAACAACTCGACCTGCAGATCCGCAAACTCGACGAGTCAGTAAGCTTCCTTGAGGAACGAGCGGAAGAACAACTCACCCCCATGGAACGCGTCCGCATCGTCAGAACCCCGCAACGTTTCAGCCTCAAGGATATTCTTGAAAATGTCTACGAAGATTATACTGAGCTCGGCGGCGAGGGTGATGCCAACATAGATCCAGCAATGATCTGTGCCAAAGCTACTATTGCTAGAAGGATCAAGAACAAGCCTTATACTGCCTCGGTCATGGTCATCGGTCAGGAAACCGGACATGGCGAAGAGTTCCGTAATGGCGGATCCTGTAAGCCAGAAGGCAACAACAAGGCGCTGAGATTCATGAAAGTAGCCGAAACCGAGGGTATTCCCATCCACTTCTATATATTCACTCCCGGCTCCTACCCCGTCGAGGAAAATCCAGGAGCAGCGCAACAGATTGCCAGAAACATCTTTGCCATGACCAAGTTGCGAGTTCCCATGATCTCGTTTATCTCCGAGGGTGGTTCCGGTGGAGCTGAAGCCATTGGTCTCTCTGACTACCGCATGATGGCCAGCCACGGCTATTACTCGGTCATCTCTCCAGAGGGTGCGGCGGCCATAGAGGGAAGAGTCAAAGAAGGAGAAAAAGTACCTAAGGAGCTCATTGAAGTATGTGCCGACCGGCTGCGACTGACAGCCGAGGACAATCTCAAGCTGGGTACCATTGATAAAATTGTGGTAGAGCCACCCCTGGGTGCCAAACAGGATGATTTCGCTTTTTTCTCCAAACTCAGAGCCGAGATGATCAGCGCCACGGACAAGGTTGTCCTGGCAACAAAGAGTTTCCGTACCTTCCGCAGCAATGAAATAATGCGGAAAAAATCAGAAACCACGGAACTCCAGGTTGAAGTTCCTTGGGATATGGATCGCGACGAGGTGAAAAAATTACTGAAGCTGCGCTCGCGGAAGTATCTTGACATGGCCTCCGTCGGCTACAGCGGTCAGTTGAGTCAATCGGAATTCTTTTACAACAAGGTCAAGGTAAAATCGGAAAAAGTGTATTACAACCTCCGTTACGACATATTCAGAAACCGGCAGAAGCAAGTGCGGCGTGCCTTGAAGGAAGTTTCGGGTGAGGGATCCGTGATGCTCAAGCGCATTGTCGAGCCATTGAATGTGGTTCTCGATTATTGGGAAAAGAAAACAGAAAAACCGGCACCACCTCGTTTGCTCACCCAAAATGACGCCCCCTCTCAGTCAACAGCTCCCAAGGCTGACACCCTGGAAATGCAGGATACCTATACATCTCCGCTGGCCAACAAAGACAGAACCATAACCTGTCCCAATCATGAACGCTACGGCTGTAAAGATCTTTGGATTCCAGATCTCTACGGCGAATTCGCCGGTGTGTGCGAAACCTGTGGTCATCACTTTCCCCTGGAACATCAGTGGTATCTGGAAAACATTTTTGACCCCAATTCAGTTAGATTTTTCAATCCGGAAATAACCTCGCACAATCCGCTACGCTATACCGGCTTTACTGAGAGGCTGCAGAGATGCAAAGACAAAACGGGACGTAATTCCGGCAATATGACCTTCACCGCAGAGGTGGACGGCATTCAGATCATCACCTCGATGCTCTATTCGGATTTTCGCAATGGAACCGTTGGCTCGGCCGAGGGAGAAAAGTTTGTCAAAGCCTGCAAGATTGCCAAACGCCAGAAAAAACCGCTGCTAGCCTACGTCCACACCACCAGCGGCATCCGTATCCAGGAAGGAACGCTCGGGGTTATCCAGATGCCCAAATGCACCATGGCCGTGCGTGAATACATTGATGCCGGCGGTTTATATATAGTCGTCTATGACAACAACTCCTATGCAGGTCCCGTCGCCTCATTTCTGGGATGCTCACCCTACCAGTTCGCCATACGTTCCAGCAG
>JASJDT010000280.1 GCA_030065655.1 Desulfocapsaceae bacterium | reverse complement strand
GACAATGGCCTGCTGGATTTTGTCCGCAAGCCCTATAGCCTGGAGCAGCTCAGCCAGGTTGTGGCTAAGGCCATGCAGGCAGAAAAACTCAAAAAAAATTGATAACCGCAACGGGGGCACATGATCAGATTACTTTTTGCTTTCGCTTTTACGCTGTTTTTTTCCAGTCAAGTCCTGGCCGGTAAAGCTGATGTACTCGAGGTGAAAATAACCAAAACAGCAGGAGGAACGTATCAGGTGTCCGCTACCGTCCAGCATGCAGATGACGGCTGGCAACACCATGCCGACCGCTGGGAGATCCTCGATATGGAAGGCAACATCCTTGATACCAGGGTCCTTATGCACCCGCACACTCCGGCGCCCTTCACCCGTTCAATCTCCGGGGCAAAGATCCCGGAGGGAATACAAAAGGTTAGAGTGCGAGCCCATGACAATGTCCATGGCTATGGCGGTGAGGAACTTGTGATAGACATACCATAAGGCCGATCAAACGCGGCTCTGCTTTCCTGCTCACATTCTAGAGTATTGATGAATTGAGCGAACCACTCCCAACCATATCTGGTCATTTTGCCTATTAGTTTTTCCGGCAACTCCCCTTCACGTTTTTTTCTGATGTCCACGCCGACAATAGGAGTTTGGTGGGCAATGGCGCAGTCTATCTCCCAAAGAGCTCCTTCATCCTTGACAGTGTTTTCCGAGACGAGGATCATTACCCCATCGGCCTCGGTTATTTTCCCCGCTGTCAGCCGCTGCCATTGTTCCGGCTCCAACCCACTACGGTCACAAATAGAAAAATCCAGATAACCGTTGACATACAATTCCCACCTGTGCCGACAATGTACAAGTAAATCCCTATATTTAAGATCTGCCTCACCGCTCGCCACGTAGATTGTTCTCTGCCTTTGGCCTTCATTATTGACAGCTTGAGATTCTCCTATTTTCACCTGGTGTACAATCATGGCTACCACATCTCAAAACGGTCTTGATAAAATTGAAATCGTTCTTGTTCTTTGGCTGCATCCAGGTGATTTTTTACGAATTGGAGATTTTCGTGTCTGCCGAATTTGGAGCGTGGATTATCGTTAAGCCAGGTAATCATGCGTTTTTTGAACGCTTTAGAAAACCTCAGCTCAAACTTGCCATAGATTTTTTCGACAGTTTCCACTGGCGATTCTGTAATGTCACGATGGAGAATATGAACAAGCTGAGCAGGGTTTACTGTCTCAAGAACCTTCAGAGCCCGTTTTAATCCTTTTGCCCAGAGATCAGGATACCAGTTGGCAATTGCCTGGATATCAGCCTTTCCGGCGGTAAACTCAGTCCAGTGATACACCATGCTGACTCCGGAGACCATCGCTTCAAGAGGATTCCGATGGGTAAACACGATCTTTGCATCTGGATACGTTTCCAGCAAATGATCAAGGCCGAACAAATGCATGGGAGCCTTCAGAACCAAACGCTCGTTAGGCAGCTTCCACTGCAGCAGCTGAATTAATAGCCTATGCCATTGATAGGCTTTGTTCATATTGCATTCACTTACCCAACTGCCATGGGTGAACAGACTTGAACCGCAACTCCAGCCCAGGTGGACAAATTCGTGGGCCATGAGATTTTGGCACTCTGCCGAACCATGGGCCATAAAATTAATGCCATTGATCCCTCGTAATACCGGAGCCAGTGTAAAAATTCCTTCCATGCTCTCGTGATAGGTCGTGATTCGCGGATCAACGGAATCCGGGATGATCTCCGAAGGCGGACAAATACTGCCCGCCGACTCGTAGTTACGCAGAAATCTGGATGTCGGGTCTAAAGCCATGAGGGTGTGTAAAATGGTGGTTCCCGAACGTGGCAAGCCGACAATGAAGATTGGCTTCTCAATCTTTTCTTCGAGAACTTCTGGGTGGTCTTTGATGTATTGGGTGACATCCAGCCGGTTTATGAGAATCTGCAAAATCTGGTTATAAAAAAAATCTGCCGTACCTTCCGGCAGGTCAATATCATTTTTCAATGAATCGATGAGAACATTCAGACCCTCAGTAAATGTTTGCCCGCCAAAATCCGCTAATCCTGTTTTCTCCATTGCCTGGTTAATGAGAGCTTGTGAAGATAATTTAATCTCCATGGGAGGCCTCCTCTTTAGTTTCCGTCCTAAAACTAGCAACTTTGGTTGAGATCAAGGCGTGCGATAAATTTTACCACAGGCGCCCTGAAAGAAGCGCCCTTTGGGTGCATATAATTGATATCTCGGAGTCTCACTCCGTTCGCTTACCGGAGGATAAAGTATTGAGCATAACGAAGATATCGGGCAGGTAAGCGCAGACTCCGAAAGGGCTGTTTTACGATGGGAACTATTTATTCAATTTCTCTTTGATGGCTGTAATACCGCCCATTGAAAATTGAAACACATGTTCAGCCCACACTTCATGGTTCTTTTCTGCAGAATAATCTGGAAAAAGCCGAGAAAAAACAGGCCAGGCAAAGGTGTAATAGAGCAGTTGGCCGGAAACGGATACCAGACAGTCCCTGGCCATATCCTCGGTACTATTTTCACCTAAAAGGTCCTCGAATATCTTGAGATGCCGTTTGATTCTCGGACGATTATACCGGTCAACCAGATCTTCCAGGAATGGCGAAGGCCTGGTCATTTCGTTAACAAAAATTGTGGTGATATCTGTCGAAAACGCATTGTCCTTATACAGCATTCGGCAAAAATTGGAGATCATCTGTCTGAGTTGGTCCTTAGGCGACTTCCGCTCCCAATCTTCTAAATCAAACTTGTCATATTGGGAAAAAATCATTTCCAGAATTTCCCGGTAGAGTTGCTCCTTTGAGCTGAAATAGTAATTGATGCTGTTGATGTTTGCTGCCCCAGCCTGCTTGCAGATTTCCCTGACCGTGGCATCCCTATAGCCTTTTTTAGCAAACACGCTTATGCCAGCGAGAAATAGCTTTTTACGGGTGGAATCATTCTGATTTGTTGGCATTACAATCTCCTGTAGCATTAATACAGTTGTATTAATTTAATAATAATACAACCGTATTAATCTAGTCAAATCTTTTTATTTGGATTTATGCTGAATCCTTCAAGACAGAAGCTCTGGAATATGAAAAAATGTGTATGGGTCTTGGCCAGAAAAAGGAACTATAGCTGTTGTTTTGTGGGGAGTTAGGAAATATTTGTTTGGCGGAAGTGCATGGGAATCGAACCCACCTGAGAGGCTATTAACCCCTCACACCGGATTTGAAGTCCGGGAGGGCCACCAGTGCCCTTTCCACTTCCGTGCGGAAGATTCGCGGTGACTATAGCATTAGCTATTGACCTTGAAAACAACTTTTTATTATAATGTCGAATTCATTTATCACAAATAAATTTTAACCTGTTATATTCAAAGGCTTTTTCCTGCACCAGCACCTCGACTGCTCGGAGCGCAAACCAAAATACTGGTAATCAAAAACACGTCTATGCAGTGCGAAAGGCTAATTCAACTCTCCAAAAACTGGTATCTGCATGTCAAAGATGAAACCATGGCTCCGGCAAGGATGATCCAGTTCATCAAAAATCATGTGGCCACTTGCGAAATCTGCCTCAACGATGAAGATCTCGACGAGGAGATCGAAAAAATCACCGAACTCATCCTCCCCGACTCCAAGATTCCCAAAGCTGTGCGAATGCAGCAGGAAAAAGAAGATCAGGAGTACGAAGAAGAAGACGAGAACGAAGATGAGGATGGGGACGATGGTGAGGATGAGGATACCGAAGATAGTGATGAGGAAGAAGAGGAGTACATGGACGACGATGACGATCTAGATGATGACATCGACGATCTGGCTTGATCAGCCACAGTGCTTCCGCTCTTGCTACTCCATTGCGTAGCCGGGCAGCATTACTACAACTCACTTTCCATTACGGCCGGTTCAGACCCGCCATTCATCGAGTTTACCTGCAATAAAATCAACAACCTGCTGATGCTCCTCCGTGCCTTTGCCGCTAATGCGCAGTTGCTTGCCAAAGGCTATGTGAACCGGGACCTCCGGGGCTAGTCTGCCAAAGTCCTTAGAAAGCTTGCCGTTTTGCCAGGCATCCGTCTTCAGAGCAATCGGTACGATCGGCACATCCGCCTTTTTGGCCAGCTTCGTGCCGATAGTGCCGAAATGTTCGGGGTCGAAACTCGTAGAGCGCGTGGTCTGCGGGAACACGATCACGGAGATGTTGTTTGCCAGTCTTTCCGTTCCTTCCGACATAACCGTTTTCAGGTCCTGACGAGGATTGGTTCTGGTGACCGCCACCGGGTTTCTGGAACGCATTACATATTTGAAAACAGGGTAGTGCAACAGGCTTTCCTTGACCACGAAAGTCACTTTGGTATAAGGCAGGATGACCACCGGTAGAATCAGGGTCTCCATGATAGACATGTGGTTGCCGATAAAGACGCACGGTCCCTCCAGCTCTTCCAGGTTTTCCAGACCGGTGAAATGAAACTGCATGCCTAAGCTTTCGAGCAGTTCTATGACCCTCAAACTATCGAGCACCCAAACATCATCCGGGTAACGATTCTGTTTCGCCTTATAGCCCGCCTGGAGAACCACCCCAATGAAACGCGGATAAAAGGTCAATGAAGGAAAGCTTCTGGATATCAGAGGCGTCCTTTTTACAGGAGATTTGTATTTGGAATCAACAACCTGGAGATAGTGCATGGCTAGCTCATATTTAAGGTAAGTTCTCGGCATCCCAAGACAATTGTCCTTGCAATTGTATCAATGGGTCGCCTCAATGTTTTATCAAATGAAGCATGGGCTTAGGTAACCAACCACCCATTACTGCATTTTATCCCATTCTGCCGACGTATGAACAGCATAATCATAGAACCTTTCCGCTCCTTTCGTCGATTAGATACGCGAATGAAATTAATACATTTTCTCAGTAGTTGCCAACCATTTCAGCAGCCGCCGAGGCTACTCGTTTCTGTATTCACGAAAAACGGCTTTTACAGCCAGCGGATTGCTGTATATGTCTTCCTGATGGATGTTACTTAGACGAAAGCTGTAGTTTGCCGGAGAGTGATCCGTCAGGAAAATAGGAGCATCCCAGATGGACGAGGACTGCTCCTGTTGTTTAGAATTTTCCAGAAAATGGGGCTCACCTACATGAAGAACTCCGGGAAGAGGAGGGATCCTGGCTACGACATCCGTGGGATTCACCACCCGATGGATACGGAGATGTCTGGTTGCCGAGATGAAATTGGCATCGGCAAATCTTGGACAGCCGAAGCTATAGACGGCTGCAGGTTCCTTGAGTGTAGCTGCCAGCACAGCCAATGCCCCGCCCAGACTGTGACCGGTAAAGAACAATGGTGATGAAATTTTTTCGAGTTCGGGATGGATATGTTCCCAGGCATCGAGAAGAACCCGTTTGAAACCGCCATGCACCTTGCCGCCAGCCGGCCAATCTACCAGGAGAAAGTTGAGAAGAAACGAGCAGTTCGATATCCCCCTGCGGGTGCCGCGAAAAACCAGAACTCCAAAAGGTTCACTCTTTTCTGGAAGCGTCCGGATGATGGCACACTGCACAAATTTGCCATTGTAATACCAACTCTCCTCCAGACCAGCACGATTTAAAAAGCGACTACGAACCCTTTGTTCGCTATCTACTTTGCAATTGCGCCCGCCGCGCAAGTAGATAAGCCGGGACATCTCCGCAAGCCACCAGCCATTGACCGAACTGAAACCATGTTTGCCGGCCAAGAAAGGCGTATTGTCCGCTTTGAAAAAGTCAGCCGCTTTTCCAGGGTTAAAAACACCAGCCCATGAACGGTTGTAGGTCATTCAGAATGCTCTCTTGTTCCGCTTTTATTTTTCACATTAACTTAGGATCATTGTCAGCTTTAACTAACAACAATATAATAATCCTCCGACAAATTGGCAGTGATCGAAGATAACAAGAAGCAAACCTTACCGTG
>JASJDT010000279.1 GCA_030065655.1 Desulfocapsaceae bacterium | reverse complement strand
GGTTAGAGCACCTGGTTGTGGCCCAGGAGGTCGTGGGTTCAAGTCCCATCGCCCACCCCATCCAAGAACTTCTTCCCTGGGCTGTTCTCTTTTACCTCTCCCCTGTTTTCATCACCATATTATTTATTTCATAGTATTGATTTCTAGCTGAAAGACAAAGATGAGTCTTTAACAACCTCCAACGTTGTTACGATTGCTTCTTGAGATGTGGTGGCTGTATTTCTGCGGACGCAAAGCTCTTATTCTCAGAGGAGGCCTTTTAAAATGATCTCTCATTGATGCAACACTAGAAACGAGAAAGGCAGAAATTTTCAAATACGGGCTTGTGTTGACGGAATACGCTGAGAAATGGTATAAGTTTTTCCCACATCTCCTGTGTCGTATTTTCTTATTTACTCACTGCGACCTTATAAACCTGGATAATGAGTCAGACTTATGAATGCTTATGCAAATCTCGATCATACTGAAATACTTCAGTATCTTTTCCACCCCCACCCCACCGAGCAAGATGCAAAACCGGAAAACAGTTATGATATTGATGTAATAGTTGAAGATGGAGTAAAACTAGGATGCCGCTTTTTTCTGGAAAACCTTGCTGCCCCTACTATTCTTTATTTTCATGGGAATGGTGAAACGGTAAGCGATTACAATGATATCGCTCCTTTCTATCGCCGTTTTGGCTTAAACCTGCTGGTGGCAACATACCGCGGTTATGGCTGGTCGACAGGTATTCCGAGTGTCAGCACAATGCTATCTGACTGTCATGCAGTATATAAAAAATATGAACAGCTCTCGGCTGAAATGCATCTTGCAGGACCGCTTTTTGTTATGGGCAGATCAATTGGTTCAGCGGCAGCAATTGAGCTATGTCAAGATCAACCGGAACTTATAAAAGGGTTGATTATTGAAAGTGGTTTTGCCGATACCCTACCGCTTCTTTATTGCTTGGGTCTGGCACCTGACAAATGCCAGCTTACCGAAGAAGATGGTTTTGGCAATCTGAAAAAGATAAGCGAGATCAAGCTTCCCACACTTATACTCCATGGCGCCGCAGATCAGGTGATTCCTGTTCCTCAGGCAGAAAGGCTACAAGCTTTTTGCGGAGCACGTATGAAAAAGTTTTTTATCATCCCCGGAGCCGACCATAATAGTATGATCGCAAGCGGTGGCGAACACTATTTTCTGACGATTAAAACTTTTACCGATGAAGCCACCGGACGAAACACCTGGCGAGAAAAACGGCATAAATACAAAAGGACGTAATGATGAGTGGTAAGCGTACAAACTATCTTTCTTGGGATGAATACTTCATGGCAGTGGCCTTGCTTTCAGCACAACGAAGCAAAGACCCTAACACTCAAGTTGGCGCCTGTGTTGCCAACAAGCAAAATAAAATTGTGGGCGTGGGTTACAATGGATTTCCCTGGGGGTGTTCAGATGACGAGCTTCCCTGGGAACGAGATGGAGAGTTTCTGCAAACCAAATATCCCTATGTTTGCCATGCCGAACTCAATGCAGTTCTCAACTCGATCTCCAGAGATCTGCGTGGTTGCAGAATATATGTAGGATTATTTCCCTGCAACGAATGCACGAAGGTCATTATTCAAGCCGGTATCGAAGAGATTATCTATCTTTCCGACAAATATGCCGAGACTGATGCCGTAAAAGCTTCCAAAAGGATGCTTGACACCTCAGCAAATATCAGCTACCGCCAACTCGTTACCTCCCGAACTTCTCTCGGTATTAGTTTTAGTTTACCGGAGAATATGTAATCGCATATTGAGCCAGATATTAGCTTATGTGTTGATAACCTTTAAAAGAGATATCGGTCCTGCGGCCATTCGATTCAAGAAAAACCTGGGGAGGACCTGCAAAGGTGGTTCCGACCTTTGTCAGCTGGACACCTGTTTGTTGCGCAACGCTTTGAATTTTTTCTCGGTTGTCTGGATGTGCGGTGAACAATAACTGATAGTCTTCACCACCATACACGGCAAGTTCTACAGGATCTAAAGAAAGTTTGGCGGCGACCTGTGGAAGTTTGCCATCCATGGGAATACAATCTGATTCAATTATTCCGGTTATTTTGCTTGCTGTACAGATGTGGCTCAGATCGGTTGCTATGCCGTCAGATAGGTCCTGCATCGACGTAGCAAGTTCATTCTCAGCTAAAAACCTCCCTATTTCTACCTGAGGTTGCGGGTTTAGGTGGGCAGCTATGAACTCACTGAATTCCGACCAATCATACTCCTCATTTTGCAACAATGCCAGACCGGCAGCGGAAGAACCAAGATTACCAGAAACATAGATATCTTCTTCATGCAGTGCTCCTGAACGATAGACCACCTTGTCGGGATGCATCTGCCCGATTACCATTATATCAACGACAAGCTGTTTTCCCCCAGAGACATCACCGCCAACGAGGAGGCAGGAGTGTTCGGTGAGCATGCTCTGTACGCCATCTTGCCATCTGTCAAGCCAATCTTCGGATATATGACCGGGAAGAACTAGCGAAGTGAGCAGAAACTTTGGTGTCCCCCCCATTGCTGCGATATCACTGATATTTACCGCAACGGATTTTCTGCCTAGCAGGAATGGATCATGCCAACTACACCTAAAATGTGTATCTTCGACCAGCAGATCACTTGAGAGCAACCAGCATAGAGAACCGGAATCAGAAATAACTGCACAATCGTCTCCGATCCCCTTTAGTAACCCTTCAGCTTGATGAAGATATCGATGTTTGATTTTGTCGATAACTGCTCGTTCTTCCATGATAATTGAAAACTTCGGATAAAGCTATTTAACCCGTTTAATAAATCCATCTTTTTTGTCAGATGGTGTCTCCGGTGGAGAAGTCCTAAGATCAAGGGCCTTGAAAAAACGTTCTTCTCCACCCATAGTGAAAATTTCCATGCCGGTCATCTGGGGGGTGCGCAAAGTCCAGGTCATGTTTTGAGGAGGGATTGCCAGGACACTGAGCTCAATGTGCCACCATTCATCCTTGCGACTTTGGTCTGGTTCAATGGCTATGACATAGGCATAGACCAACATTTGCGGCTCTTTTGCCGCGATCAGCACTACATCTCCTGGCTGAGTAGTGTCTTTAAAATTAATTATTTCCTTTAATTCGGCAACGATTTTGTCCATAGTATTATTGGATTGAAGCTTGAGCTGGTACGGCACGTGTTTCTATTATCAGTTTCCCTGGTTCATTATAACTTCTCACGGCTGTTGAGGAGTATGTCTTTAATCCATCCAGAAGCGGATATACTAAAGAATAAACGATTTTTTGGGTTCTGTAAGCCGCTTTTCTGTTCTGTCGTGAATACATCGCCTCCCCTATACTGATAAGTTCTTTGAGGACATCCACCATTTCAGGAATCTGAATAAATCCATGGGAATTGTTCACATTGAATAATGGTTTGCTGACCATATTATAGCCGTATGTTGAAGTAAGTCCGTTTCGATCATGCAGAGTATCGACAATCTCAAGCTGAGTTTGGACTGAAGTTGAAAAGTATACGGAATTGTTGTAAAATGCGTAAACAGGTTGCAAGCCGTTCTGCATATCACGCCCCCAATAAGTGAAAGGCACACCGCGGTAAATATCATTATTATGTGGGATTTCATTGAGCAGAAAAAGCTGTTGCATTGTCGTTCTTGCTTTTTGCTCATCGGCCAAGTTGAAAATTATCGTGAAATTTGGCAGGGGAACTGGGTCGTTTGGAGACGGCGGGCGTAAAATAAAATGGAAATGATTTCCTACCATACCCAGTAACTCGTCAAAAGGGACGCCTGCGGTGAGAGCAATACTATCTTCGAAGCTTTGCAGTAATATCGAATCGATATCCGCTCTTGTAGTCAATAAATCCCACAAAGCATTTAAATCAAACGTGTTTGTCCAAAAATATAGGAGAGTATCCCGTGGAGATTTTTCAAAATGAATATCTTTGGCGGGTTGAATATCAAGGAAGTAGCCAATGTCCTGTTTGAGTTCGCTTTCATTGTAATGAATTGCAATTTTATCCCGCCGCATGCCATTCTCTAAACCGAACGAATATGCTCCAGCGTTAAAGCCCTGCATCATTTCAAACACATTGCTTTCTTGAGGGTAAATAGAAGCCATGTCAGGAAACAACCTTTTTAATTGAATACGTAAATTCCTCAAATCAACAAATGTATAAAATTTGTCTTGCGCATATCTGTTGCGGAATTCCTGAAAAAAATAGTTCTCACTTAAGTTTCTCTGCTGTTCATCATATCTGTCAAGTGCTCTTCGCAGGTTGCGCTCATCGAAACTGATAATCAGCCGTTGACCAATAAAAACAACAGAAATCGGAGAATTTAAAAATGTATTTAGGCGATATATGAAATAACGACCATATTGACTTATATCTACCGTGCTATCGGAAATGTCTCGCATCTTTGTCTGGATGACACGTGCTGAATGTTTAGGTTCAGCAAACACCAGCAGATTATTGGTAAAATATTTACTCACTTCTGTTTCATTTTCGCTTGGTAAAACTGCCAACGTAAGGTCATTGCTGAATAACTCAGTGAACAGACGCTCTCCATGCTCTGTGGAAAACTGCTCTCGAATATTTCTGAGAATAGCAACACCTTCCAGAGGAACTTCAAGGTCAAGAGCAAGTTTAACAAAGTCTATTGACTGCAATTCCCGCCCCATTTGTGATTGGGCAGCATTATGGAAAAACTTCTGAGGTTCACGAAGATTTATGTATATCAAGGTATCTTCGGGTAGAAATCTTGCTGGAGCTGGAATTTGCCTTCCAGCATAAGGCTGGAAAATAAGTGCTCCGCTTGCAAAGCAGGTGATAATAATTGCTAAGAGAACTGCTTTTTTCATAATGGTTGCGTCAAGTTGGTCCTAGCCAAGCCTGCGATATTGTATTGCTTCAGCGAGATGCTGCCTTTCAATGGTTTCAGAAAAGTCAAGGTCGGCAATTGTTCTGGCAATCTTGAGAATTCTGTGATAAGCCCTGGCTGAAAGACCAAGGCGCCCTACACTTGTTTCCAGCAAAGATCTGCCATGCTTGTCGACCTGACAGTATTTTTCCACCATTTTAGAACTCATATTACCATTGGTTCTCACTCCATTGTCTTTACTGAAGCGGTCGCTTTGGATCTTTCTCGCGTTGATAACCCGGTTCCGTATATCAATTGATGTTTCCCCCCTTTTTCTTGCTTCCATTTCTTCAAACGGCACTGCATGTATTTCCAAATGCATATCCATGCGATCAAGGAGTGGACCTGAGAGCTTTGCCGTGTAGTTGTTTACCTGCACGGATGTACAGGTACATCTGTTGTTTCTATCCCCAAAATATCCGCAGGGACAAGGATTATAGGCGCCAACGAGAAGAAAATCGGCTGGATATGACAGAGTCATATTGGCTCTTGCAATAGTAACTTTTCCATCCTCCAACGGTTGACGCAGCATCTCAAGGACGCGCCGTTTAAATTCAGTCAACTCGTCTAAAAAAAGAACACCATGAGTTGCCAAAGATACTTCTCCTGGTTTTGGATAGCTTCCACCACCTATTAAGCCCGCATCCGATATGGTGTGGTGGGGAGCACGAAAAGGGCGCTTGGTTACCAGTGAATCCTTTTCAGCAAGAGTTCCGGCAATACTGTGTATTTTTGTAGACTCAATCGCTTCTGAAAAACTGAGAGGAGGAAGAATAGTGGTAAGTCGTTTAGCAAGCATTGTCTTGCCTGAGCCTGGTGGACCTTTAAGCAATACGTTATGGTTGCCGCTGGCTGCAATCTCAAGGGCTCTTTTGGCATGTTCCTGCCCTCTGACATCTGCTAAATCTTCGCCGATAGTGCCGCTACCCTCTAAAAATGTTTGGCATTCACATATAAACGGTTCAATG
>JASJDT010000278.1 GCA_030065655.1 Desulfocapsaceae bacterium | reverse complement strand
CCTAGTTCTTTGGCTATACGTTCATTGTCGGGATTCATTAATATTTCCCTGCCCTTGTAAACCATGACCGGTGTATCCGCTTCGGTGACATTTATGGACTCAAGCAACTGTTGGTAATCGGTGCCCGATTCAAGATCTATAAAATTATATGGTAGAGAATTTCTCGTCAAAAACTCCCGTATTCTCGAGGTGTCTCTATCAAAGCGTGAGCCAAGCAATTGGATGCTGGAAAGCCCCTTTGATGATAGGGCAGCGCGACGGACAATAAAGGCGGAAACAATAATATCACTCAGGTGACTGTCTTCCACGAGCAATCGTTTGAGGTTCTGGTGAGGGATTTCAATGGCTTCACATTCTTCAAGGCACCTTCCTTCGCCAACCGTTGCCCTTCCTGACATCATTGAAACATCTCCAGTAATCATACCGGGAAATATTTCTGCTATCATTTGCTCATTGCCATGGCCGATATGTTGAAAGAAGCCTATCATCCCGGAGATGAGAACGTGCATTGGGGCCATAATCTGACCTTCGTTAAAAAGAATTTCACCTGGAGCATATTTCTTTTTCTCGCCATAGAGGGATATTCTTTCGATTTCGGATTCACTCAGGAAAACATAGGCTTCGGGAAGTTCTTTTCTGGTGAGCGGCAGCTGAGAATTTATTTTTGTCATTATGTTTACTCCACTGTTTAAAGTCTTTTGCGTTGAGGTATCATCGATTTTACACGGGGAGATTTGCTGCAAAAGACAGGAAGAATATTGTGGTGCGACCCCTTGTTCATATTGAGAAAATTAATCGGTGGATGTTTGGGGTCATTATCTGTTTATGATCCTACACTGTAATTCCCATAATTTACCTGTCGAGTTTGAGGACAAGGTTGGGTGCTAAAAATACATTCATTGATTGTATCTCTTATATCAATTTCAAATGGTTGATTTACTATCTTTTAACTGCTTATTTGACTAATAATATTGGATATCTTGCCTTGGTCGATTGTTGTCTCCCACAACTTTTGTAAGTGAATACTCACTTTTTTCTTGACATAAGTGAGCACTTACTTACTTTTGTGTGTATGAATACAACATCAATAAAACCACAACAGGAAAGGGTGCGGATGTCAGCGGAACAGCGACGAGAGTCGATTATCAAAGCTGCCATTCCAGTATTTGCAAAAAAAGGTTTTGCCGCTGCAACAACTAAGGATCTGGCTAATGCGGCTGGGGTTTCAGAGGCCCTGCTCTATCGGCATTTTCCCAGTAAGGAGTCGCTCTATGCCAACATACAGGAACAAATCTGCAGCAGTGACAGTTCGATTCATGACTACGTCAACGCACTTCAGCCCGGATCGGAAAGCCTGGTAAAGATGATCTATCTCATTTTTAAAATTGTTTTTGAAGTGAATGTGACACATCCATTGGGCAGATCAATTCCTCGACTCATGATTCAATCTCTCCTTGAAGATGGCGAATTTACCCGCTCATTTACCGAACCACGATTCAAACAGATGTTACCGCATATCGCCGAATCAGCAAAAGCAGCGCGGGCAGCTCGGGAGATGGTCGAGATGCCGGTAAAAGATTATGAACGTCTCTGGTTTCCCCATCATTTGGCAATGTCTTTACGACTCGCAACATTGCCGGAGGAAGAAGTTTTTGATTATGCAACTGAACCTTCGGAGCGGAAACGCAATGCCATTTGGTTCTCCCTGCGGGGTATGGGTTTAACCGATGAAACGATCAAGAAGTATTTCAAACCCGAAATTCTGGAGCCGGAAATTGACGACGTGCTTGTTCGTGCCGGCATGCGTCCTCGGCCAGGGATCAGTGGGTAGCATGAAAAGTTCAAACTATGTTTCTAGCCAAATGAGGCAACTGTTATGACCACAAATCAAACAAAAAACAATATTCTATCGCTTAAAGCGAAGCTGGGAAAACACCGCCTACCTATTATTATATTGATTTTATTGAGCATCCCAGCAGTATTTCTAGTACCATTACTTTTTGGCAAAGATGACCAGAACGTAACAATAGAAGATCAAACATTACGGGTTCTCACCGTGCCGACCACACCGCTTGTCAAGGAAACTTCCTATCTTCGGCACCGCTATTATCTAGGAGTGGTGGAGCCCCAGAGAAGCAGCTCTCTCGGTTTTGAAGTTGCCGGTATGATCAAAACCATCCATATACGCGAGGGGGAGTTTGTTGAAAAGGGTGCTTTGTTAGCTGAACTGGACACCCAACGGTTGGAAGCAGCCAGGCAGGAAAGCGAGGCGCAGCTCATTGAAGCCAAAGCAACATATACGCTTGCCCAAGCAACACTTGAGCGAACACGCCATGCACAGAAGCTCAAAGCTGTGTCAATCCAGCAGCTTGACGAGGCCATAAGTAATTTGGATAGTCAGCAGGCTCGCGTTGCCCGGGTCAAAGCCCAGGTGAATCGTATCAATGTTGATCTGGCCAAAGCAAAAATTTATGCACCCTATGCGGGATCCATCGCAGAGCGTAGAAGTGATGAAGGGACAGTAATTGGCGCCGGACAAACTGTGCTGGAACTTTTAGAGACGGCAAAAACGGAAATACGCATTGGCTTTGATCGAGATGTATCTGCTGAGCTGGAAATTGGTTCTCGTTTTCCGGCAAAGGTTAGAAATATCCCTTTGACCTTGGAAATAGAAAGGATACTGCCAGGCAGGGACCAATCGACTCGAGTTGTTCAGGTCATTGCCGTACCGGTTTCATCATCTGTTGAGCTCAGAGAAGACGATCTGGTAGAGGTCTCCATCAGTCAGCAGATTACTACCCCGGGATATTGGTTGCCTGTCTCGGCACTCACCGAGAATGCCAGAGGGTTATGGTCGTGCCTGGTGGCTGTACCGCTTGAGGATAGCGAGAAGGAACAGCAAGCAACCCATCGGCTAGTGCGCAGGGATGTGGAGATTCTGGCATTGGAAGAGGACCGATTATTTGTCTCTGCAAATTTTGATGGTGAGGAGCAACTCGTCGTCAACGGTGTTCATCGAGTCGTTCCTCAGCAACGGGTAAACATCCATAGCCTTTCGACGGCTGATTTTGAAAAGATTGCTGCCCTGGACAGATAAGGTGAGAACATCATGAAATCCCAGAAAGAAAAAATGATAGCCACCTATCTCATGCGTAACCCGCATTTATTAGTGCTGGCCATCATCATTATTTTTGTTGGCGGATATTCAGCACTGCAGTCAATGCCGAGGCTTGAAGATCCTATTATCACCAACCGGAACAGCCTTATAATCACCCTGCTTCCGGGGGCTTCGGCCGGACGGGTAGAGGCTCAGATAACTGAAAAAATAGAAGATGCGCTCAAGGAGATCCCGGAAATTAAAGAGGTGGATTCAACCTCCAGAGCCAATATATCTCTGGTTTCCATTGGTCTGGCCGATGATGTGACCAGAAAGACGAACAGAGAAATTTTCTCCCGCATCAGAGATAAACTTGATGATGCGGCACAGCTGTTTCCCGAGGATGCGCTTGAGCCGGTATTTGATGATAAGCGTGGTGCATCGGCTTTCAGCCTTATATATGGCTTGAGCTGGGACGGTGATGGTGAACCACCATTGGGATTATTAAAACGGCATGCGGAAAATCTGGCCGATGCCCTGCGGAATGCACCCGGTACGGATATAGTAAGAATCTATGGCGAACCAGAAGAACAGATACTCGTCGAGATAGATCCCCAGAAGATAACATACCGCGGCCTCACAATTGAGAGCATCGGAGCCTCCCTGCGGTCAGCCGATGTCAAGATTCCTTCGGGCGAGCTCAATGGCTCAATTCGCGATTTCCTCGTCGAAGTTAAGGGAGAGCTCGACTCGGTTGATCGTGTTTCCCGGATCCCGGTGCTGTTAAGTGAAAATGGAAATATCGTCCGGCTTGAGGATATCGCCAGAATAAGCCGCAGCATAGCCGATCCGCCGGAAGAAATTTCACGCTCCAGCGAAAAAAGAACAATATTGGTGAGTGCTAAAGTTTTGGAGAACAGAAGGGTTGATCTCTATTCCAAAATCGCTCAGCAGAAAGTTGAGGATTTTGCTGTCAACCTTGGAGAAAACGTTAACCTCAGGACTGTTTTTAATCAAAATGAGTATACCTCTGCCCGGCTGGGTGAACTGGCGAGCAACCTCTTTCTCGGAGGTATTGTAATCTTTCTGGTTATCTTCTTTTTCATGGGCTGGCGGGCAAGCTGGATAGTCGGCAGCGCCTTGCCACTTACCGCCGCTCTCACGCTTTTTATCGTTGCCATGACCGGGGGTAAGCTTCACCAGATGTCCATTTTTGGGATGATCATTGCATTGGGACTGCTGATCGATAACGCCATTGTGGTGACCGAAGAAATTCGCAAACACATGCGTCAGGGCAGTTCCGGGTATGAGGCTGTTGCCCTGGCACTTGGGCATCTTTTCATACCGCTGCTCTCTTCAACCTTGACAACCATCTTTGCATTTGCCCCGATCCTTTTGTTACCTGGTAATGCCGGCGATTTTGTCGGCTCGATCGGTGGTAGTGTAATAATCGCGTTGAGCAGCTCATTTGTCGTTGCCATGACCATTATTGCGACATTGACCGGGAGGTTTGGCGCATCCACCAGGTTTGAACGCCGTCTGCCGAAGTGGCTCCAGCACGGCATCTATTCGGAATGGCTTAATCATAAGTTCAGAACACTTCTGCTCATATCCTTCCGGAGACCGTTGATCACGATGGTGGTCGCTGCACTCATTCCTCTTGTCGGTTTCAAGGCTGCTTCTACACTCGGTGTACAGTTTTTCCCCAGAACAGACCGAAACATGTTTGAGCTCCAGGTGTGGCTGCCGACTTCAACCAATATCTATCACACCGAACAGGTAACGCGTACAATTGAAAAGAGGCTACGACAACGTCCTGAAATTACAGATGTACATTGGCTCCATGGCGCCAGCTTCCCCTCAGTGTATTATAACCTCATCGAGAATAAAGATGGTTCTTCCCACTACGCCCATGCTATTGTAGAAGCATCTGATTTTAAGACAGTTAAACGATTGATCCCACAGATTCAGCAGGAAAGCGATAGAACTTTTCCTGAGGCCCAGATTGTTGTTACCCAGTTTGCCCAGGGACCGCCAAGTGAAGCTGATGTCGAACTACGCGTGAGCGGCCCAAATATTCTGACCTTGCAGAATATTGGTGAAGAAATACGACTTAAACTGGCTGAGCATCCGGATATTCTCCATACCCAGGTAACCATGCCTCGGGGTGAACCGAAGGTGTTGTTCAAAGCCGATGAGGAGGAGACCAATCTCGCCGGTTTGCGTCTTGCTGATTTAGCCCGGCAGTTGCAGGGAAACTTGCAGGGTGTGACCGGTGGTACGGTTATCGAGGATATCGAGGAACTCGATGTACGGCTGCGCTTTGCTGATAGCAAGCGTAAGAGTTTCAACGATCTGCGCGATACCCAATTCACCTCCGGGCGTAATCCCGGCTCATGGATTCCATTGAATGCTTTGGGTGAGCTGGAGATCAAAGCAGCCTCCGGTGGTATCACCCGCCGCAATGGTGAAAGAGTCAATATAATCAGAGGCTATACCCGCAATGCTGCTCTGCCAATTGAGGTTACCCAAGCTGTCCTGGATGAGCTAGAACAGGAAAATTACCGATTTCCGGCAGGGTATCGTTTGCAGGTGGGCGGTGATCAGGAAAATCAGGCAGAAGCAGTGGGGAACCTGCTGCTCTACTTACCAGTTCTCTCCATTCTGACGGTTTCCATTCTCATTCTTTCTTTCAGAAGCGTGGTGATTGCAGGAATACTTGGAATTGTAGCCTTTTTATCCGTAGGCGTCGGTTTATTGGCGACCTGGATTGCCGGTCTGCCCTTGAGTTTTAATACAATTCTCGGGT
>JASJDT010000277.1 GCA_030065655.1 Desulfocapsaceae bacterium | reverse complement strand
TCTGTTTATCGTCAGTTTAAGGATGTCAATGAGTTCATGGCAGAACTGAAGACTCTTCTTGATTCCAGAAACGGTGAGCAGCCGCAGGAAAACGATGACGATGGCCTCGTTGACAAGTGACAAAGAATATATTCAGCTCGCCCTTGATGAAGCCAAGAAAGCCCTGGGCAGGACTTCACCTAATCCCTGCGTAGGCGCTGTAATAGTTAAGAAAGGCAGAATTGTCGCTACTGGTTATCATGAAAGAGCGGGTGCTCCTCATGCCGAGATTCATGCCTTGGAACGTGCCGGAGAAGAGGCTGCCGGCGCCACTCTTTATGTAACCCTTGAACCATGTAATCATACTGGGCGTACGCCTCCCTGCAGTCATGCCGTGGTCCGCAGTGGTATAAGCAGGGTTGTAATAGGCATGCTTGATCCGAATCCTCTCGTTTCTGGAGCCGGGAAAAAATATTTGCTGGATCATGGAGTTGAGGTTGTGGATGGAGTTTTGGAAAAGGAGTGTCGCCAGATAAACGAATCCTTCATCAAATATATAACAACCGGTCTTCCTCTGGTAGCTCTCAAGGCAGGAGTAAGTCTTGATGGCAGACTAAATTATAAACGGGGAGAGAGTGGCTGGATTACTGGGCAGCAATCCGCAGTTAAAGTACATCAACTTCGCAATTATTATGACGCCATTCTGGTAGGTAGGACTACGGTTGCCATCGATAATCCATCGTTGACCACCAGGCTTTCAGATGGATCAGGAAGAGATCCTGTGCGGGTTATCCTCGACTCGCACCTCTCCCTTCCCGACACAGCCAAAATATTTCACCAGCAATCCGAAAGTTTTACCTGGTTGTTCTGTAATGCCAAGGTGGATGATGGTCGCATACGACAAATTGAGGCTAAAGGAGCAAGAGTGACCGTTGTTCACAGTGACAAGCACGATCATCTTGACCTCAAAGAGGTGTTGCAATGCCTTGCTCAGGAGGATTTAACTTCACTATTGGTGGAAGGAGGAGCAAGGATTCATGGTTCATTTTTGAAGAGTACTTTGGCTGATAAAGCCTATCTCTTTTATGCCCCAATATTTGCCGGCAGTGGTGGAGAGTCACTAATTTCAAACCTTCAAATCAATGCTAAAAGGGAAGCTGTCTCCTTAACTGATGTACTCTACACACAATTTGGTGAGGATATGCTTGTTGAGGGAAAAATTAACTATCCAATAAGTGGGTTAGAACGATCTGATACTTAAAATTTTTTTCCCCTCTCTAATGCGCAATCTTTCTATTCTTCGAGGAATTCTCTAATTCTATTCCACTTTTCTTCAAACGATTCGTAGTTATTGAATTGTACAGCAAGTGTGACCTTTTTACTCTCAAACGACTGAGAAGGACTGAGACGGCAGTTTTTGGGGAGCCCAAGGTCTTTGAGCTTTTTGACGAATTCATCTTGAGCCGAGCTTAGTCTGGGCTGGTGTAGGTTATGAATTAAGGCAAATAATGCGGACGTCTTCCTGACATTATCAAGCTGGTCATCTCTTAGAATCTGCTGTATCGGCTTTTGGTTGATAAATTGGAAAAGTGAGATATCTTCGCGGTTAATGATATCGTCAATCTGTTGGATGAGTTTTTGTTGATTGTTTGTTCCTAGTTGCAGAGCTTCTGAAAGGTCAACAAATTGATGCCTGTCTTCTTTTTTGAAATTGAGCAGATCTGCTATGATTTTTTCCGAAATACTGCCCGAATAAATCTTATACTGAAAACCAGCATCAAGTCTTGTAAGCGGTTGTAAAAAACGAATGCCTTTGGTAATCCTTCCTGGCAGCAACTGCCCAATGAACGATTTAAAACGATGTTCTTCTGGTAAATGCTTTCGGCATAACTCCACAAAACAGGCCTGTTCGATATTTTTAAGCTGACCATTGGAGAATTGATCCTCAATAACAAAAGTAAGGATTTCTTCAAGTGAACTTTGTTTCGATAGGATACGGCAGTGACAGTGTATCTTGCCGAGTAATTTCCAACAAAGCAACCGCTGCCTACCGCAAATAACATCATAATTGCCGTTTCCGGCCTCTATAACTATCGGTGGAGAAAGTATGCCTGATATCTCTATTGATTGGTATAGATTGTTATTGGGAGAGACATTTTTCAAAAAAGGGTGCACGTCAAAAGTGCCAGGGTCACAGATTCTTGCCAATGGCAAAGTGGCATAATCCTGTTGAGTCATGTTCTGATGCATTTGAAAACAATTTATTTGTTTGCGAACTTGGAGTTTGGTTGAGAGGATATAGTATCGTCAAAAGACAAAAAGGCTCTCTATAAATTAATAGAGAGCCTGTAATAATATCAAAGTGTAGGATGAGCTTGGCCTATGTGTCTGGTGGCCAGCCGCTCTAATTATAATCTCTGCCGCTTGCTTTGTAGGCAATGGGAGAATCGTGTTCTGCGGTGATTGCCTGAAGCTTAACTGTTTATTTTTTCACGCAGAATACCGGAAGGCTTAAAGGTCACAACTCTTCTGGCATCAAGTGTAAGTTCAGCTCCGGTTTGCGGGTTTCTGCCGCGTCTGGAATTTTTATCCTTGACGTTAAATTTCCCAAAGCCGCTAAGTAGCAGGTCAGAACCTGAGATAAGAGAATTTTTTGAAATTCTCAAAAAAGCTTCAACTGATTCAGTGGCCTGAGCTTTGGTCAGATTCTCATGCTTCTTGTAAACTTGTTGAACAAGATCCGCTTTAGTAAGTGTCATGATTCCCCCTTTTTACATGAAATTTAGTAGTTTCTCGTATTATCTTATACTTTGAGAAGAGAATGTCAACTTATGTGTCGATATTTGTTCAATTTTTGTGAAAAAAAGGTCAAGCTCCACAGAAAAAGTGTATCGCCAGATTCTTGAAAATCCTAAACCTGTTGGTTCTAGACAACAGAGGCGATCTTGAATATCGGCAGATACATAGCTACAACGAGGCCACCGATCATGCCACCGAGGAACACCATCATGAATGGTTCTATCATAGCAGTAAGGTTGCCAACGGCCTGGTCGACCTCTTCGTCGTAAAAATCGGCAATTTTTTCAAGCATGGTATCCAAAGCACCAACAGACTCACCGACATTAATCATCTGAACCACCATGTTGGGGAACACTCCACTCTCCGTGAGAGGTTCTGCGATCGGACGACCTTCGGCAATAGCGTCTGAGACCCGGAAGACTGCCCGCTCAATGACTTTGTTGCCTGCTGTTCTGGCCACGACATTCAATGCTTCGAGAATAGGGACGCCGCTTTGCAGCATGGTGCTGAGGGTTCGGGTGAACTTGGCCACGGCAACTTTACGAATCAAAATGCCAACAACAGGTGCTTGCAGAAGCATTTGATCAATTCGTAAACGCCCTTTTTCGGTATTGTAGATTTTTTTGATGATATAGGCGACGACGGCCATTCCAAGGATAACAAAGATCATATTTGATTTGGCAAATTCGCTCATGGCAATAACTATCTGGGTCGGTACAGGCAGTTCGGAGCCGAAACTGGTGAACATTTCCTGGAACACTGGAATAACGAAGATGAGAATAATTGCCAGGATGAGTAAAGATATGGCGATACAGATAACCGGATAGGTCATTGCTCCCTTAATTTTTTTCTTCAGAGCCATCGACTTTTCCATAAAGGTGGCAAGACGTGCCAGAATAGTGTCGAGAATACCGCCAGTCTCGCCGGCTTCAATCATATTGCTGTAGAGATTGTCAAATACCTTTGGGTGCTTCCGCATGGAATCGGCAAATGTTGTACCCGCCTCGACATCATTCTGAACTTCAAGGAGTACTCGCTTAAGACTGGTGTTACTCTGCTGTTTGGCAAGAATTTCAAGACATTGTACCAAGGGTAAGCCGGCATCTATCATTGTTGAGAGCTGTCTGGTAAATACGACAATATCCTTGCCAGTAATTTTTGGTTGAAAAATTGGGATGTTTTCCAAGATATCCTTGGGTTTTTCTTTAATCGTCGGGTCCGTAATCCGCATGCGTTTCAACTGGCTGAGGGCAGCGGCCTGATCGACGGCCTCTAGTTCGCCTTTGCGTTTTTCACCGTAGGTGTTTTTGCCTTTCCAAATATAAATTGGCATTGTTTCTTCTCCGACTATTATTGCTTTTTTGAGATTCTCACTTGTGACATGCGGCGGGATTGTCCAAGAGAATGGGTATGAAGTGATTAATTACCGTATCTTAATCCTTTACAAGCAAATTATCAGATATTACCCAAGAGACTCTTTAGTTACCCAATTGTGTTTTTAATATCTAAATGGTATTTCAATTACGGCACATCGTAATTGAAAGGGATTGATCTTATTACAATTACGCGTCATTCTATCTCATCAATGGTAATAAAACAAGGCATGCTAAAAATGCAAGAAAAAACTGATCCAAATATTTGATATAGTAGGTTTTTCTTACCTTGCCCATAAATGATAGTATTTCCAGTGCAGTAAGGAGTCGTTCTAACCATAAGTATATATTGAAAAAATATTGGTTGTTGATGCCACGAAATTGGAATGTGAGAAAAATCGACATTATATATTTGTTCTTTTCGGTAAAAATAACTAATTCAAAAGCAAAAAAAGTGCCGTAAAGGTAATTTCGTTAGCTCAATTTATTTGCTCTTGTTATATGCAATTGGATTGTGTACTATTATTAGTTTGGTTGTATTGATTGAGAAATTAATTGGAAATTTTGTATCAATCTGGAAGCATTGGTAGGCCCCAATGCTCGAGAGAGTATTTAGTCAGGAGGAATATATGCAGAAGCAAGCTGCGGTAAAATATAGTGATGGTAAATTTGAGCCTATAATTGATGAGTGTGAGGGTTGCGAACGTACAGTTGAAGAGGATGGCACTAAATACTGTAAAACATACCTTTACCCCAGCGCCAAATGGCGACTAGGTATATGCAATTTTGCCACTCACAAAAAGCCAGAAATAAAGATTACCAGTATCAAGGTGAACCCGCTTAAGGCTGCAAAACGTGCCTCAAAAGCGAAAAAGTAACCACTGTTCACTGGCGTATCACGATGATTTACCAAACCCGGCTAACATAAGCAGCCGGGTTTGATTTTTCAGGACCTTCCTACACCCATATAAGTGAATCCCTTCTCCTTAAGTCTTTCTGGCTCATAGACATTCCGCAGGTCGATAAACACTCTATTCTTCATTACTTCAGCCATGCGTTCTAGATTCAGCGCTCGGTATTGGTTCCACTCTGTCATAAGGACCACGGCGTCTGCATCGGTACAAGCCTCATAGGCATTTTCCGCATAAATAATATTATCGGGCAGATATTTTCTTGATTCCTCCATACCCTGTGGATCATGGGCTTTTATAACTGCACCACGTTCAAGAAGAGCTGGTAAAATTGTAATAGATGGGGCGTCGCGCATATCATCGGTCTCAGGTTTAAAGGTAAGTCCGAGTATGGCAATTGTTTTTTCTGATTCTGAGCCTCCAAGTACATCCCTGATTTTTTTTACCATTTTTGCCTTTTGGGCACTGTTGGCCTCAACCGTCGCTTCGACTATTCTCAGGTTTTGGCCATGTTCCTGAGCAACTCGCATAAGTGCTAGAGTGTCTTTGGGGAAACATGAGCCACCGTATCCCGGACCGGGATGTAAGAACTTGCTGCCTATCCTTCCGTCCATCCCGATTCCTTTCGCTAGAGCCTTGACATCCGCACCAATCGAGTCACACAGAAGAGCTATCTCATTAATAAAACTAATTTTTGTAGCTAGAAAGGCATTCGCCGCGTATTTTGTGAGTTCTGCCGTCTCAATATCAGTTTGGACCAAAGGGGTCTCTCTTAGATATAGGGGACGATAAATAGCACGAAGGCACTCTTCTGCCCGTTCTGACTCAACACCGATAACGACACGGTCTGGTCGC
>JASJDT010000276.1 GCA_030065655.1 Desulfocapsaceae bacterium | reverse complement strand
GGTAAATCCACAGAAATACCACGAAGCGAAATTTCTTTCTCAGGCAAGGATACTGCAGCAACAGCCGCGCGCATACTGCCAGAGAGAGAACCTTCGCCATATTCAATCTCGCCATTGGCGGAATAGTTATCAACCTCAATTCCATTCTCCAGAGAAAAACCTTCCCCAACTGTCTCATAGCTGAGGACTGTTTTCTTACCGACCTTTCCCCGATATTCACCGGTCACTGATGCATCCGTACGGCCGGAAAACAATCGGAAGCTACCCTCCAGCTCGTTGCGAACTACCTCGTAGAGTCCGCCGGTCTCCAGCGAAATAGGTTCTGGTTTTGTCATTGCAAGACCCGTCAAGGAGTACTTAACTTTCTGCGAATCTCCGTTCAGTTGCAGTGTTGCCTGTTTTTCCTGGGCGGCCAAACCCACTTCTAAACCATTTCCTTGGATATAAAAGTTGCTCGCTTCAGCGATAATCGAATACTCACCAATATTCTGTAACCCTTCAAGCAAGACATCGCCTTCAACGTCAAGCTCACCCGATATTCGCCACGGTGATAAAAAAGTGAGATTGGGTAGCACCTCAGCTAACTTTGCTAGTTCTACCCGGACAGTCAGTTGATGATCCTCGGCTTGGGGTTTAATTGCCAACTCTCCTTTAAGATGCAAAGCCCCCTGGGTCGTGAAATCTAACTTGGCAGCATGAACTTTATGTCCACCATCAGTAACCCCTATAAACGCAGGAATTAGCTCTGCATCCAGATTGATATAATGAGATATATCATTAGCTGTATGAATGGCTACCTGGACATTTGTAAGATCAATTCGGTCAACCGTAAACGGCAACACCGGCAGGGAAACAGCTGCTTTTTGTTCTGATGGTACAGGCCAGTTCGGAAAACCCCGCAAGCCTGGTCTACTATTCTCAATTTGCAGATGAATGGTTGCGGCGTCAAGAAGCACCCTTGAAATCCTGCCCTGCAATAAAGAGCTGGGTGAATAATCAGCCTCAAATCTGGCAATGGAGAGAGTTGTTTGGTCGCCATTGGCGAAAGAAAGACTGCCATGGGTCGACCAGGGAGTAATCCGGGAGATATTTACCACCGACTGATCAAAAGGCAGCTTTTTAGTTAAACCCGGTATCAGATATTTATTACCAATGAACGGCAGCAATAAAAAGACAATTATTGCGCTTAGGAAAATACAAAGTGACAGTAAGAAAGCTATTGTAATGGATCTGCTTTTCATGGCACGACCGAAAATGTGGTCAATTCGTTACAACTCTCTTCCATCAGGTAAAAAAATCAGTGAGTCTCCAGCAGGGTACCGTGGAGTTTTGGATTATTCGTTACTTCATTGAAAAACATTTATTTACACATCTCGATATTATAAGCTATAGAACTCGCCTGTATAAATGTCAAAGAGGTTTTCCCAAGTCAGAAAAAACGCTGAAAGGGTTCCAATTTTGAGGAAAGAAACTTTACATCTCCCGGAAGAGAACACTGCAAATCTTGCATATTATTGTGAATGCCATATAGTTGCTTAAATTTTTTTCATTCATTTTAAAAGCACCACCCCCGAATGACCAGCCACTGGTAAAACCACTTGTTTTGACCAGGATAAAAGAGGGCTGATGATGGCGAGAGCACATGAGCATATGCTGTTCGCCAATAACGACAGAAGCTGAAATCAGCACCCCGGCCAAACCGCGAGAATCTACCGTTTCGGCAAAAAAAATCGAGAATCACGCGAGTGAGGTCAGACACTCCGCATATCTTTGTCAACATCTAGAGGGAGACTCATCATGAGTGAGAGAGGTAAAACAAAATTTCAAATTGATTTACGCAGACACCTTAGAGAACGAAACGTCGCACCAGATTTAGTTCATTTGATCTGTGAAATTGCCGAGGCATCGAAATATATCATCAATTCTATTCGCACCGGCGATCTTGGCGTAGCGGGTACCTCAAATCTCTATGGCGAACAGCAGCTTGCCCTTGATGTTCTTGCCGATAGGATTCTTACCAAACGATTACAGCATTCCGGTGTAGTTGGTAATGTTCTCTCTGAAGAGGCGGACGATATTATCTGTGTGTCAAATAACTGCAACGGTTTGTATTCGGTCGCCTTTGATCCTCTGGACGGTTCATCCATTGTCAATGTCAACCTGGCAGTTGGTACCATCGTTTCCATTTTCGGAGGCTGCAATCTTCTCCGTCCGGGAAGGGAACAGGTTGCCGCTATGTATATTCTCTATGGTCCACGTACAACACTCATGTATAGTACTGGTGAGGGCGTCCATGAATTCGGAATGAACCAGCTCATGGAATACACTCTTCTTCAGGAAAACATCACCATCGATCAGCAGGCCAACCTTTATTCGCCGGGTGGTTTACGCAACCTGTTCACACCTGCGATTGAAGAATATGTGCAAAAACTTGAGGAAAAAGGTTGCAAGCTTCGCTACAGCGGCGGCTTCGTTCCTGATATCAACCAGGTGCTTATCAAGGGCAAGGGTGTCTTTCTCTACCCGCACTTGCAGGGAAAACCAAACGGCAAACTTCGGCTCTCCTTCGAACTAAATCCCATGGCGTTCCTGGTGGAGCAGGCGGGCGGGGCGGCCTCGGACGGTCACGGCCCGATTCTTGACCGGGTACCGGAAGGCAAAGACGATCGTGCACCCATCTTTATTGGTTGTAAGGAAGATGTGGCCATGGCAGAGGACATCATTCGCCGCTATGAGGAATGAAATAGCAGGTGGCTGATTGCTTTAAAGCCGTTGAGCTTGGCCAAAACAGTAGAAACCAAGCCCGCCATTGCTATTGTTGCTATTTTGAATCCAGATACAACTTAGGGCGCCGGAGCGCTTGACTCCTCCTTGGCGACGATGTGCGGCTCGTTGGGACACGATCTGGCAACCCGCAGCTGTTCCGGCGGCAGATCATCCTGATCGTAACAGTAAATGCCGCAGTTCAAGCAGCGCGTTGCCTCCGTGCGGCACTGGGTCTCACTGATCGTGCCCTCAACCTCACTGAAAGTTCCCACCCTCTCCTTTAGGGGGAGTACCGGTTTTACAGCACTGGTCGGCGTCGGTACCACGTTGACCAAGGAGTCGACCATGGCCGGGGCCATCATCTCGCGCTGACGGTCTTCAATGGCGGGAATATCACCGGTGGTCATGGAATAGTGGATCGAGCGGGCAGCATATCTTCCAGCAGCGATGGCCTCGACCAGAAGCCGCGGACCGGTAAAGCAGTCACCTCCTGCAAATACACCAGGAATAGAGGTCTCCAGAGTCTCTTCATTGGCATCGATGGTTCCGTAACGGGTAGTCTTCAAGCCATCGGCCTCGATGATCTCACTAAGATTAGACGCCTGGCCCACAGCCTGAATAACCGTATCACATGGAATAACCTCCCGTGTTCCTTCCACCGGAATGACCTCAGGCAGGCCACCTCCAGGGGTATGCCGCAACTCCACCGTCTCCACTTCGATAGCTGTTAACCTGCCCTCTTCACCAAGGAAGCGAACGGGTGAAATAAGACAGCGCATAACCACCCCTTCTTTTTCGGCATCAGCTATTTCATGGGCATTTGCTTCCATAAGATCACGGGAGAAACGGAACAGCAAAAGCACGTCTTCAGCACCGGTCCGCAGGGCAGAACGAGCGCAGTCCATAGCCACGTTGCCGGCACCGATAATCACAAAGCGTTTGCCTTCGATGAGATCTTCATCGGTATGATACCGTCTGAGGTAATCGATACCACTGTAAATGCCAGTAAGCTCTTTACCTTCCAGCGGCAGAAGCCGGCCATGCCAGGAGCCGAGGGCTAGATAAATTGCGTCAAAGCCAGCGTTTTTAAGAAACTGGAGCGTAAAATCCCGTCCAAGAGCGACGTTGGTATGGACATTGACCCCCAGTTCAAGCACACCGCCTATATCCCAGTCAAGCTGTTCGTCGGAAAGACGATAATCCGGGATGCCGTAGCGCGGCATGCCGCCAAGTTTCGGCATCATCTCGAAAATCTCAACATCATGGCCAAGACGGCGCAGGTAATAGGCGGCAGAAAGTCCTGAGGGTCCACCACCAACGACCGCGACTTTATAGCCGGTATCGGAGGCCACTGAAACTTGAAGTCTCTTGCCGCTATCACGCTCCCAATCGGCAACGAAACGCTTGATGGCGTTTATAGCCAGCGGGTCATCCTTGATAGTTCTCCGGCACTCGGTGGCGCAGGGCTCAGGACATACTCTTCCGGTGGTGACGGGCAGCGGATTATTGTCCTTGACGGTCAGAAGAGCGGCCCCATACTCACCACGGCGGGCATGACCTAAATACTTGGGAATGTTGATCTGCGCGGGACAGCGCTGCCTGCAAGGTGAAAGACACTGGGTATATTGGTTCCAGTGGAGGATCTTGGTTGTCTCTCCCACCAGCGAAATAATCCCTTTGGGGCAGGCAGCAACGCAACTACCGCAGCCGACACAACGGTTTGGGTCGAAAACCGGTAGACCGCTCTCAGAATTCATGCTTATCGCTGAAAACCGGCAAGCTTTAAAACAGGACCCCAGTCCAAGACAACCGTTTTCACAGCGGATAAAACCATGGTAAAGCTGCAAGGCGGCACGGCAATCCTGAAGCCCGGAATAATTATATTTACGGGCAGCGCGATAGCCGCCTTCGCAGGAGGAACAAGCAAGCGTCGGCTCAGAACCGGTCACTTCGTAACCGAGATATGCACCAACGGCTTCAGCGGTCTCATTGCCGCCAACCACACAGACATTCACCTCGATTTCTCTGTTGACCATCGCTTCAGCGGCAGCATTGCAACCGGCCTGGCCACAGCCGCCACAGTTGGCTCCAGGGAGAAGGTTAGCCACAGCCTCGATCCTGGGATCCTCCTCGACATAAAACACTTTTGCGGCTATGCCCAAGACAATAGCTGCTACGAAACCTATTCCTGTAAGTAAAAGGACTGGTACAAACACAACAAATCTCCTTAATTCTTAACCGGCCATGCCTCGAAAACCGATAAATGCAAGTGACATAATACCTGCGGTTACCAGGGCGATGGCAGTACCCTGCATACTTTGCGGAATCGCCGAAATTTGCAGCCGTTCCCGATGACCGGCAAAAAGGAGCAGAGCGACAGCATAACCAAAGGCACTGGCACTCGCAAATACTAGCATTTCAACAAAAGCCAGCTCTTTGCGGGCAACAAGCAAAGCCACACCCATAACCGCACAGTTGGTAGTTATCAGGGCCAGGTACACACCAAGCGCGTTGTAAAGCGCTTTACTTTTTTTCTTCAGGATAATCTCCACCAGCTGCACAAGTGAGGCAATGATAAGAATGAATGCCAGCGTCTGCAAGAACTCTAGTCCATAAGGACGTAGCACAAAGGTAAAGACAAGCCAGGTGAAAATCGCTGAGAGTATGGTCACGAAGATAATGGCAGCCGCCATGCCAATGGCAGTTCCTAGCCGCTTGGATACGCCGAGAAAAGGGCAGTGACCAAGGTACTGGGCAAGCAGAATATTGTTGACGAAGGTGGCTGAAATGGCCAGATAAAAAAGATCCATGCTGTTTCCTCCTTAACCCTGGACGAATTTTTCGCCGCGCCAGCGGGAGAAAAGATTCTGAAGGCCTAACAAGATACCGATTGTGACAAAGGCTCCAGGTGCCGATACCATGAAAGCGAGTGGCTCGAAGGACTCACCGAAGACAGCCGTTCCGAACCAGGAACCGGCTCCCAGCATTTCCCTTAGTGAACCGATGAGCGTTAGGGAAATAGTGTATCCTAAGCCGATGCTTATGCCGTCTGCCATGGATGGCAGGGGAGGATTTTTGGAGGCGAAGCCTTCAGCACGGCCGAGGACAATACAGTTGACCAC
>JASJDT010000275.1 GCA_030065655.1 Desulfocapsaceae bacterium | reverse complement strand
GTAGTCAAATTTTGACAAAAAATGTAATATCCAGCGAAACTCTCATCTCCCTGTCACACTTTTTACTTCGCTCATCAAAGATTATCAATTTGAGGTGATATATGACATCCCAGCATATTCAGGCACCTGGCGCAGTTGTTATGATCAGACCACATAGGTTTCATGCCAACCCGGAAACAGCTAGGGATAATGCCTTCCAGCGTTCTGCCGGAGACCTTTCTCAAGATATCGTTGCGAAACATGCCTATAACGAGGTAACCGCTGCTGCTGCACGACTTGAAACAGAAGGGGTCAGGGTCCACATTTTTGAAGATCGCGGTGAAAATGATACACCCGATTCGGTCTTTCCCAACAACTGGTTTTCCACCCACCCAGGCGGACATGTTGCAATTTATCCGATGTACTCGCCCAGTCGCCGAAGAGAACGCCGATATGACGTCATAGAAATGCTCAAGGCTGAATATCGCGTTCAGGATATCATCGATTACTCAAGTCTTGAATTCGACAATCTTTTTCTTGAGGGAACGGGTGCCATGGTACTTGATCATATTGCTCGGGTGGCATATACAGCCCAGTCAAATCGAGCAGATGCCATAGCTCTCGAAAGGTTCTGTACACATTTTAATTTCGAACCCATGGCCTTTGCCACAGCTGACCAGGATGGTAATCCCATTTATCACACCAATGTGATGATGTGCATTGCCACCGAGTTCGCCATGGTTGGTCTTGAGATGATCAAGGATGCTTCCAGACGTGAAGAGATCAGACTTCGACTTGCTGAAATGGGAAGAACCATTGTTGAGCTTGATTATCACCAGATTGGCGAATTTGCCGGAAACGCACTTGAACTCTCCACTCCCACTGGTCGAATTCTGGCTTTATCGTCACGTGCAGCTGCGTCTCTCACCGATGCCCAAAAAAGTGACATTGGAAAATCTGCAAAAATAGTTGAACTGGCAGTTCCAACCATAGAGTTGGCAGGTGGATCTGTTCGATGCATGCTTGCTGGAATACATCTTTCACGGAGGTACTAGTGATGCATACAGATACTAGCACGCCCCCTGATTGAGGACAACATAGACATATTTATCCCATACTGATATTCATTTACTCCTGGTGGTATACTCCATGAAACTCAATAAAATACTGGAAAATTATCCGCTCATATTAGCAGAATGTGCGATCTCAGAGAGAGTAAGGCGAGAGACTACTATTGAGCTGCACCCATCACTTTTTCTCACACCGCTCATATACGACACTCAAGGGGCAAAAATTATGGCAGGAATATATGGGCAATATCGAGTCATTGCCGAAGAGGCGAGTCTGCCTATACTTCTGTGTGCCCCGACATGGCGGATTGATCAGCCCAGGATCGAAGCGGCAGGCTACGATGACACGCTTCTTTTTGATGCGGTCAGGTATATGCGAGACCTGCACAAGAAGTGGTATAATCCAAATTCACCTCTCATCCTGGGTGGACTGTTAGCTCCCAAAAATGACTGTTATTCGCCTCACCAGGCTCCAGATGCAGAAGAGGCCGAGAAATATCACCACTGGCAGATCGAGAGGTTGATTGTCAGCAATGTGGATTGCATTGTGGCACAGACTATTCCAGCTGTCTCAGAAGGTTTGGGCATAGCCCAAGCGTGCTCATCTACTGGTACACCGTATATCATTAGTTTTGTCACAAACCCAAAAGGCGAGGTCCTGGACTCAACCCCTCTCGCTGAAGCCATTACCACTATTGACGAGAATGTCTCTCAGCCACCGCTTGGATATATGGTCAATTGCGTTTATCCCACCTTTGTTTGTGCACAATCACAACCTCAACAGGCATTAGACCGGCTCATCGGCATTCAGGCAAACAGCTCTTCGCTGGATCACGAGCAGCTTGATGGTTCCGCGGTTCTCCATCAAGACGATATCGAACACTGGGGAGATGCAATGCTCTTACTTAACGAAAAGTATGGCATACAAATTCTCGGTGGTTGCTGTGGTACCGATGACTCGTATCTGCACTATCTGGTTGAACATTGCTATTCCATATGATCGCCCTATACCAGGATTCTTCAGATTAAAAACTTGCAATTGTTTCATACCGCTCCCATAGTTGAGTAAATTCACAGTAATGGAATATCCACAGTGCTGCGGTTGAAACAGAAAACTGTTCAGCCTTTTATTCAACAACAGGAGATAATGATATGCGCTGTCATGAAGTTGATTATGAGATTATCGGCCACGACATGCAGATGGTTGAGGTTGAGCTGGATCCAAACGAGACCGTTATTGCCGAGGCCGGAGCCATGAATTATATGGATGATGGCATTGAGTTTGAAGCAAAAATGGGGGATGGCTCAGAACCTGACCAGGGATTCATGGGAAAAATCTTTGCCGCCGGTAAACGGGTCATTACCGGAGAGTCGTTGTTTATGACCCATTTCACAAACGTTGGTTCGGGTAAAAAAAGGGTATCATTTGCCGCTCCGTTTCCTGGAACAATTATCCCAGTCAATATGGCAGAGATAAATCAGGAACTCTTTTGCCAGAAAGATTCTTTTCTCTGCGCTGCTCTTGGTACCAATATTAATATCGCTTTTCAGCGAAAACTTGGAGCTGGTTTCTTTGGCGGTGAGGGCTTCATTTTGCAAAAGCTACAAGGTGACGGTATGGCATTTATTCATGCCGGGGGTACCGTTACCAAAAAGGTATTAAACGGTGAAACCATCAGAGTTGACACAGGATGTATTGCCGGATTTACCGGCAGTATTGACTATGATATTAAGATGGTAAAGGGACTGAAAAGTATGTTTTTCGGAGGTGAAGGTCTCTTCTTTGCCACGTTGTCCGGTCATGGTACAGTGTGGTTGCAAAGCCTCCCTTTTTCGCGCCTAGCTGACAGAATTCTACAGCATGCTCCATCTGCCGGTGGCAAATCTCAGGGTGAGGGCAGTGTACTTGGTGGCATCGGCCGGATGCTTGATGGCAATTAGCCTGAGTTTTTTACATTACTAGCACAAAGATATTTACAAAACTGCCCTTGATATATCTGTTTTAATTTGAGAAGATGATGCAGGTTACGCTTTTTTAGAAAATGTATAGGCACGCTAACTTTAGTTGAGATTTAGGGATTTGAAAATATCCTGAATTGTGTCGATGCCCACAGCAGAGGTAAGATTTTATTTTGTTCCTCATTATCGGAGGATATGTATCCGAACTTGCGAGAGAGCAATCAGTAGTCAATATGTTTTTGGGGTTAGTATATGGCTTTAATTTATTGGATACCAAGTTTTAATACAAACATCGATATAATCGATCAACAACATCGAATGCTGGTTGATTTAGTGAACCAACTGAATGAGGCTCATCAAACCGGTAAAGATCGTCAGATTCTTCTAAAACTCATCGAAAAATTGGGGGTTTATGCCGCAACCCATTTTGCTAGAGAAGAAGATCTTTTTGAAGCACATGGTTATCCAAATGCAGACGAACACCTGCAGGAACATGATTATTTTGAAGATATGCTATTTCAGTTCGAGGATGAGTTTAAAGCTGGGAAACAGGACCTAACCTTCAATGTTCTCATGTTTCTGAGTGATTGGCTGGTTAATCATATAAATGGCAGCGATAAAGATTATATTCCATTCTTAACGACAAATAAGAAGATATCAAAACTCCAAGATCTCGAAAAAAGATATAGAGGCAATTCCTCAATTGTCGATGACCGTGATAGTTCGCAGAACAAAGTATTAAAAGAGGATAAAAAGCTTTATCGAGGTCAAAGTGAAGCAGATACCAATGAGACCACGGACAATTCTAGTAAAAAGAAAAGTAAAATGGTATACCGAGGACAATCCTAGCCCTATACGGTCTAAATTTAGTATCGATTGAACACTACATCACCCGATATTCCAAAGTTTAAGCCGTAATATTCGCTTAGGAGCAACGTATCCTAATCTTTTGTGCTATGTGGGTTTGTGTTGAATCATAAACGCAACAACTGGCAACCACCTGTAAACACAGAATAATACAAAGGATTCAAGGTATTGAATCCTTTCTCAAAGCTTGTTGAATATTCTGGTTTCAAGTCTAAAATTCATATCACTTACAACGGTTTGATTCAAAAAGACAAGAATATCATAGGCCGCAGTAGACGTATTCATGAGGGACAAAGGGGCTGCGGTCCTGTCGTATATTGGATGGATCGCGATCTGCGGTTTACCGATAACTGGGCCCTACTCTATGCTCAGCAGGAAGCTCTTATTCGCCAGAAACCACTTCATGTGCTCATCGTTATTGAAGCTGATCAGCTGAAAAATCCGACGTTACAGACACGGTTTAAAATTCAGGGCATTGCTGAATTGCTGCCACAGAGCAGATCACTGAACATTCGTCTCAGCATCATCGCAGGAACCTTAAGCAAAACGGTAATAGCGTATTCTCTCGCAGTTGAGAGCCATCTGCTGGTTACCGATTTCTCCCCTTTGCACATTAAAAAAAAGGCATTAAGCGACATTGTGCAGGAAATAAAATGTCCACTTGTCGAGGTAGATACGCATAATATCATCCCAGTCTGGATTGCATCTCCCAAAAAGGAGTATGGTGCCTATACCATTCGCCCGAAAATTCATCGCTTACTGCCCGACTATCTCACCGATTTGCCAGTCCTTAAACCGCATCCCCATGAGCCCTTTAACTGCGATGAAATTATACAAAGACATGCATTTGATGAGTTCAGTGAATCATTACAGCAATATACACGAGATGGATGCGGTATATTTCTCTCTGGACCAACCGCTGCTGAACAGCAGATGAAATCTTTCATGAGAAAGAGACTCGCGGGATATGATACACTTCGCAACAATCCCAACGAAGAAGGTCAATCCGGGCTCTCCCCCTATCTCCATTTTGGTCAGCTTTCACCGCAGCGTCTTGCTTTTAGCGTGTCATCCGCTGCTGCGGATAAAGCTGCAAAAGAGAGCTTTTTAGAGGAATTGATTGTACGCCGAGAGCTTGCCGATAATTTCTGTTTTTATGAAGAAAATTATGATACTTTTGCCGGCTTTCATCCATGGGCGCAGCAAACATTGAACGAACATCGAGATGATATACGGGAGTATTGTTATACCTTAAAGCAGCTTGAAAATGCCGAAACCCATGAAGATTTATGGAACAGCTGCCAGAGAGATCTGGTCAACAACAACAAACTGCATGGTTTCCTACGGATGTATTGGGCAAAAAAAATTCTCGAATGGACCGGTAGTCCAGAGGAAGCCCTACATACAGCAAACTATCTCAATGATAAATACTCCATTGATGGCTGTGATCCTAATGGCTACAATGGCACCGCCTGGTCAATTGGAGGAGTACATGATCGAGCCTGGGCGGAGCGGAAAATATTTGGTAAAATTCGCTACATGAATGAGCGAGGCTGCAGGCGAAAATTTAATGTTGACCAATACATTGCGGCACATTCCACATAACCATCATTCTCCCTATAATCTGCATATTGATGTGAAATACGATAAACGATAATTATCTGTATTTGAGTTAGGTCGTAGTCTTTTCCACGGGGCGCCATAAACCCATCCACAGGGGCAAGCCTTTCCCATCCAGACGATAGACACCCGTGAAAAGACCAAAGTATGAGTAACACCGCTCAATATACACGAATACGCAAGCCCTTTATTGCAGTAAAGAAGTATTGCAAGTGCGAAACTTTTGGGAAAAAGGTGAACAAGTGAAGTGGAGCGGGAAACGAGATTCGAACTCGCGACTTCAACCTTGGCAAGGTTGCACTCTACCACTGAGTTATTCCCGCTCTC
>JASJDT010000274.1 GCA_030065655.1 Desulfocapsaceae bacterium | reverse complement strand
AAGCTCTCCTCCAGATTACGAATGTGCTCACTGATGGTAGGCTGGCTGGTGAAGAGTTGTTCGGCCGCCTTGGTGAAACTTCTGTTGGCATAGACAGCAGTGAATATTCTCAGATGTCGCGTTTCTATTTTATCCGCTCCTGATTAAAATTGTTTCTTCGAGGCTGAAAAGATGGTAATTGGTATTAGTATTAGATAATCCTATGGTAACTATAGCCATATTTGCGAAATAAGGAAAGACCAATTTACTGAGAACCGTGAAGTGGCACAGGCACAATCTCGTGTCACAAGGATAGATATGTGATGAATCTTAAAAATATTTTCAAAAAAAAGACGTTGACCGGGCTGGCCAGGACCTGTGGCTGAGCGGCAAAAATAGGTCCGGCTGTACTGTCGGACGCACTTCATGGGCTGCAGGGGAGTCATGACAGCAACCTACTGGTTGGTTTTGACACCTCTGATGATGCGGCAGTGTATCGTCTGAGTGATGATCTTGCCATGATCAATACCCTCGATTTCATCACACCACCGGTGGATGATCCCTACTGGTTTGGTTCAATTGCGGCGGCCAACGCAATCTCCGATGTCTACTCCATGGGGGGTCGACCACTGACGGCATTGAATGTGGTAATGTTTCCGGCGAAGATGCTCGATATGGGTATCCTTAAAGAGATGCTGAAAGGCGGCAATGACAAAGTACTTGAAGCTGGAGCATCGCTGGTTGGTGGTCACAGTGTAGATGATGAGGAGCCAAAATACGGACTCTGTGTCAACGGATCGGTGCATCCGGATCGCATTATAACCAATGCCAGCGCCCAGGCCGGAGATGCATTGGTGCTGACCAAACCACTTGGCTCCGGAGTACTCTTCAACGCTGTGCGTTCCGGCAAATTTCCCTATGAGGAACTGGAGAAAAATGTGCTACCCACTATAGCCACGCTCAACGGGAAGGCCATGGAGGAAGCTCTCAAGTTTGATCTCCATGCCGCAACTGATATTACCGGCTTCGGCATCCTCGGGCATGCCGTGGAGATGAGCTATGGCAGTGGTAGAGAAATAGTCATCGAATATGATAGTTTGCCATTCTATCCGGGCGCTGCTGAGATGTATGTTAAAGGCGAGAACACCGGCAGTAATGTGGCCAACCAGAAAATGGTGGAAAGCAAGAGATTCAGTCTAGAGCGAGGCCTTGAAGTGAGCGGTAGGGGGTTGGTATACGATCCGCAGACTTCAGGAGGACTTCTGTTGGCGCTGCCTGCTGACCAGACCGATGCTCTCGTCAGTGCCTTGCATAAAGCTGGTGTTGCCGATGCCGTACGAGTTGGCAGTGTCAATAACGCCGAGGCTGGGGTGGTGCTTGTCTAAAAGCAGATTCTGGATCTGGCCAGATTTTATCTGAATTTGAGCATGTCCTCTAGGTTGGTAGGAAATATTTTGCGGGGAATAAAACTTTATCCATTGGCTCACTATGAGAGATATAAAAAAGGAAGTTTCCGTCACTGGCTAACAGACATATTTTGGGTTAATGAGAGATAAAACTTCAGAAATTCATCAGTTTTTGAGAAAAAGCGCCTGGCTTTCAGGTGAATTTGACTGCACTTTCCTCGCTGCAGGCGAGTATAATGAAAATTATCTCATTACCAGCCAAGCTGACCGTTTTGTCTTCAGGATCAACCATGACACTCAACTCGGGCTTAGCAACCAGATCGAATATGAGTATCAGGTGCTTGAAGCGGTAAGCGGCTCGGGAGTAACCCCAAAACCGTTTTACTATGACCTCCATGCCGGTGGTCTCGGTAAGGGAGCCCTTTTGATGGAGTTTCTGCCTGGAAAACCTTTGGATTATGATCATGATCTGGAGAAGGCCGCAGAGATCTTTGCCAGGATTCATAGGCAACCTTTGGATCAACGACTAATCGTTCAGGAAGACCCTGCCTGTGATATCGCCACGGAATCAAAAGGCTTGATTGAGCGCTATCCCGGTCCTCATTACCCCGAGGTGCGGGCGTGTTTGCTTGACTATCATGGCAAAATCATTGATAGTTCCGAGAAAATGGCCAAGTTATATAATAATGAGCACTACTGTATAGTTAATACGGAGGTAAATTCGGGCAACTTTCTGATTGCAGGAAACCGTGCCTCTTTGGTCGATTGGGAAAAAGCGGTGGTATCCTATCGCTATCAGGACCTTGCCCATTTTCTCATCCCGACGACAACGCTGTGGAAAACAAGCTTTCGTTTTAGCGAGGAGGAAAAATATGCCTTTCTTGGGCAGTACCTGGCCGCTGGTGATACTGGACTTGCCGTAGACGAGGTGTATGAGAAGACCCGGCTGATGGAGAGGGTGATTTTATTGCGTGCTCTGAGTTGGTGTTACATGGCCTATCACGAGTACACAGCAGCCGATCGGGAATTAACCCACGACGATACCTTTACCACGATCACTTCCTATCTGGATGAGGCTGAATGTTTCTTGGAGTAGAGAATATTGCTAAAAGTTATGGGTCCGCGCATGTCGTTGACGCTGTTTCCTTTGGGGTTAATAAAGGTGAGTTGGTCTCGATTATTGGTCCGTCGGGGGCGGGGAAAACGACTCTATTGAAAATTCTGGCCGGGCTGGAGAAGGCTGATCAGGGGGCCATCACTTCGATGGCTGATCTGCAAAATAATCCCGCTATCCTGGTTTTTCAGGACTATCTGCTCTTTCCAACCATGACCATTTTTGACAATATCGCTTTTGGTTTGCGCTGCCGTAAAATTGCCAGAGCAGAAATCGGCAAAAAGGTTATTGAAATGCTTGAATATTTCCAATTGAAAGACAAATCCGCTCATTATCCAGGACAACTTTCAGCAGGACAACAGCAGCGAGTTGCTCTGGCCCGGGCCATGGTGGTCAGTCCCTCTATTCTTCTCCTGGATGAACCATTCGCCAATCTTGACCGTAACCTCAAAGCCGAAACCGCAGAGTTTATCCGGGAATTTCAACAGGAGTATCAAATCACTACCATCAGTGTTACTCATGATCTCCAGGAAGCCTTTATGATGTCGGATAAAATAGGGATTATGCTGGAAGGTAGGCTATGCCAGTTTGATGATGTGAAAACCGTCTATAATCAACCGGTCTCCTCGCAGGTTGCAGAATTTCTGGGGCATGTGAATATTATCCCTCCCCATTGTTTTAATTACTTGGAACTTGAAGAAAGTGGTCCTGCCAACGGGTCAAGTATCAGTGTCCGGGCTGAAGCTTTAGAGCTAAGCCGGGAAGGAGAATGCCTCTGGAGGATTGACGAAGTGGTCTTTGCCGGTCAGTTTATCATGTACCGAGTCAGTTTGGAGAAAACCGCTCTCACCGTCTATAGTTTCAATGGCGATTTCGGCCAGGGAGAGCGGGTATCGGTAAGGGTAAAACAATTCATAAAAATAAAGGAGAGTTGAGAATGCCAAGGTTTCTGTTCAAGCAGATGAAAATCATACTCCGGTTGATAACTGCTATTATGGTCCTTTTCTGTTGGGCAAACCTGAGCCAGGCAGATGAATCCTTCGACAAGCTTGTCCAGGAGTCAAGGGGGACGACGGTGAAATGGTTTATGTGGGGAGGCTCACCCACCATTAATTCCTGGGTCGATACCTACGTCTCTGAAGAGGTTAAGCAACGCTACGACATCACCCTGAAGAGAGTGCCAGCCGATGCGGCAATATTTGTCAACAAGCTGTTGACGGAAAAACAGACAGGCAGAAAGAGGGGCACCATGGATCTTCTTTGGATAAATGGTGAAAACTTCAAAAATGCCATGGAAAATGAGCTGTTGTTTGGACCAATTACTTCAAAGCTACCCAGCTTCCAATATGTTGATCCGGCAACAGTTGAGTTTGATTTCGGCTATCCGGTACAGGGCTATGAGGCTCCCTATGGTCGGGCTCAATTCGTCTTTGAATATGACTCAGGCAACTTGCCGGAGCCACCACAGTCATTTGCTGCACTCAAGAGCTGGGTGAAAGAGAATCCCGGGAAATTCACCTACCCCAGTCCGCCGGACTTTACCGGGTCTGCCTTTATCCGCCAGGCGTTTTATGCCCTCACCGGCGGTCATGAGCAGTATATGCAGGGGCTTGACCAAGAATTGTACCAGCAGAATGCCCCAAAGCTCTGGGAGTATCTTAACGAAATCAAACCGTATCTCTGGCAGAAGGGGAGGACCTATCCCAAAGATATTGCCGCTTTGGATACATTGTTTGAGCGCGGGGAAGTGGCGTTAAACATGAGCTACCACCAGGCCAATGCCCAGAGTAAGATATTGCAGGGGCGATATAAAAACAGCGTTCGTACTTTTGTCATTGAGGATGGCTCCATTTTCAATACCCATTTTACCGCTGTACCATTCAATGCCCCGAATAAAGCAGGTGCGCTGGTGGTTGCCAATTTTCTGCTCTCACCCGAAGCGCAACTCCATAAGAACAATCCCGAGAATTGGGGTGATTTTACTGCTCTTGATTTAGACCGCCTGGATCCAAAAATGCAGAGTCGTTTTCAAAAGCTTGATTTGGGAGAGGCAACACTATCGTTAAGTGCGCTTGCTGAAGCGGCGGTACCAGAAATTCCCTCCGGCTACCTTGAGCTTCTCGAACGCGACTGGGAAAAATTTGTGCTGCGCAGCAAGTGATCAATAATGCGGCGGATCAACATTATTCTCAGCTTACTGCCGCTACTTCTGCCATTTCTGGCAATAATAGGTGGAGGGCTGCTCATTACCGGCCTGCAGTCCTTCGGTTTGATGATGTTTTCCTATGAATACGAGGATGTGCTCTTTGCCTATAAGCAACTATTCTCCGATACCTGGTTCCTCGAATCCGCTGTTTTTTCCCTTTATGTAGCCCTGACCGCAACCCTTATTTCCATTGTAATCGGTACGCTCTTTGCCTACTTGATCTGGAAGCTGCCAGGCAAGTATCACAGTAGGGCGGTTATTTATAAAATACCCCTTATCCTACCTCACATCGGTGTCGGTTTTATTGCTGTTATTCTCATTTCAAAGACGGGGGTTTTTTCTTCAATTGCCTACCAGCTCAATTTGATCGATTCATTTGAGGATTTTCCAAATCTTCTCTATACCAGAGCTGGCATCGATTTGATCCTTGCCTACATATACAAGGAGACACCCTTTGTCATGGTCATGGTCTATGCCATCCTCAGCCGATTTGACAAACGTATCATCGACACAGCCGGGATGCTTGGGGCCTCACAGATGCGTAGCTTTTTTACCCTGGTTCTACCCTTTATCATGCCGGTGCTCAATACCACTTTTATCATCTTGTTTATCTTTTCCTTCGGCGGTTTTGATCTACCCTTTGTTTTGGGTGACAGTTACCCCGGGATGATAACAATACGCATTTATGAGTACTTTTTTCAGAAGGATATGGCCCTGCGGCCCATTGCCATGGCCATGCTTACGCTGGTGTTCAGCTTCAGTCTGATATTTATTTTCACCTATCTCAAGTTTTCCTCACGACTGGAGAAGGAGGTTCGTAAATTATGATCAGACTCCTGGCGCTACTTCTGCTTTTCGGCCTTATTTTTGTCTTTCCTGTGCTGGTTTTGTTCTTCTATGCCGCTTCATCATCCTGGGCATTTCCGGAGGTTGTACCTGCTGAATATGATATGCGAAGTCTCGTTTTCTTCTGGCTACATAAAAAGGATATTGGTATAAGCCTGCTTGCCTCCTGTGCCTATTCTTTCGGTGCCGTGTTTTTAACCCTGTTGTTGACTATCCTGCCAGCAAAACTTTTTGCCAGAGTCAATTTTACCGGTAAAACTGCTCTGGAGGGCCTTTTTCTGGC
>JASJDT010000273.1 GCA_030065655.1 Desulfocapsaceae bacterium | reverse complement strand
AGCGATAGTTTTTACCATGGCCAATCTTCCCTATGCCAGAGAAGGAGATGGATTGGGACAACTGTTTCATGATAACCAGCACCGGAAAAATTGCTGGGCAGCAACTGCAACTCTTGTCATCTCTGGTTTTATAGTCGATTTTTTTATTACTGTTCTTGCGATTGCGACAATTGCGATTGTAACTTTTGGTTTTGGTATGCTATGCAAGCGCCTTATAGATGGTTTTACCGGCGATACTCTAGGCGCTCTGTGTGAGATTACCGAAACGGTTGTTGCAATAATGCTGGCTGTTTTCCTTACTCATTAACTATGTAACTATGATATGGCAGATGTGATGCACTCTTTATCGGCAAGCAGGGGACATGGCGGAAATATTCATCTCCTCGCCAGAAAGAAAGATGGATCTGATCCTATCCTTGATTTTAGTGCCAATATCAATCCTCTTGGCCCGCCGGCTTGGGTGCGCAGGGTTATCTCCCGTAATCTTTCTACTATCAGCCATTATCCCGACCCCCAATGCCATGAATTTGTCCATGAGATAGCTCAAAAATATGCGGTTTCAGCTGACCAGGTTATCCCAGCGAATGGTACCACGGAGATCCTCTATCAATTGCCTGCTGTTCTGTCCTGTAAAAGAGCAGTTATACCGGTACCTTCATATATCGATTATGAGAAGGTCATGGAGTTGCATAATGTTGAGATTGTACACTTCCAGCTTTTTGCCGAAAATAATTTCGAAGTAGATGTCAGCGGTATCGCTAATATTCTCCAGGCAGGCGATGTTTTTATCCTGGGATCACCCAACAACCCTACAGGTGTTACGGTTAATAGCGAAGATATTCTTGATCTTGCCAAGGCTAATCCGGAGTCGTGGTTTGTGGTGGATGAAGCTTTTTTGGGTTTTGTTGAGAATGGTTTGTCGGTGGCAGGAGCCGCAGCCAATATCATAACACTTCATTCTCTCACAAAGTTTTATGCCATTCCTGGGCTGAGGCTCGGTTTTGGTGTTTTTCCGACAGAAATAGCTGCCAGACTACGCAAGATTTTACCACCATGGTCGGTAAACAGCCTTGCCCAAGCAGTTGGCTCCCGTCTTTTTGCCGATGATACCTATTATACGAAAACCAGACAATACGTCACCGATCTCCAACAGCATCTGCACTCACGACTTTCAGCTATCCCAGGACTGACGATCTTTCCATCGGCAACCAACTATTTTCTTATCAAAATCAATGGAAAACTGACCTCCGAAGAGCTGTTCGATAAACTTCTCTGCCATCATATCGCCATTAGGATTTGTACAAATTACCAGGGTCTTGATTCAAGTTACTTCCGCGTTGCCGTACGAACCAAAGAGGAGAATGAGCAACTCATTTATGCTCTTGAAGACATCTTTGTTGGGAAAAGTTCCAGACGAGTTGTAAAAAGCACCCATAAAAAGCCGCTAATGATTCAGGGAACATCATCAAATGCCGGTAAATCTGTACTTGTTGCCGCTTTATGCCGGATATTCATTCAAGATGGCATTCGTGTTGCTCCTTTTAAAGCTCAGAATATGTCACTGAACTCCTTTGTGACTCATGATGGTCTGGAAATGGGCAGGGCTCAGGTGGTTCAAGCTCAGGCTGCTAAACTCGATCCTGATGTGCGCATGAATCCGATCCTGCTCAAACCCAACTCAGACGTGGGAAGTCAAATCATCGTCAATGGCAAACCGGTTGGTAATATGACGGTGAAGGAATATGTTGACTATAAGAATTCTGCGGCATCCATGGCTCGACAGAGCTTTGATCAACTTGCTGCAGAATACCAGGCAGTTATCCTTGAAGGTGCCGGCTCACCAGGTGAGGTTAATCTCAAGCATCACGACCTGGTCAATATGCAGATGGCCAGATATGCCGATGCTCAGGTATTGCTCGTTGGCGATATTGACCGCGGTGGGGTGTATGCCTCATTTGTCGGTACCATGGAAGTTCTGGAAGAGTGGGAGAGGCAGCTTGTTGCTGGCTTTCTGGTAAATCGTTTTCGGGGAGATGCTTCACTTCTGCAATCGGCACACGACTACCTATTTGACCACACCGGAAAACCGGTTCTGGGTATTATCCCATACATTCAGAATCTGGGGATTCCGGAAGAAGATTCCGTTTCATTCAAAGATGGCAAGCTCCAGAAACCGAGGCCGCTGACTGATCATATAGAAATTGCCCTTATCAATATACCGCATATTTCCAACTTTACCGATATCGAACCCTTTCTGGATGAGCCGGATGTTTATCTCAACATCGTCAGCTCTTCGGAAGAATTGATCAATCCTGATGCCGTAATCCTTCCTGGTTCAAAAAACGTTATCGGAGATTTACAATTTTTACAAGATACCGGTTTGGCTGACAGAATTAAAAACCTGGCCGAAAATGGCAGTGAAATCGTGGGCATTTGCGGTGGATATCAGATTCTGGGCAAAACAATTAAAGATCCCTATAAAATTGAATCGGATCAGGATAGCGTATCGGCTTTGGGATTGTTGGCGATTGAAACAACTCTGGAACGAGATAAAACACTTACACGTCAAAAGGGCACCCATTTACCCAGCGGCAACAATATTCACGGCTATGAAATACACCATGGTCTTTCCAGCGGCATAACTGAACCGTTGCTACGGTTTAACAACAATGATTGCTGTGGAACACGCCATACCAGACTCCCTATCTGGGGAGCCTATCTTCACGGTATATTCGATGCGGATTCATTTCGTCGTTGGTTTATAGACAATCTCCGCCAAAAAAACGGCTTAGACCGTGTTGAGTCCGTTGTCGCTCCGTACAATCTCGAACACGCTTTTGATCAATTAGCAGATACAGTCAGGCAAAGTCTGGATATGGAACAGGTGTACGCTCTCATAGATCAATAAAATTATTTTGTTAACCTATCACTTTTCAAGTTATGGTCTTTGAGTTTTTTCTTATCAGTGCAGTTGTCCTGGATCTCATTTTTGGTGAACCGAGATGGCTCGTTCACCCTGTCCAGATTATGGGAGGTGTCGCCCAAAAAACCGAGAAACTTTTTCGCGTTCTTATCCCTCATGAATCTTGGGCCGGTGCCTTAACTTTTCTGGTCACATTCATGATCTCTGTTGGCGGTGTTACCCTTGTACTCGTCATTGCAGGTCAATATTCCACCGCCTTACAAACCTGTATAGCCATCGTTTTTCTCTACCTGTTGGTCGCCATCAGGGATCTTCTCGAACATAGCAAGGCTGTATATACTGCTTTAACTCTTAGTGATCTCGCTGAGGCAAGAAAGTCAGTGGGGAGAATAGTTGGTCGCGATACTGACCAAATGGATAGGAAAGAAGTTTGCCGGGCCTGTATTGAAACAGTAGCCGAAAATTTTGTTGATGGTATTGCTGCACCTCTGTTCTGGGCTGTTATTTTTTCTATGACTGCGCCGTTTACGTCCATGACACCAATTAGCCTGGCAGCCGTTGGCATGACGGCATACAAGGTAATCAATACCATGGACTCGATGTTTGGCTATAAGAATGCCACTTATCTCCGGTTCGGCAGAGTTGCCGCTTGGGTAGATGATGCGGTCAACTTTATTCCGGCTCGTCTGGGAGGTCTGTGTATCATTGTCGGAGCATTTATGCTGAGATATGATTACCAAAACAGTTTCAGAGTATTTTGCCAGGACCGTCTGAAACACGCAAGTCCAAACGCCGGCCACCCTGAGGCAGCCGTTGCCGGTGCCCTTGGTATTCAACTTGGGGGGCCTGCCAAGTATTTTGGTCAATTAGTCGAAAAACCTTACATAGGCAGGGCATCAATAGATTTATCGGCTGAGCATATTTTGCAGGTCAACACCTTGATTCTTACTTCTACTTTTGTATTTATTGTATTTTCCTATTTAGTTAGAGCATTTTTTCTCCTGCCAAATACTGTTTTCCAACTCCAGTGACAACAGGAACTGAGAATAATCAATGGTCCGCTAATGCTTCCAAACACACCTCTGACTCTCCTTTCTGTTGACACATTCCCCTTGACTTCCAGGCAAACGGATGCTACTGATTTTGCCGTTAATAAATTCAATTTGCGGAGGAGAGAAGTTATGGAGAGAACATTTGCAATCATAAAGCCTGATGCATTCCGGGCAGGTAACGCAGGCAAAATATTGGCAAGAATTTACGAAGAAGGTTTCACTGTCGTTGGGTTGAAGAAATTATATCTCAGTAAAATTGAGGCAGAGGGTTTCTATGCAGTCCACCAAGGAAAACCTTTTTTCGATGAGCTCACCGACTTCATGAGCAGTGGTCCCTGTATTGTTATGGTGCTGGAGGCGGATAACGCTATTGTAAAGTGGCGGCAACTCATGGGAGCAACTGATCCAAAACAAGCAGACGAAGGAACCCTTCGTCGTCAATTTGGTACCTTTGTTGGTGAAAATGCCACTCATGGCTCCGATGCCCCGGAAACGGCAGAATTTGAAATAGGTTATTTCTTTTCCGGTCTGGAGCTGCTTTAGAAACTATGATTATCAGGCCAGTGTTTATATTGCCGCTGGCCTGATAATAACAAAAACTCTTTCATAGTTGGAATCCAGGTTTATAGCAATAGATTACAGCCAGTGTTCACCTTTCTTTACCCCAAGGGCTTTCACTCTGTTTGTCTATTACCTGACACTTAAGTCGTCCCTGATGAAGTTGCACATCGATTTTTTCACCTTTTTCGACCTGAACCTCCTTTAGAATAATCTCTTTCTTCTGGCTATCCTTATCGGTTCTACTGACAATTGAATACCCCCGAGCGAGTACCGACAGGGGACTGACAGAATCGAGAAGGGCAGCCTGACCGGCTAACCTTCGTTCGTATTGGTGAAGGAGTTGCTGAAAAGCATCTATAAGTTTGGTGCGGCGATGAGCAAGCTCCAGCTCCTGAAAGCGTATCCCTGTTAATGGGGCATTAAACTCCAGCCTTTTCCTGAATCCGTCGATTTTGATTGTTGATGAGGTGATAAAGTTCTGTAATGCGGATACTAGAGCTGAAATTTTATAGTCAAGCCTAAGGGTAAAATTGGCCAGGTAGAGATCGAGGTTCCCCATTATTCGACGTAATGCCATAATCGCCTCTTCGTGATCAGATACCCGTTTTCCAATACTTCGAATCAAAGAATGTTTATACTCGCAGAGGTCTTCGCGCAACACTCTGCTGTCTGCAATGACTGCCTCCGCTGCAGCAGTAGGGGTGTGAGTGTGCAGATCTGCGCACATATCAGCGATGGTATAATCGGTATCGTGACCTATACCGGTAACAATTGGTATCGTTGCCTGATATATGGCTCTTGCAGTTATCTCTTCATTGAAGGACCATAGATCTTCAAGAGATCCACCGCCTCGCAGTAGGATCAGAAGATCAGCATCAATGGATTGGCATATGGTATCTATAGCCTGGGAAATTTCTTCGGCTGATTTGTTCCCTTGAACGGCAACTGGGAAAATATCTATTTTCCCCCAATATTTTCTTTGAGTTGCCACCTTGAGAAAATCACGAATTGCTGCTCCTGTGGCTGAGGTGATGACGACAATATGCTCTGGAAAGGCAGGTATTGATTTTTTGCTCTCTCGGCCAAACAACCCTTCTTCGGCAAGTTTTCGTTTGAGCTTTTCGAATTCTAGTTGTAAATTGCCGGCTCCAGCAAAATCTACGGTATCGACGATAATCTGATATTCTCCACGCACCTCATACACTGATAAGCGTC
>JASJDT010000272.1 GCA_030065655.1 Desulfocapsaceae bacterium | reverse complement strand
GACACCCCCTATTCTCCATGAAAACATCCAACTCTTTGGTGGCGAGGGAATTGGCCGGGTGACTAAACCAGGGCTAGCGGTGGAGGTAGGTGAACCCGCCATTAATCCAGTCCCCCGGCAGATGATTTTCCAGGCTGTTCAGGATGTTGAAAATGCTCAAAAAGTACAGGTTATCATTTCCATTCCTGATGGTGAGAGGTTGGCTGAGAAGACATTGAACCATCGGTTGGGAATAGTTGGGGGTCTCTCACTTCTCGGGACAACAGGTATCGTCAAGCCGGTCTCGGCCGATGCCTGGACAGCAACGATAGCCGCCTCGATGAGTGTTGCCAAAGAGGCAGGACTCAATGATATAGTTCTATCCACAGGCAGAACTTCAGAGAAGGGAGCGCAATCATTGCTTAAACTTCCCGTTGAGGCTTATGCGATGATGGGGGATTATCTCCTTTTTTCCCTGCAGAAGGCAGCTGAGATGGATTTTACCAGAATTCATCTTGCTGGAATGTGGGCTAAAGTGATGAAGGCCGCCATGCAGGTGCCCCAGACCCATGTACGTCACGGCGCTCTGGAAATGCAGGATGCTGCTGCCATGCTGGAGAAATGCGGAGCAACCACAGCACCTTTGCAGAAAAAGCTCAAAAACTCAAATACCGCCAGAGAAATGTATGGGCACCTGATTGAAGCGAACCGTCATGACGTAATCAAAACCGTGTGTCAGAAGGCGCGTGATTATGGCCATCAGGTCTCCCAAAAACAGGTTCAGGTATATCTGGTAGATGCCAAAGCCAAGGTGGTGGAACATGTCTGAGATTATGGTACTGGGCATAGCCGGGTCAAGTATCCAGCCATTTCAAGCAAGGATAATGGAGGAATGCCGGTTGATTGTCTGTGGCAATCGCCTGGCGCAGCAGGTTGTACAAAATCGCCAGGCTATCTTTCCCATAACCCCGCTAAATGAGGCTCTGACAAAAATAGAGGATGAACTTTCACAAGGAAGTATCGCAGTACTTGCAAGCGGAGACCCCTTGTTCTATGGCATCGGTAAACGGTTGCTGGAACACTTTGGCAAAGAAAAAGTAACATTCATTCCAGCATTATCATCAATGCAGGAGGCATTCGCCAGGTTTAAGATATCCTGGGATGATGCAACCATAATTTCGTTACACGGCAGGGCCGGAAAACATCTGCCGGGCCTGCTACTGAACAGCACAAAAACCTTTGTCTTTACCGATAAAAACAATACTCCCCAGGCTATTGCTCAGCAACTGTTGCGCTATTTGGAACTCATAGGAGATGAGCCTGCCAGACAAAGTTGTGTCCTGCATGTTGCTGAAAATATAGGTCTCCCGGATGAGAAGATCACAACTGCTTCACTGGGGCAAGTCGCAATACAGGAATTTGGCGATTTAAACGTGCTGCTTGTGGAATTTCCGCGGCAAAAGCGTGAAGGCATATTCGGTCTCTACGAGCAGGATCTGGCTCATAGCCGGGGCTTGATCACTAAGGATGAGGTCCGCGCAGCGACCCTGCATCGCCTGTGCCTGCCAAAATCCGGGATCTTTTGGGATATCGGCGGCGGCAGCGGTTCAATTTCAATTGAAGCCGCCTCACTTAATCCTCAGCTTACCGTTTATACGGTGGAAAAAAAAGCTGAGGAGCTGAGCAATATCAAAGAAAACATATGCAGGTACCAGAGTTACAATGTCGTTCCCATTGGTGGTTCTGCACTGCAAGTTCTTGATGATCTACCGGATCCGGACAGGGTTTTTATTGGCGGCAGCGGTGGAGATCTGGGAAAAATCATATCTGTTGCTGCATCACGGCTGGCAGAAAACGGCAGAATTGTGGTCAACGGCGTTACCTCCAAGACCATAGAACAGGCACCGCAGCTCATGCGGAAAGCCGGGCTGCAGGTGGAAACAAGCACGATAACGGTAAGCAGATCAGGACCTGATGGGCCGATCAGCTTTAATCCTATAACAATTATGGTGGGCAGAAAATGAAGGGACATTTTTATGTTGTAGGGGTAGGCCCGGGAGATCCCGAGTTGATGACCCTCAAAGCGGTACGCATTCTCAAGCAGAGTCCTGTATGGCTTGCTCCTGCTGCACACAAAAATGGCACGAGTACGGCCTTGACCATTGCTTCTGGAGTGATCAACGGTGAACAGAAAGAAATTCTCACCCATCACTTTCCCATGAAAAAGGTTCATGCGGGTAAACCAACAGACCCTGAGGTCGAACAGGCCTGGCAGGAGGCGGCACAGATAATCGCCGGTCATCTGGCAGATGGGAGGGATGTGGCCTTTCCGACCCTTGGCGATCCTGCCATTTACAGTACCGGTTTCTATGTTTTTGAAAAACTCATGGAGAATGTTGCCGATATGGCCGTTGAAATCATCCCCGGTGTCTCGGCAATAGGTGCCACCTCGGCGGCAGCAGCGGTTCCACTTTGTCTTGGAGATGAGAGAATGGTCGTTATTCCAGCAACGTTTGAAGACACCAAACTCAATGATATTCTCTCTAAGTTTGACTGTATTGTTTTGATGAAAGTTCATAGGGTTATGAAACGCTTGGTGCGAGTGCTGGAAGAGTTGAACCTGCTTGATAAGGCTGTGCTGGTTGAGCGGACCAGTCTTGAAGATCAACGCATCAGACATGACCTCAAGGCTGCAGCAACGGAAAAACTGCACTATTTCTCGACCATGATAGTGAGGAAATGATGACCAATCCAATCTATTTTGTCGGTGCAGGGCCGGGTGACCCCGAATTAATCACGGTAAAGGGCAAACGATTGCTGCAGGAAGCCGATGTCATAGTTTACACCGGCAGCCTGGTGCCAAAAGCACTGCTTGAAGGAGTGCAAGCCGAAATCCATAACTCTGCTGGGCTCAACCTTGATGAGGTCCTCGATATTCTTATTTCCTCCTGGAAAGGAGGTAAACGAGTTGTTCGCCTGCATACAGGAGATCCAGCAATCTATGGTGCCATAAAAGAACAAATTGCTGCACTACAGGATGCTGCTATCCCTTACATTGTCATTCCTGGAGTAAGTTCAGCAACAGCAACAGCTGCAGTGCTATCAACCGAACTCACCTTACCCGACGTCTCCCAGACAGTGATAATTACCAGACGCGCCGGCAGAACGCCCGTGCCGGAAAAAGAAGCCCTGCCGCTGCTTGCTTCGCACCAGGCAACAATGCTCATTCTTCTGAGTATTGGTATGATAGAGGAGGTTGTGGATGACCTGCTTGCCGGTGGATACCAGCCAGGTACTCCAGTCGCCGTGGTGGAAAAGGTAAGCTGGCCAGAAGAGCGGCAAATTCGGGGAACACTTTCTGATATCGCAGCCAAAGTGCGGGAAGCCGGGATTCGGAAAACGGCTATCATCGCAGTAGGCGATGTACTTTCCCAGTCACCGCCTCCATCACTTTCAAAGCTGTACGACAAAGCTTTTTCCCATGAATACCGCAAGGGAACGGCTCAATGAAAATTGCGGTTTTAGCAATTACCACAGGTGGTTACATTCTCGCCGAGGATTTAGTCGATAAACTGGGAAATGCGCATCTATTAAGAAGTGACAACGGCATTAGTGATACGCTTGCCAAAAACTGGTCAAGCTATGATGGTTTCATCTGTATAATGGCAACGGGTATTGTGGTTCGTGCCATTGCTCCACTTTTACAGGATAAACGAACCGATCCCTGTGTCCTCGTCATGGATGAAAAAGGCCGAAACGTCATCAGTTTGCTCTCCGGACATTTTGGTGGCGGAAATGCTTTGACCCGCCAGGTGGCGGAACTCCTCAATGGTCAACCGGTCATAACCACTGCCTCGGATACGCATGGCTTGGTTCCCCTTGATCTTTGGACAGACAGGCAAAATCTTGTTGCTCCAGATCCCGGTATGCTCACCAGGGCAAGCAGCCTGTTGGTAAATCAGGGAGAACTGAAGGTATATTGCCAGACAGAGGTTGACAGTCTTCCCCCTGGAATAAATCGGGTTGCCAACCAGAAGTTGGCGGATCTTCTCATAACCAACAGAAGGCTATCTGGAGATCAGCTTGTTTTTCATCCCAAAAATCTGGTTGTCGGGATGGGTTGTAATCGGGGTACGCCAGCTGGTGAGTTCGAGGAGGCACTGAATGAGCTGTTTGACGATCTTGGGCTTTCTACATATTCAATTAGAAATCTTGCTTCAATTGATGTCAAACATGATGAAAACGGACTACTTGAGTTTGCAGAGAAACATAACTGGAAAATAGATTTCTTTGATAAAGATCACATTAACCAAATTACAAATGTAGATATATCTGATGCTGCGGTACGGGCCGTTGGCGCAATTGGGGTTGCCGAACCGACAGCTTTACTCAGTGCACAAACAACGCAACTCTTAAGCAGGAAACGTAAATGGCAAAACATAACAATGGCAGTCGCCGAGGTACCCTTTATGTTATCGGCACAGGTCCGGGATCGCAGGACCACCTCACTCCAGCAGCAGGAAAAGCGCTAAGCCAAGCTGATATCATCATCGGTTACCGCACCTATCTAGATCTTATTTCCGAGTATCTGGAGGGAAAGGAAGTCGTTGCTTCCGAGATGATGAAGGAAGTGGAGCGCTGTCGAAGATCATTAGAGCTTGCCGCAGATGGCAAAAACGTGGCATTGGTGTCAGGTGGCGATCCCGGAATATATGCCATGGCTGGTTTGGCATTTGAGATAGCCAAGGACAACGATATTAACTGTGAAATAGAAGTCATTCCTGGTATTGCCGCATTCAACGGCTGTGCAGCCCGCCTGGGAGCTCCATTAATGCACGATTTTGCCGCTATCAGCCTCTCAGATCTTCTGACTCCCTGGTCAGTGATTGAAAAACGGCTTAATGCAGCTGCCGAAGCAGACTTTGTGGTAGCAATCTACAACCCCAAATCCAAGAAAAGAGTGGAACAAATCAAAAAGGCTAGGCAGATTTTCCTCAAATACCGTTCCCCAAACACTCCGGTCGGCATTGTCACTGCGGCAACCAGAGAAAACGAAACTATCACAATCACGACTCTGGATGAAATGTTGAATAAGGAAATAGGTATGCAATCAACCGTGATTGTTGGTAATTCTCAGACCTTCGTGTGGAGCGACAAAATGATAACGCCGCGTGGGTATGGAGATAAATATAACTTAAAATAGAAGCAGCCACCTCTCAAGATGATGCGCTAAGTTTTAGAAATAATAAGGGAAAATAATGTCGGGGATATCTATGCTGTTAAATGTCCGGATCTCTGATACTCTGTGTTATTGACAGGATCTCCGGCTCTCTCGCAAGGAAAGCATCGAGTACGTTGGGATCAAAAAAAGTTCCTCGACCTTCCCTCAAAATCTGCATTGCCTTTTCATGTGTGTAGGCTGGTTTATAACAGCGCTTGCTGGTTAGGGCGTCGTAAACGTCTGATACCATCATTATTCGTCCGGAAAGGGGAATATTCTCTTTGGCAAGTCCGTGGGGATAACCCGTACCGTCCCATTTTTCATGATGACTTTCGGCAATTTCCCGGGCAAGTTCAAGAAAATTATCGCCGCCGAGTCTTCGCCCGGAATTCACCAAAATGTTTCTGCCATAGTCGGTGTGCTTTTTCATCTCTTCAAACTCATTATAGTTCAGAGGTCCTGGTTTAAGCAGAATATGATCAGGCACCCCAACCTTGCCGATATCATGCAACGGTGCTGAAACATAGAGGAGTTGAATAAATTCGGGAGTGAGAATGTCCTTAT
>JASJDT010000271.1 GCA_030065655.1 Desulfocapsaceae bacterium | reverse complement strand
AGATCTCTGAAATTTGCTGCCCATTTCGCTTCACTTGATATAGCAAAGCGAAGAAATACATCTCTCGCCTCTTTGTTAATACTTATTTTCAACCCCGTTCTTTCTGAGAAACGTTCAAGCTCATAATCAAAATTTGGCTCAATGTCTTCAGGCCGATCGGACAGCTTCGGCAACTCAAAGGTCCATAAATTTATCCTTGCCAATAAATCATCTCTAAACCCCCCTCTTCTACTCTCATCCTGCAAATTTCGGTTTGATCCACAAATGAGCTGAAAATCACTCTCCTCTTCCCTGTCACGACCAACAGGAAGAAACCTCTTTTCTTCAATGGCGCGCAGCAACATAGCCTGCTCATCACCCCCCAACTCTCCAATTTCATCGAGGAAAAGTAGACCTCTGTCAGCAGTTTTAAGAAGTCCAGCACGGCTGCTCACAGCGCCGGTGAATGCTCCCTTTGCATGACCAAACAATGCCGACATGGCGTTCTCCCCTCGCAATGTAGCACAGTTTACTTCAACGAAATCGCCAGCTATACGATTTCTGCTTTTCTTCAATTCGTAGATCCGTTGTGCCAGCCTCGACTTGCCTGCACCCGTCGGGCCTGTCAGCAAGATAGGATCTATTGAGTGCCCAGCTACCTTCTCAATCTGTTCAATCAAATGGTTAAACGAAGGATTACGAGTCTCGATACCTGACTTTAAAAAGGAGATATCATCCTGCCACTCTTTTTGAAAACGGCTGGCGATGCGGTCATATTTGGAGAGATCAAGATCAATAATAGAGTAGGTTCCCGATGAAAGCGCCTTCCGTCCTCGGCCTGGACCACTTTGAATGAGTCGAGCCGGAAAATATCTGGTTTCGGTAAGCAGAAAGAGACATATCTGGGCAACATGGGTTCCGGTTGAGATATGCACCAGATAATCGCTCTCCTGAGAGAAAGGATACTCCAGTGAAAAATCATGGAGTACGCCGAATACCTCCTCAAAGTCCCAAGGATTCTTCAGTGAGATTTGGTGGGTAACTACTTTCGTTTCCGGTGACACTGCATGTATATCTGCACAGGTCCGTTTCAGCAGCGGCTCAAATTCCTTCTGATAGAGAAGCTCGAACCGATCAATCAGCAAGTCTTCATGCTGACAGATTGAGACTGTAGGACGCCAGCGCTCCCACCTTTTCGCGCCTTTACCGGTATTATCAAGCGTAGAACCAAGTAAACCAATTACGACGGTTTTCTGCATCACCAGCCCCCAATTGAATATAAAATTTTATATATATTATAATTTATTATATTTTTTTCCATTATAATATTCCCTGAAATAAATTGTAGCTTAAATTTTCAGATATTTTTTCTATTATTATCAAATACATATCTACATGCATTGAACAAATCGCAAAAACTGGCACACCCAATGCAAAATATGGGCACGATGCACACAGCGAAACCAGCAGCGAATTGAGAGCAGTATGAGCTGTCCTATCAATCTCGTCCTGAACATGGAGTGTAATTCGCACAGTGCAATCGTCCGGTTAGCTCAGCGGGTAGAGCACCACCTCAAATGTGGTTGTCGCAGGTTCGATTCCTGCACCAATTGGGGTAATCCCCCTTAAACAGGGAGTACGTCTCCCCTTTGTATGAGAATGATGAGGGTCGGTTTTCGATGAGCTTTCCTTGAAGGGCTGTAGTTTTGTCAAAAATCAAAGGTAGCTACCGGCCCCGGCAAATGTCATGCGGCAAGTGGATACCGCATTGTTTCAGTTATTGTAATACCCTCCTGATGAGGTTTTAACAGGGGACTCATATAGCTTAAACACTGCTTAAACATTGCCCCACATTTGAAACTGCAGAAGCATATCAAGTCAGTTGTGATTGTATTGCAGCAGTTTCGCTGCGGAACAACCGATTCTCATCATTCATTTCTAAGAAGTTGAGAAGGAGAACACCATGAAACGAGTAGTTGGAACAGAAAAAAAGCCCATCAAAATGTGGCTTGAAGATATTGAAGCAAGTGCTTTAACACAGGCACGTAATCTTGCCAACCTCCCCTTTGTATTCAAACATGTGGCATTAATGCCGGATGCTCATTGCGGTTATGGAATGCCGATTGGTGGAGTGCTGGCAACCCATGGTGTAGTTATCCCTAATGCAGTAGGGGTGGATATCGGTTGTGGGATGTGTGCGGTCAAAACATCACTCAAAGAGATTGATCCTGAGAATCTGAAAATGATTCTGGGATCAGAAAAGCAGGGAAAAGGAATTCGGTCGCGCATCCCCGTAGGCTTCAAACACCACGAGAGATCACAGGACAAAAGTTTTCTTCCTGATCCGGAACCGCTGGCACAGGTGAAGAACTCGGTTGCAGCAAGACATCTGCAGGCAGCCACTAAGCAGATTGGAACGCTGGGTGGAGGTAATCATTTTGTCGAAATTCAGCAGGGTGACGATGGTCATATCTGGCTGATGGTCCACTCAGGGAGCAGAAATATCGGGTTAAAAGTGGCAAAACATTACAATGGGTTAGCGGTCAAACTCAATCATAGGTGGCATAGCAACGTTCCAGCTAAATGGGAACTTGCTTTCCTACCATTAGACTCTCATGAAGGCTGGGACTACCTGACTGAGATGCAGTATTGCGTTGATTTTGCTCTTGCCAACCGTAAACTCATGATGCAGAGGATTCAGGATTCTATTTGTGAAGTAATGGGAGAGGTTGATTTTGCACCACTCATTAATATTGCCCATAATTATGCCGCACAGGAAGTCCATTTTGGAGAGAACGTCATTGTTCACCGTAAAGGCGCTACCAGAGCCCGGATAGGCGAACTCGGCATAATTCCAGGTTCACAGGGTTCTAAGAGTTACATAGTAACCGGTAAAGGAAGTCCTGAGAGTTTCAATTCCTGCAGCCATGGTGCCGGACGAATTATGGGCCGTAAACAAGCTCAACGCACTCTGGACCTTGAGACAGAAAAAAAGCGTCTTGATGATCTTGGGGTAATCCACGGCCTGCGAGCCGTGCGCGACCTCGACGAGGCTGCAAGCGCATACAAAGATATAAGTACAGTTATGGAAAACCAGCAGGATCTGGTTGATATAACTGTGGAACTACGTCCCCTTGCAGTAATGAAGGGGTGAGAGGAGAGGTGGAGTACAATGTATTTAGGAAGAATAAAAATTCGGTCCTATGAAAAGGGCCTTGTATTTAAAGACAAGGAATTCCGGAAAGTCCTGTCACCTGGTAAGCACTGGTTTATTGACCCCACCGGAAAAACCAGGGTCGATATCGTCTCGATGCGCAATCCTTGGTTCGAGCACGCCGATAAAGATCTTATCATCTCGTCGGAAATGCTGGATACAGATGCACATATTTTAGAAATACAGGATATGGAGCGCGGCCTTGTCTGGATTGACAAGCGTTTTGCCGGGATTATCGGTCCCGGACAGCACATCATCTGGCAGGGATTCAAGGATGTAGAGGTCGAATTGGTGGATACTTCGCAGATCAAGTTCGACCATACAGACCTCAGCGCAATTCTTGCAAGCGATAGTGCAAGCAGAGAGTTGATTATCCAGCGCATCGAGGAAGGTTTCATCGGAGTACTGTTTCTTGACGGTAATCTAGCTGAAGTATTAGATCCAGGCCGCCATGTCTTCTGGCTCAACAGTGTTGATGTGCAGGTTAAGCTTGTTGATATTCGGGAAAACACCCTTGATGTCAGCGGCCAGGATATTCTCACAAGAGATAAAGTAACCCTACGGCTTAATGGTTTATCAACCTACAGGGTTAAAGATCCGATAAAGGCAGTCACAGAGGTTGAGAATTTTCTCCAATCATTGTACCGCGAAACCCAGCTTGCGTTACGCACTGTAGTAGGTACAAAGGATATTGATACGCTGCTGACCGACAAAGATTCGCTGGCCAAAGAAGTACGTCAGATTCTAACCGCCAGAGTTGAATCTTTTGGTATTAAGATTGTAGGTTTCGGTGTGCGCGACATCATCCTTCCTGGTGATATGAAGGAATTGTTGAACAGGGTTGTTGAATCTCAAAAAGCGGCGGAGGCCGATCTTATCAAGAGAAGAGAAGAAACAGCGGCAATAAGAAGTCAGGCAAATACTGCCAGAATCCTGGCCAACAACCCTACCTTGATGAGGTTGCGGGAAATGGAACTGCTTGAGAAAGTGGCCGGCAACTCCAACCTCAATATTGTATATGGTGAAGGTGGTTTAGCGGATAAGGTTGTTAAACTCATCTAATTTGCTATAGAATCTAACCAAAGTCTCTATCCTGGATTAACGGTGCGCTGCACCAGTTCAGGGTAGAGATATTGAATTGCTGGATGATCAGCTTTCACGAAGAGAGAAGAAAATGATTGTAATTGATGGTTCCACTGGAGAAGGCGGTGGGCAGATACTACGCTCAGCTTTAGGCTTGTCTCTGGTTTCGGGCAAACCTTTTCAGATACGAAACATTCGGGCAAACCGAAAAAAACCGGGATTGATGCGTCAACACCTAACCGCAGTGCAAGCAGCGGCTGAAATTGGTACATGCAAAATCGACGGGGCAATAATCGGCTCAACCGAACTGTTTTTCACTCCAGACAAGATCAAAGCCGGTAATTATCACTTTTCCATTGGCACAGCAGGTAGCTGCACTTTGGTCTTTCAGGCAATTCTTCCTGCTCTACTCATGACGGATATGTCATCTGAAGTTGTTCTTGAAGGTGGTACACATAACCCTATGGCACCACCCTTTGATTTTCTTGAGACCACATTTCTCCCTCTACTAGGCCAAATGGGAATCAAAATACACGCAACGCTTGAACGACCGGGCTTCTTTCCGGCAGGTGGTGGAAAGTTACGGATTGCAGTCACTCCGGCAAAGGAGTTGAAACCCTTTGATGTATGCGCATTTTCGAAGACATCCCTGTCGGCAAAGGCTGTTTGTGCCCAACTGCCTGGTCATATAGCCAAGCGGGAACTTAATGTCATCGCCAAGAAGCTTCATCTCGCTGATGCAGATCTTGACCAGATCCAACTGGAAGACTATGGCCCGGGAAATATACTTACAATTATGGTGCGTTCAGAGCAGTTAACCGAGACTTTCACCGGTTTTGGCCAGAAAAACCGCAGTGCCGAAAAGGTTGCCTCTCAAACGGTACGAGAAGTAACTAACTATTTAAGTAACAGGGCTCCTGTTGGCCCTTATCTTGCCGATCAATTACTTATCCCCATGGCTCTTGTCGGCAGCGGCAGTTTTGTTACGGGAAAACCGACAGAGCACACCCTGACAAATATCGAAGTGATTCAGAAGTTCTTAGAGGTAACATTTAACCTTAAACAATTGGATAGCAAAAGGTGGGAGATACGCGTCCAAAAATGATTCATTTCTTCAAACGAGTTATCCGGCGTGCATCATAATTATCTTTATTTCATTAACTTCAAACACCCTGACTATTCTTCCAAAAAACCAGTTATACCTGTACTGCAAATTAGAAGGCTTTATATTGAAAACCAGATAATCAAGATAATTTCATAATCTGATTACCCCTGAAGTTTAACAATTAATTACTAGAAAGGGTTGCTCTTTTCTTGGGACGCCTTAGACCCTTGATTCCTGTGAAGAAAGGGTCTTTTTGCACTCTCCAGATCGGAAAGACCTCAAAGCTCTCCATTGTCGACCCTTAGAGAGAATTAGCCAGATGTTCTGCAGCATGGTCTACGTCCTCTAGTCGTGCTCCAAA
>JASJDT010000270.1 GCA_030065655.1 Desulfocapsaceae bacterium | reverse complement strand
GTGCACGAATCAATTGAAACGCCGGGTAATCTTCGCTAGAAAGAGGGATACAGGAAGGTGTGGAGAGAACTTTCTGCTAGTTAGCTTTGGTGTATTAGCATTCCATTGACAAACTTGTTTCTTCAATTGAGGCTTTTGAAATATCTCTAGTTTCTATTCTAAAACTAGGTATTTTGGATCGAGATCGAGGCATGCAAAAAATTTTACCACAGGCATATATTTGATATTCCGAGGATAAAATTTTAAGCATAACGAAGATATCGGACAAAAAAATAGTTTTAGGGTGGGAACTATCTATATTCCACGTAGGTTAAAGCTATGGGTATTGCCACTGATATAATTATTCTAATTCTCACCGCTTTTTTCTGCGGACTGCTGATGCAAAGGCTGAAGCAGCCGCTCATTCTGGGCTATGTGCTTGCGGGTATTCTGCTTGGGCCCTATACCGGTGGCCTGACCATAACGGAAGTGCATGATATCGAATTGCTGGCAGAGATCGGGGTTGCCTTACTACTCTTTGCCCTGGGCCTTGAATTTTCGTTGAAAGATCTCAAGCCGGTGAAGCATATTGCTCTGATAGGCACACCCTTGCAGATGGCATTGACCATTGCTTTCGGTACAGCTATCGGCCGCATTTTTGGCTGGGAATGGTCGACTTCTCTCTGGTTTGGTGCGCTGATTTCTCTTTCTTCCACCATGGTCATCCTCAAAACGTTGATGAATCAAGGCTGGCTGGGGACACTGTCGAGCAAGGTGATGATCGGCATGCTGATCATTCAGGATTTGGCAGTGGTGCCGCTCATGATAATTCTGCCGCAGATGAACGATCCAGGCTCCGGGCTTGGGTTGCTCAGCTATGCTTTTGTCAAGGCCACTCTTTTTCTTCTTGGTATGTTATTTCTGGGAACGCGACTTCTTCCCTATCTTTTAGGGTCTATTGCCAGGCTTGGTTCGCGTGAGCTGTTCATTCTGGCGATCACGGCTATCGGTCTGGGCGTCGGCTATATCACCTATTTGGTGGGACTCTCTTTTGCCTTCGGCGCCTTTATTGCCGGCATGGTTCTCAGTGAATCGGATTATGGGCACCAAGCGTTAAGCGACATTATCCCGCTTCGTGATCTCTTCGGCCTGTTGTTTTTTGCATCCGTGGGTATGTTGCTTGACCCGCGATTCCTGTTGAACAACTTGGGCACCATCCTGCTCCTGGTTATCCTGGTTAGTCTGGCGAAGGGTTGTCTTTTTGCTGCACTTGCCTGGCTCTTCCGCTATCGCAACGTTGTCCCCCTAGCAGTAGGTCTCGGTCTTTTTCAAGTGGGTGAGTTTTCTTTCGTTCTAGCAAGAATTGGTGTCTCCAGCGAATCGATCAGCACCGATTTCTACAATATGTTTCTGACCATGGCAGTGGTCACCATGGTACTCACCCCTCTCGTATCCTCACAGACCTCCAGGCTCTATAGTCTCAAAAAGAAATGGTTTCGTCATGAGTCTCTGGAGTCCCTCAATTTTCCTGAAGATGCTTTCAACAATCATGTGATCATTGCTGGTTTTGGCCATATCGGCATGCAGATAGCCGGTGTTTTAAAGCGGTTGGCCATACCCTTCGTGATGGTGGAAATCGATCAACAGCGCGTTGAAAAAGCCAAGGGAATGGGCTACCCGGTCGTCTACGGCGACGGCAGTCAGGAGGTGGTCCAGGAGGCTCTGCACATTGAGCGCGCCGCCCTGCTGGTGGTGACCATGCCGGGCATTGTTGTCGCCCGTGCCATCATCAGCCAGGCGAGGAAGACGAATGAAGACATGCAGATTGTCGCCCGCATATCTGATCCTGATTTTTTCAAAGTGTTCAAAGAGTTGAATGTTGTTGACCTGGTATACCCTCAATTCGAAGCAAGTTTAGAGATGATTAGGCAGGTGCTGCTCTATCTGCGCATTCCTGTACCGGAAATTCAGAGCTACACAGAGACTCTACGTCATCAACTGTTGGAGAAAACCGGAAATATCGAAGGCGATTATGCAACCCTCGGTCATATGCGATCAGCCGAGCAGCAGTTCGATCTGCAGTGGGTTGAACTTGATGCGGACAACCCGTTGTCCGATAAAACTATCGCCGAGGCTGAAATTCGTCAGGTGACCGGAGTTTCGGTTGTCGGCGTTTTACGCAATGGCGAGCTCGAAACCAACCCGGAACCATCTTTTCGCTTGAGGCAGAATGATCTGGTTGCCATTATCGGCTCCCCCACGGCCAGGCACAGATTTTATTGCTACCTCAATCCATTGTCGGATAAATGTCTGGTACCTTCTCTGGATGGTGTAGAGCTCTGAATTCCTGTCAAATAGGATTCGGCAACTCAGACGAGATTGATAACCTCACTCCAGATGACCATATGCCGCTGCCGGAACAATAACAAACTCGGCACTCCCAGGGGTTTTCCAATAAAGCTTTAGGGCAGCCGTACCCTTTCTCTGAAAATAATCGATGGCCAGGGGATACCAATCCGGCCTGTCAATGGTGATCTCGGCGACATTGGACAACTGGTCGGAGTGGACGCCGGGATCGCTGATAGCCAGTTGATCGGAGATTTTCAGTACGATTCCGTCATTGGAATGAGCCTGCATAGAGTAAACGCCTGTTTTGGGAAAATTGATAAAACCGCGCATCTGCATAGCTACGCCTCGGCTTTTGCCGCTATCGAAAACGTTTCCTTCTTCAAATTGGTGATCGATTTCGGTAATGGGTTTGCCTTTCTTCTTTCTATATTCACCTTTGCGCATGTCCTGCAGGTAGGTCACGTTTCTTTTAAAAAATTTATAATAATAGGTAACTCCCAATCCTGGCTGTAGAGCATTTTCATCAATTGAAGCCGGGGAAAGCCGGGTCAAGATGATAGGCTCAGGGGGTGGATCTGCCTGGGTCACGAGTTTTTCTTTAGGGGGAGGAGGTGCTGCGCATGCCGCTAAGACTGTCGAAATAATTAAAGAAACAAAGATAAATCTAAAACGTTTTCTCATAGGAAAGTGATCCTCTCTCAGTTTATTTTTCTGCCAGAGCTTTTTTACAAAGTATAGAACATATGGATTGATGTCGTAATAAACACATTTTTTACAATAAGGACGCTTTGTTGTTCTTTAAAGTTATTAATCAGCCAACGTTTCTAATGTTCTCAGGAATATCGTTTTACCAGAAAGTTTGCTGGATAGGTTGTTTATGCGGAATTTGTGCTGTTCCAGAGGTAGCAATAAAACTTACCCTAAATAGGGTTTAAAAGAAAAAAACTTACGGTTTTTCATTGGGAACCCGATGAGGATTATTGTAGAGTTTGCGTTTATACTTATTACTAGAACTAACGATACCTGATTGCTGATGATCCAGTTTTGTAGCATAAATATTCCTGTCAACACTCAGAATATTACCTTGTTAAAACCCTTCTTGAAAATCGCCGCATTCACCGCCCTGATTCTGGGAATGATTGGGGCGTTTGTACCGGTATTACCCACGACTCCTTTCCTTATACTGGCAGCAGCGCTCAGTTAAAAATCGTCGCCCAAACTGCGCAAATGGCTGCTGGAACACCCGGTTTTCGGAGCGACAATAGAGAATTATCTACAGAATCGTTCAATTTCCACTTCTGCACTGCGTAAAGCCCTGGTAACGCTCTGGCTGTGTCTGCTGGTTTCTATCATGCTGGTACAACACCTCTGGGTAACTCTTTTTCTTCTGCTTACGGGAAGTTTGGTTACCATTTATCTTCTTCGGCTCAATAGAGAGAAATAATGGTATGTGCAAAAATATACTTGAGAGAACGGAATGATAATTCGCAATGATAACTACAGGATCACGGATCCTTTTTTATTAACTGCAGAGGCTGTCTCGAATATTTTGCAGTAGAAGGTGTTTTTATACTGTCCTCGCAAGTTAGGATATATGCATTGGCAATTGCAGCCAATTAACGATTAGCAAATACATGCTTTTTTCTTGTTTTTTATGTTCGTTTTTAAGGAGTAAGGTGCTAAACTTGGTGAATGAATATTCTTCGACTTATAGGCAGCGTCTAGCAGTATGAAACCTTTCAAAGCTGTGTTTCAGGTTGTCGACAACCATAACTGTCAACTCTACGATAAAAATGAGTTCTTTACTCTGACGGAGAAATCCGTCACGGTTCCCGATGGCAAGTCTTGCTGCCTCATTCTCATTAGGGAAATGACCCAGTTACTCTTTGAGCTGCTCCAAAAAGAAGGCGGCGAAAACCTGGAAAACCATGCCAAGGAATACACCTGCAGCGGTTGTAACGGTATCATCAAATTCGTTCAGGTCACCACAGGTGATAACGAGCTTGAAGATGATTCCATTCCTCTCATCATAACGGATGATGAACAGCGACTGCTTAACAAGATCGTTAGCTATCCCTTATTGAAAGATATTCCCGCCCACCACTTGAAGGAATTTATCAGTTGCTTCAAAGTGGTCAAACTGCGGAGTGGTACTTTTCTCATTGAGAAGGGGCAACCTATAAAACGCATTTTCATCCCTCTCTCAGGCAGTCTGGGTGTTGAGGATGAAGGTGTTCGCATTGCCACTTTGGAAGAGGGTGAGGTTTGCGGTGAGATGAGCTATTTCGGCAACAACATCGCCAGCTCATCGGTACGCACGTTGGAAGATTCAGAAGTTATGAGCATAAGCGGCGAAGACTTCGGCAAACTTATCAAGGCATCGGGTGCCGTCCATGACAATATGGTGAGAATTCTGGCAAAAAGGCTGGCCAACGCCAACTCTGTGCGAGTAAGTGATTTTGATGTCAGCATGCAGGGCCGGGTCAACGAGATGACCCCCGCTGAACTCCTGCAAATCTTTCACATGCACCAGAAGACAGGGGTGTTAAACCTCGATTTACCTAATGGCACAAGCCGCCTCTCCTTTCTCGACGGTGCTATTGTAGCTGCCGATTATTCGGGCAAAAAAGGCCAGGATGCCGTCTACGAAATTCTTGCCGAGACCGAAGGTGTTTACAACTTCATCAATGGTTTACCGCCGGAAGAAATGGAGCTGCCACCCATTGGTGATTTTATGATGCTGTTGATGGAAGGGATAAAAAGAACCGATGAAGAAGGTGCTGAGGATGAGCCGGAGGAAGAAGATCTCTAGCTGTTGCACCTTGGCCATCTTTTTTTCTGATGTACCTCCTCCCCCTTGTAAAATTAATCTTCACTCTGATTTGCGTTGAGTTGACCGCGCAAATTTAATCTTGACCTGTTAAGAGATATAGCACAAAACTGCCAGCTTTGTATAATAGCAGGCCGATGACATAGTCTTGCTCGGGGCTGGTAATCGAATAGTTTTCCTGAAAATCAAACGAGCTCAAACTTGCATTTTATTATATGGAAATTACAGGAATATTAGTAGCAATAGGTGTGTTGATCCTCCTCGGACTGTGCTGGTTTGGTTTTCATTACTGGGCTAATCCTCCCATGCAGGCGCCGGATGCTCAGGCAAGGGTAACGGGCAATTGTGGAGACACCATGGAGATAAGTATTAAGTTTAACGGCGATAGAGTGTCGGGTGTGCGTCACTGGACGGATGGTTGCTCGGTCAGCCAGCAATGTATTGCCGGTGCGGCTTTGCTGGCGCGTGGTAAATCATTTGAACAGCTTCATAAGATTTCCATGATGCATATAATGGATCTTGTCGGCCAACTACCGGATTCTCATCTTCACTGTGCTCAGCTTGCCGAGACCACCCTGCAGAAAGC
>JASJDT010000269.1 GCA_030065655.1 Desulfocapsaceae bacterium | reverse complement strand
AATTTGCAGTAAGGGCGGAACGAACCACAAATATACCAATAATCCGGTCTTGTCAGACATGATTCCTTCCCCCCAAGGTCAGTCTTAAATAAAAACAGCTACACAACAGTAATATATATGGTGAAGTCCACCTTATTAGATCTATCTCCCACTGCATGCGGATTTCCAAAAGCCTATGAAACATCAATGAATGTATACACCGAGAAGAACAGAATAGCTGTATCGGAGAATGTATGATACTACTTATGTTCTCCTGATTGAGTAGTATGGCTCACAGATTCGTCAGGCATGGTTAAACTCAAGCAGTACTTATTTACCTCACCAAATGAAATTAATGGTTTTTTATCGAACCATGTTTCTAAGTATCACAAGTTTACGAGAAATTACAATTGAAGAAAATACCTACAATGCGGTAGGTAATTTTACCTAATGAGGTTGTGTAATAGTCTGATATGTAAACGTTTGTTCGTAGGATCCTAAAAAACTGACCAGCTTTTTTTAGAGAAGAAAGTTTATATAAAGCTATTTTTTGCCATCTCATCGAAAAGAGCTACACACCAAAGTGGTGTCCAATACTCAATTTTACTCAGAGTTGCTGAGACATTTTATCATTCTGTAATCAATAAAAACCTCATAAAAAATGAAGGTAACTAAAAAATCGGGAACCTTATTCAACCAGCTGGGGATAACGGATAAGATATTTATAGATTAACTAATTCATTTCAATACCTGGCGAATTGCCGTACTGATTTCCTTGGCAGTATAGGGTTTTTGGAGGAAACCTGAAGCACCTTGTCGTTCCACTTCTTCAATTCGAGAGGTTTTCGCAAAACCTGATGAAATAATAACTTTGACCTGCGGATTTATGCTTTTTAGTCTAGCGAAGCAGTCGGCACCATCCATATCGGGCATTATCATATCAAGGAGAACAATATCAATATTATCTGTGTGTTTGGCATAGGTATTAACTCCGTTTTCTCCGCCTTCCGCCAATAAAACGGTGTATCCGAGCTCGGTCAGCAATCCATCGGCCGATGAAAGAATGAGGTTTTCATCATCAATAACAAGAATAGTCTCGTTGCCACCCTGCAGTGAGTAGATTTCTCCCTGTTGGCTTGGCTGATGTTCTTTAACCACCTGAAAGTAAAGTTGAAATTCAGTGCCAACACCAGGTTCGGAAACGAGTATGATACGGCCTCCATGTTCCTTCATTGCACCGTATACTGCTGAAAGCCCAAGGCCGGTGCCTTTGCCGTTTACTTTAGAGGTATAGAATGGTTCAAAAATTACCTGGCGAATTTCTTTGACTATTCCGCACCCACTATCGGTTACAGTAATCCGGACATACAAACCGGGTTGAATGGTTTCTCCAAACTCACTTAAGAATGGCTCGGTCACCTGCTCATTGGTGGTAGCAAAACTCAGGGTTCCGCCCCCTTCCATGGCATCTGCGCTGTTGATGCCAAGATTAAGCAGTATATTTTCCAGCTGTACAGGGTCTCCCATGATGGTTGAGAATTCAGCATTCAGGCTTTTCTGGATATTAATATTTTTGTGGATACTGCGTTCAAGCAAACCAATTGCCGAATTAATCGGTTCATGACAGTCAACCGGTGATGAAAAGATTTTTCCTCTCCTGGCAAAACTCAACAACTGTCGAGTAAGATCCTTGGCGCGATTGGCGGCATTAAGTATTTTGACAGCATTGTCATTCTTCTTTTTATCATCCTTGAGTTGGATGGAGAGGAGCTCGGCAAAACCGGATATTCCGGTGAGCAGATTGTTAAAATCGTGAGCGACACCACCGGCCAGTTGACCTATGGCCTCCATTTTCTGACTTTGGGCGAGCATTGCCTGCATCGCCTGCTTTTCGGTTATGTCGTGACAAATAAGAACTGCACCGAGAATCGTACCATCTTTATCACGAATTGCAGAACATGTTCCGCTGAGATACTTTTCCTGATAACCGTTGATGTTGAGAACCGTATTATCATCCAGGTCAATTGTCACACCAGTTTCACAACACCTCGAAATTAAATCGACTATCTTGCTGCCATTGTCTTTGTCGAGTTTAAGTAGCAGGTCAGAAAGGTTAAGACCACTGAGTTGTTCGAGTGGGGTCTCTAAAAGTTTTGCGGCGGAGGCGTTGGCACGGACGATATGATAGTCTGAGTTAACCGATATCACTCCTTCCCCGATGGCTTCCAGGGTAATGGCCAGGTTTTGCTGATTACGCAGGAGATTCTGCTCACTGATCTTTCTTTTTCGGCTGGTGTTTATCAACAGCGTTATGATCAAAAATTGAAATATCAGTATACCGATACTGAACAATATCGTCTTTTTATATCTGTGCCAGACTGTGTTAGGCGTATTGATGATAACCGACTCTTTGGGCAGGCTCGCAGTATTGATGGCAAAACGATCCAGTTCGTTATGATCAAACATCGGCAGATTTGGTGAAGTATTGATGATGGGAATTTTATCGGCTGGGGTTCCTCTTAGGATTTGCAGGCAGAGTTCTGCTGCTTTTTGGCCTTGGCCCTCACCATTAACTAGAGAGCCACCAACTATTCCTTTACCAAGATAAAAGCTCCAGACCCCGAAAATAGGGCTCGTGCTTACCTTGCGAATTGCATGAATAGCATCACGGTATCTGAGAATATTATCCTCTGCGTCCCTGTTGAAACTCATGAGCAATATTGCAGTATCAGCGGAGAGACTTTCAACCACGGATTGTAGGTTTTCAATAGACAGCTTGCCAGAATACATGAAATTGAAATGACTCATGAAATCATATGATATGGCTTCTATCCTCTCTTTATTTGCCTGTCCGGTGGTCGTGTCATCGTTGATTATAAAAAGCCTGTTTCTCTCAGGCATGAGTTGCTTGATTATTTTGAGGGTACCTGGAAGATCATAGGCTTCTATTACCCCGGTGATATTGCCAATTGAAGCAAAGCGATCAGGATCATAGAAATTGACACCGCAAAAGACAATGGGTATATCCTTAAAGAGATCGTCACGTAGGAATAGTGCCAGGTTCAGAGCGTTATCATCACAAACTAACAGGCAGTCGAGTTTCGTATTTTTGTATTTATAGCTCCACAGTGAGGCCAGCATATTGTAATAGGATTCGCTAACATAACGCTTTGAATCCATGTACTCGACTTTGATGTCGATGGTTGTTCCCATGGCGGTAAGCAGCTCATTTTCAATACCTTGATGAACTTCTTCCACCCACTGCATATCTTTGTGATATGAATGAATAATGAGAACATTGTATTTGAATAACGCCTGACTGGCTGATACAGACAATGGCGCAATTGTGAAGAATAATGAGAGGAGCGAGAATAATATTTTCATTGAAAAGGTAGAATTAAACGAAATGCTGAACACTTATTCATGTTCCAAGTATCGCACCAGAACAGTTGAGAATCAAATTTTTTTTGCAGATCGTCGTTTTGTTATGGAATCGCAAATAGGGACCTTCACATAATACACTGCTAAAATTGCTCAAGTACCAATGGTTTAACCGTTATTTAACATTCTCTTACTTGGTTACCCTCAATTTACGATCTATCATGCCATAGTAGAAAAGAACGGTATTTCCTCACAATCAGTTGTTGAACTTCAGGGGGTAATCGGATTCCATTATCGCTTTTGCCAGATGGTGAACTGGCTGACAGAATGCTGAAACTTTCGCGATGTCTCCCTGATTATAAACTCGATATCTCTTGGCGCACCGATCATTGTGAAGTTCTCATGAAGCAGTTCTTTAAGACAGTCCAGGGTGGTAAAAGGCTCTCCATCACGGCGATATCCACCGGCCCAATTCTCCCGCTTGGTAAATTCCTCAAGCCAAGTGTATGGTGAGGCAATAACCAGAAGGCCTTCCTCGTTCAGGCGCTCATGAATTGTTGTGAGAAAATGGATCGGCCGGGAGAGTCTGTCGAGCAGGTTGGCGGCTAAAATAAGATCATAGTCACTGAATTGTGGTTTAAGATTTAGCGCATCTGCTTGAAAGAATTCAATCTTATCCCGAGTATCTGCAAGTCCAAAATCTTCTAACTTGCGCTCATGATAGGATACGATTTCTCCTTCAACCGGAAGTTCATAGCGAATCAACCCTTTTTCCTGCATCTGGTAGGCAATTCGAATAAATCGCGCAGAAAAATCAAGTCCATTGACGAATTCAAACTCTTTGGCCAGCTCAAAACTAGCTCTGCCAACCGAGCAGCCAAGGTCAAGAGCTCGATTTTTGGGGCGGTTGCGCATGAGATCAAGACAAATGTTGGCACACTCCACAGGAAAATTGGCAACTCCAAAGAAAGTATCGCCGTAATGCGCTTCGCAATACTGAGAGACGGCCATATCGCCTTCATACATCGTTTCTGGCTCTTCAAGCGGCTGGTCGGACTCCACATAGCGAAATCCGGCATGCTGAAAGAAATGTCTGCGGAAAGCGTAGCGGCTGTCTCTGGTTGCTTCGTTGCCCGTGGAGATCCAGGAACCGCCCTTTATGAGATTGTGCTGGGTGTCGAAGGTGGGTGTGGAGAAATCATCATACCAGGGATGTACCTCAAATCCCTCGAAGCCGGTGGTTGGTGTTTCTGTCCATTGCCAGACATTGCCGATAATATCGTAAAAATCGCCAAAGCTGAAATGATCAACCGGACATGACGAGCACCAGTGTTCGAGGTTGATATTTCCTGGCGCCTTATCCCAGTAAGGTTGATCCGGTATGTCGTGGTTATCGCGCAACCTGTACCATTCATCTTCGGTGGGCAAGCGAATGGACTTTCCCTTACGCTCAGCCTGCCAGTTGCAAAAGGCCTTGGCTTCAAGATAGTTCACCTCGGCAGGCCAGTTCCATGGCATATCAATCTGCCGGGCAATGGTGCGAAAACGATAGGTATCACCGTTTTTAACCCAGAAAAGTGGCATACTAGCCTTGCTGTATTCCACCCATTTCCAGCCTTCGGAGGTCCAGAAACTCTCTTTCCGGTAACCATCATCCTCCACGAATTCGAGATACTCTTCATTAGACACGAGATATTTCGAAGCATTAAAATCCCAGACATCGAATTCGTGTCTGCCAAATTCGTTATCCCAGCCGTAAAGCGGATGATCCTTCGATTTGCCAAGTACAACTTTACCTCCCGAAACAGGCAGCAGTTTATTTTGCGGGGCACTGCCGCTGAGCGGACAAAGAGGCCATTCTTCAAGTGGACGTACTTCAGAAAGGGGCAGACGGCGGATAATGACAGAAGAGGTTTCCAAATGTATCCTTTGGTGCTCGATGCCCATCATGATCACCCAGAAGGGGTTGTCCCAGGTAATGGGCATGGTAAGTTCCATCTCCTGGATGATATTGGTCATGTAGGCCTTCACTTTCTGACGATAGGCGCGCACATCGTCGACACTGGGCCAGTCGTAGTTTTTCTCATCCAGATCATCCCAGGACATTTCATCAACTCCAATGGCAAACATGGATTCATAATCAGGGTTGAATCTTCTTTCCGCCAGTCTGGATATATTGAGTTTGTTGATATAAAAGGTGGCGGTATGCCCAAGATAGAATATCAGTGGATGCCGTAGCGGCTCAGCACGCAGATAAAAGGTTTCATCTCTGGCCAGATGATCATAGAGACGTGCATCGAGGTCAAATGTGCGGAGAAAGTAGTCGAGGATTTCCTGACGTTTTTCCTCGGCTGTCCCCT
>JASJDT010000268.1 GCA_030065655.1 Desulfocapsaceae bacterium | reverse complement strand
TATCATCGTTGGCCAGACTATTCTGCTCAATAAAAAACATGAAGGAGCAGTCAAATCCTTCAAGGATCTGAATGATTCCAAATTTATCGTTACCTCCAAACTTGGCACCACTGGGAATCTTCCGCTTTACGGCCATCTCACCAGTGGTGCCAAGTTTGGAGGTAACGATAAATTTGGAATCATTCAGATCCTTGAAGGATTTGACTGCTCCTTCATGTTTTTTATTGAGCAGAATAGTCTGGCCAACGATGATATATGGATCGGCAAAGTTGATTTTCAGGTTGCGCTCCTGAGTTACTGTCATGCCGGACATGATGATATCGAACTTGTCGGTAATCAGTGAGGGAATGATACCATCCCAGGCAGTATTGACCGGAACAAATTTGACACCCATGGCCTTGGCCATTTCCTTGGCTATATCAATATCGAAGCCGACGAATCTGCCATTCTTGTCGGTCATTTCAAAGGGCATATAGCCGGCTTCAAAACCAACGCGAATCTCACCTTTCTGGATGATTTTTTCCAATGTGGATTTCTTGGCCAATTCGATATCGGCTGCTGTGGCAACCGATACACCCGCAAACAAAGCGGCAACCAACAAAGAAAGCAGTACAGACATAACTCTTTTCATGAATAATCCTCCTCTGAAATTGACATGATACAACTCGTAACCATACACTTAGGAAGACTTGTCTGAATAGGTTTAATCAATAAACCACGCAGTTACTCTGCAACGCTATCCAAAGCAATCTCTCCCCCAAACCGCAATTTGACACAACCTAGCCTGTTTTATTTTAATTTTCCAGTTTTTTCTATTCCTTCCAATATGTTTGGATTAGCCTTATCTACACCGTCAAAAAGCATCTCTCCTCCTTTGCTGCTACTCCGTCATTTCTATCTGATTGACAACACCCAAGTACATAATATATTTACACAAATGCAAACTCTTTAATCTCCCTCTATCTGTCGGACCGCAGAGTACCAAGCTCCTCAAATCTTGACAAGAGTATGGCACCGTGCTTTAACTACTCCTGCATGAATGTCGACCAATCTATATCCCGGCTCCAATCCTCAATAATCGATTTCCCGGTCAACTCCTCGACCGAGGAGGTGTCGAAATGTTTGAGAAACGAAAACGCAATGCTCCTGAGAAAATACTCATTCTCGGTCTGGGCGGTGTGGGCTATTACCTTGCCAAGAGACTGCTTTATGAGGAATACCCCATAACCGTCATCGAACCGGACAGCGACAGGCTTCGCTATGCCGATGGGCATATCGATGCCAGATTCATCCAGGGCGACGCCATGGATGTCGCCTGCTGGCAACAGGCGGATGCTGCCAACATAGACTGTCTCATTGCAGTTACCAACAATGATGCCGTTAATATGATGGCGTCAATGATCGCCGACAAATTTGGGATCAAACGTAAGATTGCCCGAGTCCGTTCCTTACAGTTTGGCCAGAAAAACTCGGTACTCACAACCGCTGATCTCAAAATTGACCTACTCATCCATCCCGAGGAACTTGCCGCTCAGGAAATTGTCCGGCTGATCAGATTGAGGGCTGCTAATGAAATCATCGACATTGCCAAGGGTCAGATTCAACTCATGGCCAACCGAATCCATGAAAATTCTCCTTTTGCCCATAAAAAGCTCAAGGAAATAGCCATGCAGCATAGCGACTACGCCTTTCGGGTAGTGGCCATTGCCAGAGGAATCACCACCATCATACCGGGAGGTGAAGAGACAATCCTTCCTCAGGATCAAATATTTATCATGGCAGGTAAGGAAACCCTGCCACACCTTATGGACCTTGCCGGCGTTGAACAGAGCCACCGGCAGCGCATCATGATCCTTGGTGGTGGACTCATCGGCCAACGAATTGCCGAACTACTAGAGAAATCCGTGGGCATAAAACTTATCGAGGAAGATGAAGAACGAGCCCACGAGCTGGTTCAGGAACTCGTTCATTCAGAAATTCTGCATGGTGATGGCTCGGATGTGGATTCACTCATCTCGGCGGGACTCAGCGAGATGGATACCTTTATCGCCGCCACCGGTGATAACGAAACCAATATCCTCAGCTGTCTGCTGGCTAAAAATCTGATGAACGATGATAAAAAGGGTAATAACAGTAAAAAACAGGGCAAGACCATCGCCCTCGTCGACAAGGAAGATTACCACGTTCTCGCCTCGACCATCGGTGCCGACCTGGCTCTAAATAAAAAGGTCATGGCTGGAAATGAAATCCTCAAGTTTATCCGCCGCAGTGAGTTGATTTCGGTGGCGCATATGCATGGTTTTGATGCCGACGTCGTCGAAATTGTTGCTGCACCCGGCGCGCCGATCACTAAAAAACCATTGGCAAAAATTAACCTGCTCAGCACGGGAAATATCCTTATTGGCAGCGTTTTTCGGCACGGGGAGTGGCGAATTGCTGTGGGCAATACCCATATCAAAGCCAACGAGCGGGTTATCGTTATATGTCTATCAATCTATTTACGAGACGTACACAAACTTTTTCAAATATAAACGTACCCGGAAAGAATGCTCTGCCTCAGTTTCTCCAAAAGGCAGGAAAGAAAATGATCAAGGCGGAAAACATCTCCAGCCGTCCAACCAGCATATTCCAGGCAAGAAACCACTTCCCTGCATCGGATATGAAGGCAAAATTTTCCGATGGGCCGACATCACCGAATCCCGGGCCGATATTCATCAGCGAGGAAATTACCGAACTCATGCCGGTGATGTAGTCCATGCCATCGACAATACTCATAAAGCAGCCACCCATGAACACCAGAAAAATGTTGACGATGAAATAACAGACGGCCAGATCGATGATGGATGAATCAACCTGTTTGCCGTTCAGACGCACTGACATGACCGACATGGGTTGCAGGAAAATCTTTTTGATGGCCACCGCCATATATTTCAAAATAATAACGTAGTGGACCACCTTGATGCCACTGGTTGTCGAACCGGCACAAGCCCCGACAAAACAGACAGCAAAGAGAAGCATCTGAGCAGCTTGCGGCCAGAGCTCATAATCGGCTGTGGTGAAGCCGGTGGTCGTCAGAATCGACATTACCTGGAAAACTGCGTAGCGTAATGCTTCGCTGAAACCGGAATAGGTTCCGCTCTGCTCAAGAATAAGGGATGTTGCCCCACAAAAAACAACGATAAATCCGATATACCATCTAAATTCAGTGTTTTTTTTGATTTCCTGAAAATTTCCTCTGGCCATCTGGTAGAACAATATGAAGGTCATTCCCCCTAAAAACATGAAGACAATGATAACCCAGTCAAAGAAGGCGCTGTTATAATGACCGATGCTGGCATTTTTGGGCGAATATCCTGAGGTAGAGACCGTACCGAAAGCCGTGCAGAGTGCGTCAAAAAGGTCCATGCCGCCCCAACTCAGCAGAGCCGTCTGGACAGCATTTAAGAAGAGATAAATTGACCAGAGCCAGATAATGGCATCCTTGTTGCGCGGTAAAAACTTCTCCCTTGTTATGACCTGTCCAGGACTGGATTCAGCACGAAAGATACGCAAACCGCCCATCCCGCCGGGTAAAAAAATAAGGGTCAGGGTAAGGAATCCCATGCCCCCAAGGAGATGGGTCTGGCTGCGCCAGAAAAGCAGGCCATGCGGTAGACTTTCAATATCGGTAAGAATGGTTGCCCCGGTAGTCGTATAGCCTGACATCATTTCAAAAAAGGCGTCAGTAAAAGAAGGGATAGCACCGTGAAAAACAAAGGGTAATGCTGATAGCGCTGAGATGAGAATCCAGCCGAAAACGGCGATGAAAATACCATCCCTGATCTCAAGATCCTCATAACTGCGGAAAAAGAAGCGGAGCGGCACGCCCATCCCGAAGATAATAACGGCGGCAACGGCTAGAGGGATCAGGTCATCCCCCTTGTAGAGTAAGGCACAGATCACCGGCAGGATCATCGATCCTCCGGTTACCAGCATCAATACACCGAATACGTGTGCTATCGCGGAAAAATTCACAGCCACTCCTTCGTCTGACTCTACTGGGCCGTAAGAATTGTCACGGAGCCAAAGGAACGGAAAGAAAATGAAGCAAAGAATATCGGCCTGGAACTCTCTTTAATCGCAGCCGATCTTTAGGTTGAGAGAATAGCAGAATCAGTTTTCTGCTACGGACAACACTAAAGACCAGCTATTCTTAATACGAAGTATGGGGGAAGTAAAGTAAAGATAGCTATCTGGCGATGTAAACAGATTATAATTCAATGTTTTCAAAAAGATAATGAAAAGCACTGCTGTCTTTACTCTCACGGAATGACGAAAATATCCGGGAAAAAATGGATGTTTTCATGCCCGATTTCCGGCAGGCAGATCTTCTGCTGCTTGTCGTAGAAAATACAGCCGGGGAAGAGAGATAGCAGGCTTTTAGCGGAACGATCAGGGAACGGTATGATGCTTACGGAAATACTCCTGCACATAGTTGATATGCTGGCGCATCAATTCACCGGCCTCTTTCGGCTTCCTCTTCTTGATCATCTCATATACCTGTTTATGGTGATCGAGGACATTTTCGTGCTCTCCCTGGCGCTGATACATATGGGTAAGATTTTTCTTGATACCGATAAAGAGAAAATCATAGAAATTGCGCATCAGATGAATAAGCACTGGGTTTTTGGTGGCAAAGGTGATGGCCATATGAAAGGCGGCATCGGCACTGGTACTGATATGACCGTCCGTTTTCATATCCTGTTCCATCTCGGCAAGACTATCTTCGATAGCTATAAGATCCTGCTCGGTCGCCCGACGAGCGGCAAGTTCGGCAGCGTTGGATTCAAGCCCAAGCCTGACCTCGAGCAAATCATCGAGAGTGGCTTCTTCGGTTGCCATGGCCGCAGCCAGAGGATTGCCCCGTCGGTTCTCTGGTGACGCTACAAAGGTACCTTGACCCTGACGGTGCTCAAGCAGTCCCATGGTGACCAGTTTATTGATCGCATTGCGTACCGATGTACGACTTACCTGCATGGAAGCTGCTAGGTTACGCTCGGGAGTTATCTGCTGACCCGGCTTGAAGGTGCCCTTATAGATTAGTTCCCTAACCTGCTCAAAGACTTGATCAGAAATTCTTTTCGGTTTTATTGGTTTTAGCTCCATAATCCTTCTCGAGTACTGCTCTTCAAGTTCATAACAATCAAATTGCATTTGCCGGGAGTGTTGGCGCCAGCGACCCTAGCAATGCGTTGCAGGAATACGTTTTTCCGTTACACGTGATCACCTGTTCTGCGAGGCGAGAGCATGCTTTCCACAAAAGGAGTGTCAATTCGTCGTGTTGGCTACAGATGTTTCTCCAATATTGGTCCTACCATTGTCTTTCTTTGGTATCTTCTGATTTTCTCGACAAAAGGCTGGATCAACGTGGTTTTATTCCTGCAAACCTTATTATGCTTATGTATCAAAGTTTCTTGAGGGCGGCAAGTTTTTTTTCTTGACTTTGGCTTTGAATATGATAGAGGATTGGTAATACCAGTTACCAATGGTCTATCAAGAGAAGGTGGGCGGTAATTGAAACAGAATGGAGTGCTGGCGGCTGCAATACCCCCGGCACTCTGTTCTTTCTATGGTACAAACATTACAAGGAGGAGTTACATGAAACGTTTTCTTACTGCAGCACTGACCGTAACTTTAGCGGTTGG
>JASJDT010000041.1 GCA_030065655.1 Desulfocapsaceae bacterium | reverse complement strand
GTGGTGGTATCGGCACAATGCTGGCTCGCCTAGTGGAGCGGGAAGTATTTGCAGGACCGGTAATATATATTCTCACCGACAACGATGAGATGCACTTGACGGCTGCCAAGAGATATCTCTCCGACTGGTCAGAAAAAGAGAACCTCACACTCTCCTGGTCTGAAGAGCTAGGCGGGCATTTGCGCACCTCCTCGGCTGATATATCCATCATTTGTGAGAATGTAGATCTTCGGCAAATTAGAAAGTATCAGTCATTTAGCGGTGTCTGCGATCTTGTTCTCGCCCACGGGGTGATTGATCTTTTCGATTTCACCAAGGTCCTGCCGCCACTTTTTGGTTGTCTGAAAAGCAGAGGGCTCATCTACCTTAGCTGCAATTTCGATGGAGAAACACTCTTTCTTCCGGAGCATCCCGCCGACCAGCAGATAATGCAGTATTATCATGAATCAATGGAGAGACGAAACCGCGGTGCCAGTCGCACCGGACGTAGGCTCCTAACCTATCTTCACGCTCAGCAGAAAGAAATTCTGGCGGCTGGCAGTTCTGACTGGATCATTCATCCGGGCCGTGCTGGTTATTGCGAATCTGAGAAAGTATTTCTTTTTGCCGTAATCGACATGATAGAACATGAGTTGGCGAAAAGCACAGAAATACTGCCGAAACTGTCAGCCTGGGGAAGATTACGTCGCCAGCAGGCAGAAGACGGTAATCTGTTTTTTCTGGCCAAACATCTAGATATCCTTGCTCGTCATTAGTTGGTATGATCTACAAGTTCTCTTCTCTAGAAAATCTTATGAAGGCCAAGGCGTTGGCGAAGTTCATGGCAAATAGCTGAGCAAATGTTTTTTTTCAGAAATGTTCAGACGAGATCTTTTCTAATTTGCTAATAGATGGTTGAATGCGATGTTGACAACAGAACGTGGAAAGTAGCAATAATATCATTCCCATGGTTCAAGATCTTTTAAAATGACCAAAAAACAGGCATAAATAGTGGTAAATAGTCCATCCTATGAGGAGTTACAAAGGGAAAGTCCGCGAGTTGGAAAAAGCGGATGGCCATCGTTCTCGATATATCAAAGAGCTACAGAGGTTTCAGGGTATTATTTCATCCACTCCTAAAAGCATAGCCTCTCTTCTACACATCAGTTCAAGATCGGTTTTTGTTGCAATATTGAGATGCCACGGAGTAGTATATTGACATGGCTCTGTAATCATTAGCATAGTAATAATATTTATCTGCCCCAAAATGACCAAAAAACAAAATACCAGTTCTGCGGCATTGTTCAGTAATCTAGACTGTTTACCTAACCTCGGAACCGCTCTCGGTGAATTTATCAACTACCTGGATATTGCGGTTTGGCAACTTGACAGATCCTATCAAGTTATTGCTTGCAATCACAAGGCAATGAAGACCTATGGTGACGATATCGTGGGCAGAAAATGTCACGTGATTACGATGAACAATAGCAGCGTTTGTTCAAATTGTCCCGTTCCGGAGGTTTACCAGAGCAACAAACCGCGTAAAGTTGAGCAGACCCACTATAATGTTGAGGGAAAAAGAATTTTTGTTGAACAGTTTACCATTCCAATATCAGACCGGGGAGATGATTTTTCTGGAGTTCTGGTTCTGCTTGTTGATATCACCAGGCATAAAAGATTGGAAAGGAAGCTGAAACGGCGAAAAGCTTTGTTGGAAAAAACAGCTCGGGTAAGAGCAGCCGAACTGGCCAAGAGCGAGAGTAAATTTGCCGTAGCGTTTGATGCCAGTCCTGATGCCATCAACATTAATCGTCTCAAAGATGGTTTATATGTAGAGGTGAACCAAGGTTTTACCGAAGCGACAGGTTATACGATCGAGGATGTTATCGGCAAAACCTCCCTGGAATTGAATATCTGGGAGAATCCGGCAGATCGACAAAAACTGGTACAAGCACTTGAATCGAAGGGTTTTTGTCAAAACCTCGAGGCCAGGTTCCGCAATAAAGACGGTAGCTTGACAACTGCTCTCATGTCGGCCCGGGTTATTGATTTCAAGGGTGAGCCGCACATTATTTCCATAACCCGTGATATTAGCCAGCTCAAGGAGATGGAACAAACCATTGCTGAACAGAAAAATTTGTTTGAGACGGTGTTCAATACTATTGAGGACGGGATCGTTATCACCGATACCAATAGGAATATTAAGCTGGCAAACAAAGGTATGAGAAAAACTTTTGGGTATTCCCCGGATGAGCTGTTAGGGGAATCTACGGCAATGCTCTATGCCGATGAAGATGGTTATACCGAGGCCGGTGGACAGGTTTTTGCCCGTGATGCCCAAGCCAATGCCCTTAATTATTATAAAAAATACCAACACAAAAGTGGCAAGGAGTTCTTAGGAAACACCTTTGCAGCCAGGCTTTTTGATCATGATAACAACTGGATTGGCAATCTCGGTATTATGCGAGATGTTACCGAGGAACGGAAGAACGAAGCTGAACGTGATAAGCTGATCGCCGCAGTCCAACAAACCGACGAGGCGGTTGTCATTACCGATCAGACCGGGAAAATAGAGTTTGTCAACAGCGCTTTTGAAAGAATTACCGGTTTTCCGAAAGAGGAGGTGATTGGTGAAAATCCAAGAATTCTTAAGAGTGGTGAACATGACGAGCAGTTTTATTCCGAACTATGGCGGACAATCTCCAGTGGCAGGACGTTTAAGGGACAAATAGTCAACAAACGTAAAGATGGCAGCCTTTATACTGAAGAAGGCACCATTTCACCAGTGGTCAGTGCAGATGGCAGCATCACCAATTATGTCGGAGTAAAACGAGATATAACCGACCAATTATCTTTGGAACAGCAGTTGCTCCAGGCCCAGAAAATGGAATCGATCGGACGTCTCACCGGTGGTGTGGCCCATGATTTTAACAATCTCCTTTCGGTTATCAGGGGGCATTCCGAACTGGCAATGTCAAAATTGACGAAAACCGACAAGTTGTATGAGGATCTGGAGGCCGTGATCGATGCAGCTGAACGTTCGGCTACAATAATCCGTCAGCTCCTGGCGTTCTCTCGTCAACAGACCATTGCTCCCCAGCAGCTTGAGTTGAATGATACGATAGAAAACATGTTAAACATGCTCAAGCGCTTAATTGGTGAAGAGATAGATCTGCAGTGGATGCCTTATTCAGAACCCTTGCAGGTCAAAATTGACCCTTCGCAGTTGGATCAGATTCTTGCCAATCTCTGTGTTAATGCCAAGGATGCCATAAAAGATCATGGCAAAATTACTATAGAAACGCTTAGGGTCATCCTGGACGAAGAATACTGCTCCAGCCATGCCGGCTTTAAGCCTGGTGAATATGCAGTACTATCTGTCAGCGATGAAGGTCAGGGTATTCAGGAAAAGGATTTGCCACGGGTTTTTGACCCCTTTTTTACGACGAAGGAGCCGGGCAGAGGTACTGGTCTGGGTCTGTCAACCGTTTACGGCATAGTGAAACAAAATGCTGGTTTTGTTAATGTTTACAGTGAAATCAATCAGGGTACAACCATCAAAATATATCTACCCTATAGCCAGATGCAGGATACAGCGAAAAAGGTTGAACCGCAAAAATCAACACTTAGCAAAACTGGCGGTGAAACTATTCTTTTGGTCGAAGACGATGAAGCTATCCGTAATATGGTGGCTAAAATGTTGAATGACCTCGGATATAAAGTCCTTGAGGCCGACTCACCAATCAAGGCGTTTGAGCTGGCTCATGATAACCAGGCTCCTCTGCACCTGTTACTCACAGATGTGGTGATGCCGGAGATGAACGGTGCCGAGCTGGTTGATAAATTGCGGCAGGACTTTCCGGAGCTAAAGTGTCTTTATATGTCAGGCTATACCGTAAATGTCATTGCCAATAAAGGTGTGCTCAAAGAAAATGTTCATTTTCTTCAGAAGCCATTCTCAAGAAGTCTCCTCGCCCGTAAGATCAGAGAAGCCCTGCAATCACCAAGTAGATAAAAGACCCCATTTGTAACATCTTTATCCCTCCTCTTTGACCCGACGTCGGGTCGACATCTGCCTGAATTTACACGATGTAACCCGGTGTCTAATGACAACGGAAGTGTCATTGCCTACACTTGAACTCACAAGGCAAGCTATGTTGCAAGTAGATGACAAACATCAGCAGAGTGAGGTGAAATATGAACAATGAAATTCAAAAAATCAGACGAAAAAATGATTGGAAGATGAACATCAACTGGATGAGCATTGTCAGCAGGTCAATAATGATCATGGTTCTTCTGCTTCTTCTCTTTCCGCTGCAGGCGGCAGCCGGGAAAGGAAAGGCTGACAGAGAGCGGTTTGTTCTCGATTTTGGTGACAGCCACTTCCGGGGTAATCCGACGCTGTTTTTAAAAAGAGAGTTGCTCAATCAGTATCCGGGCATAAATATTGCCGATTACCGGTTACGCCGGGTGGTCCTGGTGGCAAAGACCAAAGCGGGTTATGGCAGTGCCCAACTCCGGGTAGGTCCGGAATTGAGTCCGCAATATCGTGTTAATGGTGCCCCAAGAAGCTTTCATAGTTATCATCCGGAGTCCTTTGATCGCATTCGCATCCGGAATCCTTTTCATGATAGCTGGGGGCCGTGGCAACTCTTCCTGCAGGGCAATTTCAAGGTACGTAAGATTGTCCTCGTCGTTGAAAAGCGATATCAAGAGCACTATGGCTATTATCCCTATCAGCGCTTTCACTTCAATATGCGCTGGTAATTAATGCCTATTAAATGGCGAAGTCACCAGTGTGGCTTCGCCTTGACAGAGAATGGTTAGGGGTTAAAATTTTTTTTGGATATGGCAATTGGATACACAACTTACTGCAATTATTTTTTCCAGTATTTCAATGAGAAAATGCAGGAGATAGAAACTTTATAACGGAGGAATCAATGAAAGCTATAGCAATCACATTGACAGGTTTGATGGCGTTAATGGTCACCTCCTGTGCCAATGTTGACCTGAACAAAGGTCAGCAGGGCGCTTTGGGCGGTGCTGCCGGTGGTGCCTTACTGGGTCAGGCGATTGGCAGAAATACAGAAGCTACACTTATTGGTGCGGCAGTAGGTACCATGCTTGGTTATGTGGTCGGTAATGAAATGGATAAATATGATCGCCGTGAGTTGAATCATGCCTATGAATTCACGCCCTCGGGTCAGACCACCTCATGGCAAAATCCGGATAGCGGTAATACTTACGCTGTGAGTCCTCAACCCGCTTACACGGCTCCGAATTATCCGCAGAGTCCGTGCCGTCAGGCCGAAATCCTGGCAACCATTGACGGACAGACGGAAAGGACCTACACGACAGCCTGTCGCAATAGCCAGGGTCAATGGGAACTGCAAAATTAACAGGTAGAGGGATCAAACTGCATTGAACTTCATAAATAACCGCCGGTCCTGTGAACACTTCAGCGGGACCGGCAATTTTTTTTGGTAGGATAGATTTATACGATCAGAAAGCGGGATCGTCTGTTTTATGACTTTCTTCAAGCTCTTTATAGAGTGCCAGAATTCCCGACCGCGTTACTTTTTTTATTCCCAACGGACGCAGCAATTCTATAAGAGAGCTCACCTTGTCTTCCGTTCCGGTTACTTCAACGATATATGAGTCGGCGCTGGCGTTGACCACTTTGGCATTGAATATTTCCGTCAACTGAAGCAGCTCGGTCCTGTTTTTCGGGGTTATGCCGATACTGATCAAGGCCATCTCTCTTTTGACCGCTTTTTCATCAAGCGTCATATCCCGCAGTTTGATCACATCGATGAGGCGATTCAACTGTCCTTGTATTTCGATGAATTGATCAGGGGTAGCCTTTGTCTTAATGGTAATTCTCGATATCTTCGGGTTATGCGTAGGGGCTCCACAAATGGACTCCATGTTGTATCCCCTTCCTGAGAACAACCCGGTGATCCTCGATGTCACACTTGGCTTGTTTTCAACCAGCATTGTCAATATATAGGATTGCTCTTCCATGTATTCACCTTGGATTTAATGTATTCGCTCAACTGCCAACCAGTTGAAAAAGAGATTAAAACAAAATAACCACCGCTGCAAGCATTTGCCTCCATTGCCATCGTCAGAGAGGGTGAAACCAGATAATGTCAGGCAAATGCTTTCTGTGGAACAGGTCGTTTACTTCTAGCTGAGAGGAATTATTATTTTGTTTAATAAGGGAGTAACAGCTTGGCTCATGGCTATAAAATCCCTGAACATCTGATAAAAACCCGACAGGAAATAATCCGGGAGGAAATATAATGAACGTACTCAATGAACAATATGTCTGGGCGGAAGATGAAAGCGGCGAGAGATATATCTGTGTTTTTGATGACAATAAAGAACACGATCACAATTTTGAGAAATTAAGCAACGACGAGAAATCTCATTGCCGCCCCATTGAATTCCCTTGGAATTAATAACTTAAGATAACGTGCCCAGCAAATTAGGCTGGTTAATCATAGGATCATTTCTACCAAAAGCGGTGAACTTTCACCGCTTTTGGTCTTTTTAGGCAATGCTCAAGGTGGCTGGTTAATAATAGTAGTTGTACCAATTTCTCAGGCACACATATGAATAATGTGGAGTCTGCTGAGACTATCAGATCCTGCATAATTTCTTTTAGTGATTACAGACTATTCCGTGGTATTACTGGTGCCGGCTGATTGATTTGTCCAGTTCCAAACGTCGCAAAGGAGTTTTGCTTTTGGAGGAAGGGTGATATAGACGGCATGTAAAAACGAAAATAGACCGGCAATGAAGAGGGCGATAAGAAGAATACTTAAACCAAACATAACAATTTCAGTTATTTCAGCATAGTTTAAAATACTCGAGTCGGAGTATTTATTTGCTAAAAAGATAGTGTTTAAGTATTTGCATTGGGTTAAACAAATATTAGAAAGCCGTTATGTTGGTATTGCAGGTTATAAAAGCGCACGGGATAGTTTAATGGTCAGGTCAACAAAGCCACAACGCTGGGATGCTTAAGCTGATTGTGGCGTTTAACCATGACTTACTTGAAAAAAAAGCACTCGTTCATACTTTTAAGGATATACCTAGCCACTCAATGCTTCTCATCACACTCAAGGGAGGTTCATCTGATGCATGAATTGAAGACTCTTAGCGCCAAAGCATTACCTTCCGCATTAGCTAAAGCCAAAACGTATCGCTTTCTAGGAGAACCGGATGAAGCGGAAAGCATTTGTCTGGATATTCTGGCAGTCGAACCGAACAACCAGGACGCTCTTATCCAACTACTATTGTCCTTAACCGATAAATTTAGCCATGGTCACTTGCGGGACTGCTACAGTAGGGCCAGAGAAATTGTCGACCAGCTCGATGACACCTATTGCAAATACTATTACATAGGCATCATTTTCGAAAAACGAGCGAAGTATCATCTGAAAAAGGAAGGACCTGGAGCAGTAGAGGCCAGCTATGAATGGTTTGTCAAAGCCATGTCAGCCTATGAAAAGGCACTTTCTGATTGTGATCCAGATAATCAGGATGCGATCTTACGCTGGAACTCCTGTGCCCGGCTGCTAAATAACAATCCGGAAATAAAACCAAATGAGGACAGCAACGCAGATATTCTACTCGATCCGTTTGAAATGCCGCATTAAGATATTGGTTTACTAAGCTTTTTAATCAAAAAGATAAGCGCCAGTTCCAGCCTTTAACAGCTGAATCTGGCGCTTTTATTTGGACCACTCAATAAGAAATATTTTGAGGGTTAAGACTCTTGCTGCTTCTTCTGATTATTGAGCATCTTCTTGATGGAATTGATTCTTTTGGTTATCAGAATTGACCGGGGACAGGATTTGGTGCACTGGAAATGGTTCTGGCAGGGCCAGACTCCATCGGGGGCATCCAGTATTTTTAAGCGCTCCTTGAAGCCCAAATCACGTGAATCTGCAAGGAAGCGAAAAGCCTGAGCTATGGCTGCCGGTCCGATAAAGTCACTGTTTTCTTCAAGCACCGGGCAGGCTGAATAGCAGGAAGCACAAAGGATGCAATTTGTAGTGTCATCGAAAACCATCCTCTCTTCCTGGGACTGTAAACGCTCACCTTCCTCTACTTCCTCATCATTGATGACATACGGTTTGATTGATCGATATTTCTCGAAGAATTCACTCTGGTCGACAATCAGATCTCTTTGAACAGGCATGAACCTGAGAGGTTCAACGGTAACCGTGTCGCCATCTTTTTCCACAACTTCCTTTACCAGTGTTTTGCAGGCCAGTCCGTCCTTGCCGTTAATTCGCATGGCATCGGAGCCGCAAACACCGTGAGCGCAGCTTTTGCGAAAGCCCAGGCTGCCGTCCTGAAAGCGCTTGACCTTCATTAAAGCATCAAGCAGCCTCTCATTTGGATCCACTTCCACCGTGAATTCCTGGAAGTAGGGTTTGTCATCGGTTTCGGGATTATAGCGTTGTACTTTGACAATTATATTCATATCGGCTCCTTGCGATCAATAGGTGCGCGGTTTTGGTTCCCAGATTGAGGTGTCCACATCCTTGTAATCCAGCCGGACCGTATCTTCTTCGAGGTAGGCAAGGGAATGTTTGAGAAAATTATCATCGTCTCTTTCCGGATAATCCTCTCGGCTGTGTGCTCCTCGACTTTCCTTTCGGTCCAGAGCGGATGCGGCGGTAAGCAGGGAGAGGTCGAGCAGGTTACCCAGTTCTATAATCTCGAGCAGATCTGTATTGAAGGTGGAGCTGGTATCCTGAACCCGCACGTCACGATAACGGTTCCGAAGGTCCTGGATCTCGTCAACGGCTTCCTGCATTTCTTTTTCATTACGGTATATACCGACTTTTTCCATCATTGTGGTTTGCATTTCATCGGTAATATGACCGCCGTGCGGTCCCTCCGAGCCGTCGGTTATCTGTTCTATCCATTGCCTGGCCTCATCGGCAGCCGACTCATCAACCTTGACACCATCGGCACCTTTGGCATATTGGGCGATGTGTTTGCCGGCCCGTCTGCCGAAGACTACAAGATCGAGCAGGCTGTTGGTCCCCAGACGGTTAGCTCCGTGGACCGATACACAGGCGCATTCTCCGGCGGCATAAAGTCCATCAACGATGGTTCCTTTGTTATCAAGAATGACCCGGCCGTGCTCATCCGTGGGAATGCCACCCATGGCATAGTGGGCAGTCGGCAGCACAGGAATAGGATCATCAGCGGGATCAATTCCCAGATAAGTTTTACAGAACTCGGAGATATCGGGCAGCTTTTTCATCAAGGTATCTTTGCCGAGATGAGTCGCATCGAGATGGAGATAATCGTCAATCTGGCGATCACCACGAATCCCCATGCCGTTGCGGACTTCAGTGAGCATTGAGCGGGCCACGATGTCGCGTGGTGCGAGGTCGAGGAGAGTCGGAGAATATTCCTCCATAAAGCGCTCACCGTCACGATTTCTGAGGATGCCGCCTTCGCCGCGGACGGCTTCGGAAATGAGAATTCCCAGTCCCTTGATACCGGTGGGATGGAATTGGAAAAACTCCATATCCTCCAGTGGGATGCCGCGCCTGGCACAGACAGCAGGTCCGTCGCCACTATTGGCATAGGCATTGGAAGTGATCTTGAACATGCGGCCGAACCCGCCGGTGGCGAAAAGGACAGCTTTGGCACTGAAAATGTGGAGTTTTCCGGTGGCCAGTTCAACGACGACCACACCGCTGCATTTGGTACCTTCAAGGATAAGGTCAACCACTTGAAATTCGTCAAAAAACGAAACCTCGTTTTTGATGCATTGTTGATAAAGAGTCTGCAGAATCATATGGCCGGTTCGATCGGCGGCATAGCAGGCCCTGCGCACCGGACCTTCACCAAAGTTCCGGGTATGACCGCCGAAACGACGCTGATCGATGCGCCCTTCCGGAGTGCGGTTGAAAGGCAATCCTCGATTTTCCAAGTCATATACGGCCTGGATCGCTTCTTCAGCCAGTATGCTGGCAGCTTTCTGGTCCACCAGATAGTCGCCGCCTTTCACCGTATCAAAAGCATGCCATTCAGGCTTGTCTTCTTCAACATTACCCAAGGCTGCACTTATACCACCCTGGGCTGCTCCAGTGTGACTGCGTATAGGGTAGAGTTTGGAGAGCACGGCGGTATTGGAGTTCTTGCTGGCTTCCAGGGCGGCATAGAGTCCGGCGCCGCCGGAACCGATGATAACGGTTTCAAATTGATGGATCACAGGCACCTCCCACGTAGTTAACGATCATCAGGTTAACGGTTTCCAGGTTATCTATTTATCCAGCTCCTATCCAACTTATGAGAGGATAATTCTGATTGCCCATATTTCTAGTCAGAAATGCTCATTTAGACCGACTACTCAGCCGAGTAGATCGTCTTTTTTCATCCTAAGACAAAAACTGGAGATAAGATATTTGCTCAAGAACGAGCTTCGCTGGTAATTCGTCTCTTAAAATTACTGACTGAAGCGATTTTGTCTATGATAAAATCCCTTGATGGATTGAGCAGAAACAAAACAACCTGTCAAAAAAATACAGCAAAATTTTGGCAGAGGGTAAGATCATCGTCTATTTCTATGGAATTCTTCATTTAATTCCGAATCGTGATTTTCTAAACTTAATGGTGTACACTGAAAAATATTACCCCTCTCCGGCTATAGTCCATGACCAGCCAAAGGTCACCACTGGGGAGAGAATAGGTTGACCGTGTTTTACCAGCTGCCGGTATTATCTAGGCAACAACCAGGTAGACAGGAGTCATTATGCCATTCAAGTTTAAGGACCAAACCGGCAGAATAAAAACTGCAACACAAAAAGCTGAAGCGGCTGTATCTGAATCGGACAACTCTGGTGAGGAGGCATTGTATAGAATTCTCTTCGAGCAGTCCGGTGCCGCACTCTATCTGCATGATTTGAGTGGTACTATCCTTAACGCAAATACTGCCGCATCTGAGCAGACGGGCTATAGTCGAGAAGAGCTGCTCACCATGGAAATCTTTGATCTTCATCCCGATAATGCTGCAGACAAAGAACAGCTCATCAGAATATGGAGAAGCTGGCAAGTTGGAGAGTATCAAAATCACAGTGCGGAACATCGTAGAAAAGATGGAACTGTTTTCCCTGTCGAGCTAACAACCAGCGTTGTTTCTGGTGGAGGACAAAACTGTATCCTGGTGACTGCCATTGCCGGTAAAAGAAAGAAAGCATCTAAAGAATCTCTCCTGGAGAGCGAGGTTAAATACCGTGCTCTTTTTGAAAAAGCCCCCATCGGTTATCAGTCGCTCAACGAGCAGGGAAGAATAATTGAGGTAAATCAGGCCTGGATCGACATGCTTGGCTATACCCATGCTGAGGTGGTCGGTAGATCCTTTGGCGATTTCCTGCCTCCTGAATGGCAGCAGCATTTCCAGGAAAATTTTCCCCGCTTCAAAGCCGTCGGCGAGATACTCGGTGTCGAGTTTGAAATGATAAAAAAAGACGGCAGCACCATTCTTGTTTCGTTCAACGGCAAAATCTCACGGGATAGTGGAGGTCACTTTCAGCAGACTCACTGTGTTTTAGATAATATCACCGAGAAAAGACGCACTGAGAAAAAAATTGAAGAAAGCGAGCAACGATTTAAACTTCTTGCTGAAAATCTTCCCGATGTCTTCTATCGTATGTCTCTGCCTGACGGTCAATATGAATACATGAGCCCAGCCTCAGCCGAGCTCTTTGGCTACGATCCAGAGGAGTGGTATACCACACCAATGCTGGTGAAAGATATCATTCACCCGGAATACCACGACTATTTCCAAGAGAAGTGGCAACAGTTGTTGCAAGGAGAATTGTCTCCGACATATGAATACAAAATTATTCATCGAAATGGAGATATTCGCTGGCTGAATCAACGCAACGTCGGTCACTGGAACAGCAACGGTGAACTTGTCGCCATGGAAGGCATTGTAACCGACATTACCGAAAGAAAGAAGGCAGAACTTGCCCTGCAGAAAAGTGAAGAACGGTTCAGGAAAATAATTGAACGTTCGCCGCTGCCGATGTTGATAACGGATCATCAGCAGAACATTATCTTCTGCAACAATAAATTTTCAGAACTCTTCGGTTACACCATCAACGATGTCAGAACTGCTGATGAATGGTGGCATGCCGCCTATCCCGATGAGGATTATAGATCGATGGTACGCCAATCCTGGACTGCCGCTGTTGAAGAGGCCAGGTTACAAAGTACTGAGATTGAGATGCAGGAGAGAGAGTTCACTATTAAAGACGGAACCAAAAGAACGGCTGAGTTTCATATGGTGCCGCTTGGTGATATCGGGCTCACTATCATCAATGATATCTCGGAAAGGAAGCGGATCGAAAATGATCTGAAGATTACCCAGGCTGCCATTGAAAACTCCCTGAACGGCTTCGATGTTGTCGGAGAGAATGGTCTTTTTCTCTATGTCAATAAGTCCTATGTAGAGATGTGGGGATATGAAAGTGCTGAGGAAATCATCGGCACTTCTCCTGCTGATCATTGTCATGACCCGATAATGGTTGAAAAGATCATCAGCGAACTGCGGGAAAATGGCGAGTATGAGTTTGAGTTTAAAGCTAAACGCAAAGACGGTAGCCTTTTTGATGTATTGATGTACGCACGTTTGGCCCATGACGAACATGGGAATGAAATTTATTCCGGCACTTCGGTAGATATAACTGAGAAGAAACTTCTTGAAGAAAAACTTCAGCAAGCCCAAAAGCTTGAGTCCATCGGCAATCTTGCCGGTGGTATCGCCCATGAGTTTAATAACATCCTCAGCATTATCATGGGCAACAATGAGCTGGTAATGGAAGATCTTCCTGAATGGAGTTTTGCCAGGGAGAGCGCTGAAGAAATCCGCAATGCCGGATTACGAGCCCGCGATGTGGTAAAGCAACTGCTCACCTTCAGCAGGCGGGACAGCGTGACGAAGCGTGTTTTTGAGATTCGTGAGGTCATAGGTGACTCTCTCAAGCTGCTGCAAGCAACCATACCAAAAAGTATAGCAATTGAAACAGAACTCGCCGAAAGCGTCCACCCCATATATGGATCGGAAACTCAGCTTAATCAGGTTTTGATTAACCTCTGCAAAAACAGTGCTGACGCCATTGTCACCGGTGTAGGAACCATTTCAATTTCACTACACAATTGTGATGGCCAAGATGATGACGGTAGCTATCAGGTTTGTTTGAAAGTGAGTGATACCGGAATTGGCATGAGTAAAGAGCTGTGCAAGCATATTTTTGATCCGTACTTCACCACCAAGGAAGTTGGCAAAGGAACTGGTATTGGCCTATCAGTCGTTCATGGAATCGTTGAATCGCATGGTGGAACCATAGAGGTGGACAGTACACCCCAACAAGGAACAACCTTCACAATACTTTTACCCGCTGCAGAAAAAACAGCCACCATAGAATCTTCAGCAGGTACGCCTGTAGACATGGGCAAAGAACATCTGCTCCTCGTTGATGATGAAGAGAGTCTTTGCAGAATGAACAAGAGATTACTCCAATCGCTGGGCTATACAATTACCACGTGTAATGATCCGGTTGTAGCTCTCGATCTCTTTAGCACCAACCCTCATGATTTTGACGGTGTCATTTCTGACATGGCCATGCCCCGTATGACAGGAGAGAAATTGCTTACCGAAATACTGAAGATGCGCGAGGATATTCCGACAATTCTCTGTACAGGATTTAGTGAGACGCTTTCGGAAAGGCAGGCTCGTCAACTGGGTATAAAAGCCTATCTTCTCAAGCCCGTTGACAGTCAAAAATTAGCGGCCACCATCAGACGAGTAATTGATAGCTGTTCAAAGGAATAATCTTTAGCTATCTACATGTTCTCGGTAGGCTACGATGGCTAAGATCCCTTAATGAGAAAGGGTATAGGAACGTCGAACAACCAGCCTGGTACCTGAATCTGGTTCATTTCACCGTGAGAAACATAGTGTGTTGACCGAACATATAAGAATACATGGTTTTTCCTTGGATGATAAAGCAGGTGTTTTGTATTCTCCAAACCCAGCGAACGTAAAGGTTTGCCGAGCTACTATTCCCACTGGAGCCGCCTCTTTCTCATTATGCCCTCGAGAATACCCGATTCTGTAGTTCATTTCTGGAAATAGAAAAGTTTTGCCAGGCCTGACGGATAAGTTCCTGGTAGTCATCGTAAGATCGGGAATCAATCCAGTTGACCAGCAGGGGAATGACTCTGGGAAAGTTCTGTGGTGGCGGAGCAGACTTGCTCATCCAGTTCTCTATTGTTGCCGGAGTAATGGCGTTTACAGCGGTACCGAGTTGCAGATATTCCAGGGCAAGACCGTTGCACTGTTATTCAAGCTGACCTCTCACCGGCTTGCACAGAACGCGTTTGCCGAGATGCAAGGCCTCGCTGATAAAGGAAAATCCAGCATTGCAGATCACTCCCCGGCATGTAGCCAGATCATCAATAAAGCCCTGACGGGAAAACGGCAAGACAGTAATATGGCCTTGCTGCTGTGGTTCCGTCACGTTGGCGTATATCCGGAAAAAGTATCGTGACCGCGCTTACGTAATTCCTGAATCATCGCTTTCGAGCGGACGATATGACCGTTGCCGGTAGTCTGGACGCCATAAAGAATATTCATGTTATAGATGTTTTGAAGGAGTTGGATTGACTTAATAAGCAGATTTATAACAAATGATTAGGGCAGGATTGCAAACAACCTGCTTTTTCCTTTTTTACGGTCGGTACGTCTTTTCCTTTTCAGCCCCATTTTCTTGGAGAACAAGGCAAAAAAAAGCCCGGGAGAACCCCGGGCTCTTTAGAATAAGCCGGAACGGCCTATCCGGGTGCGGGTGGAAGTCTATAGGCAAAGCAATTCTGCTGATGCCATATTTAAAATCTATACAAAATGTGTATTAGCAGCGTATTAGAATTGTATGAGGAAATTGCAAGACCATCCCGGACAGATGGAGGACAGATCAGGAAAATTCTTGGATTCGCTGATTTTGACTGATAAAATTCGGGATAATAATGCCGTTTTCTTCATTATACCTTCGTCACATCACCAATGAGGTAGCTATGCTTGTTCGATGCGATACCTATGAGGAAGTGGTCAGCTCCTTTTCGTGGCAAATACCCGAGTTCTATAACATAGCAGTCGACGTCTGCGACAAATGGGCCAATGAGCCTTCGCGTCTGGCGCTTGTCTATGAGAATGAGGCAGGCGAGTTACAGAGATATAGTTTCGCTGTACTCAAGAAACTCTCAAATCGGCTGGCAAACGGTCTTGTCGTCCACGGCATAAAGCGTAAGGACAGGATAGGTATCCTCCTGCCACAGTGTCCGGAGACCGCCATAACGCATCTCGCCGTCTATAAGATCGGAGCGATTGCGATTCCACTTTTTACCCTTTTTGGTCCTGAGGCCCTTGCTTTCCGCCTAGGCAACAGTCAGGCCAAGGCGATTGTCACCGATGCCGGGAATCTGGAGAAAGTCCTGGAGATTCGTGATGAGCTGCCGCACCTGCAGACTGTAATTGTGGTGGGTGGTAGAAGCAAAGATCCGATCCTGGGTTTTGGTGATCTTCTAGCTCAAGGGTCAAGTAGACTCGAGCCGGTGGCGACCAGGGCTGACGATCCGGCATTGATCATCTATACTTCCGGTACCACAGGCAATCCTAAAGGTGCCTTGCATGCTCACCGAACTTTGCTCGGCCACCTCCCTGGAGTGGAGTTTCCCCATAATTTCTTTCCGCAGCAAGGTGATTGTTTCTGGACGCCTGCTGACTGGGCCTGGATCGGCGGTCTGATCGACGTATTGCTGCCCAGCTGGCACCATGGTATTCCAGTTCTGGCCCACCGGACCAGTAAATTTGATCCGGAAGAGGCTTTCCACCTGCTGGCCAAGCACAATATCCGCAATAGTTTTATGCCACCGACGGCGCTGAAGCTGATGCGCCAGGTCCCAAAACCCAGGCAACGTTACAATTATAATCTCAGAAGTATCGGCAGCGGCGGCGAAAGCCTGGGGGAAGAGTTGCTGGATTGGGGGCGCAGGGAGCTTGGCGTCACCATCAATGAATTCTATGGCCAGACCGAATGCAATCTGGTCATCGGCTGCTGCGCTGAAGTGATGGAGAGCCGATCCGGGTCGATGGGTAAGGCAATTCCGGGTAAGACTGTGGAGATTCTCGACGAGTCAGGTCATCCGCTACCTGCAGGCGAGGTGGGTGAAATTGGGGTGAAATATCCGGATCCGGTCATGTTTCTTGAATATTGGGATAATCCCCAAGCCACCGGTGCCAAGTATCAAGGTGATTGGCTGTTGACCGGAGACACCGCCAGAAAGGATGAAGAAGGTTATTTCTGGTTTAACGGTCGCATCGATGACATCATCACCAGCAGCGGCTATCGTATCGGACCTACCGAAGTCGAGGATTGTCTCATGAAGCATCAAGCCGTGGCCATGGCAGCTGTCGTTGGAGTTCCCGACCCGGTTCGCACTGAGGTGGTCAAAGCATTTATCGTGCTTCGGTCTGGGGTAAGCGGAAATATCCAGCTAGAAAAAGAGATTCAATCTTTTGTCAAGACGCGCTTGGCAGCCCATGAGTATCCGCGGGAAGTGGAATTTGTGACAAATCTGCCCATGACTGCCACCGGTAAAATAAAGCGGGGTGAACTCAAGCGGAAAGAGGCCCAAAAACAGTTAAAGTCAAAAGAGTAAAAAACATTTGGAGCAGGCTCTGCTCCAAATGTCCATTGCATCACTAAAATGAAGAATTGTTAGCCCAAAGAAACGGAGCCATCATCTTTGGCCCCGACAACCCATTCGATTTCCACCTCAAGCTTCTTTTTCGACTTGTTCTTACCATCTTCACGCTCCGCCTTGACTTCAAGCTCGACGGTATTGGGGATTTTCAACTTGGTTTCCTTTGAGCCCTGCTTGAGGACGACCTTCTGCGATTCAATTTTATCGGCTAATTCGCGCAGGAAAGCTGCAACACTTTTAATATCTCGTTTCTCTTCGCTTTTTAATAGAACGGTTTTTTTTCCCATGACTCTCCCCACTATATGTTGATATTCAGGCTTAGATAAAATTGGAGATTTTACCGGCAAAGACTGCAAATATGCCGTACCTTATTTCTACTTTTTTTCATTACCGGAGCGTTTGACTCAGGTGCTATGTTAGATATTTTATAGTGTCGCCAGGGTTTCTAGTCAAGTATCTACTTGATATTTTGTCGAATACGAATCGAAGGGCACCTCTTTTTAATAAGTAATACGAAAATGTCGAAACATTCATATTCTCTCCCGGCTGAGACCTTCAGCACAGAGATAATTATCAACAAGAGCAGGTTTATCAGCACTATTCGGAAGATTGAGTCCCTGGATGAGTTGCGTGCGTTCTATCAAAGTATGCAGGAGAAGCATCCCAAGGCAAGTCATAACTGTTGGGCGGCGGTCGTCGGAACTCCCACCGATTCGAGCGGTTACGGTTTCAGCGATGATGGTGAGCCAACCGGCACCGCCGGCAAACCC
>JASJDT010000040.1 GCA_030065655.1 Desulfocapsaceae bacterium | reverse complement strand
AGTGGATTGCGGTGCATTACCGGAAACATTGCTGGAAAGCATAGTATTTGGTCACGAAAAAGGTGCCTTTACCGGGGCGGATGAAAAACAGACCGGACTGATAGTTCAAGCCGATGGTGGAACTTTGATGCTTGATGAAGTTGGTGAATTGCCACTTCCGGCCCAGAAAGCATTTTTAAGAACCCTTCAGGAAAGAGTTGTGCGGCCTCTTGGTGGAAAAAGAGAGATTCCCGTTGATTTTCGACTGGTTGCAGCGACTAATCAGGACTTGAATGCAATGGTCGAAAAAAATCTGTTTCGGGAAGATTTACTCTATCGTATTCGAACTCTTGAAATACAACTTCCACCGCTGAGAGAAAGAAAGGAGGACATCGAAGAAATTGTCATCAAAAAGCTCTACGAACTATCTAAGTGGTATAACCTGGAAACCAAGGCAATTTCTCCAGAATTCATAAAAATATTGAATTCTTATGACTGGCCAGGAAACTTACGTGAATTAATCAATGTACTGGAATACGTGTTGGCAAATGCCGGTAATGATCCAACCCTATTTCCCAAACACCTGCCACCGGAATATAGAATTATCGACCTCAAATTTGATGCTGAAAAGCAAGGCTATTCAGGAATAGAAAAAATCGACCCTACTGATTTTGGAGATGCATTACCAACACTGAGTACCTACAGAAATACACTTGAAAAAAATTATCTAAAAAGACTTATAAACCAATCCCAGGGAGACCATAGAGCAGCCTGCCAAATATCGGGCATATCACGATCAAGACTGTATGGTTTATTAAAAAAACACGGTCTACCCTCCTTTACTTCCTTATAAACTCCATGTATTAAAAACGGGAATTCACCATTACCTGGATTCCAACTAATAGGAACGATTCTATTCCTATTTATAGGAATACTCTTCTTTTCGCAGTACCTTATTTTCCCTTGATTTACCATAATATATTGAATTTAATGCTTTTTTACTGAATTGCTTTTTGGCATGATTCATGCGATTAGCGAAACTGTCGCGGGAATTTTTTAATTGCCAAGGGAGTCGAAGTGAAATGAAGCTACTTATTTATTCAACTCAAAATCAGGGGGTCGGAAAGATTCTAGCAAGCAGAGTACATGACCAATTTCCACAGATCCAAATCCAAGAAGCGAACTCATTAAAAGGATTATCAGATATAATCTGCCGTCCGCTTCATGGAATTGCGGTCATCATAGTTAGTATCTGCGAGCGAAGAGAGCTGATTAAACTGCTCAGCTTTAAGCATCTGCTGGAAGATATTCGAGTGATTTTGATACTTCCCGGAAACGCCAAAAACATGATGGCACTGGGGCTCAAGTTGCAACCAAGCTTCACCTGTTTTTCGGACAGCGGCTTTGACGACATCTGGCTGGTACTCGATAAACTGCAATGTATCAAAAACAAGGAAAAAGGGGTCACTGATGAAACTCACGTCAATTAGAAACAAACTTACTCTGGGAGGTATTGTGCTTGTGGCTCTGCCTCTTATTATCGTTGGATTAATTTCGGTTATAAAATCATCCAATGCATTGCTTCATCTGGGGATGGAAGAGGCACACATTGCCGCAGAAGAATTCGCCCACATCACAGATAACATTCTCGAAGAAGAGTCGAAGATTGCAAAGATCTTTGCCACCGATAGAGAAATTATCGAAATAACTGAACAAGTAACCAGTGGTACCATTGAAGAGGAAGCTTTTGAGGTTGACCAGATCTATAAAAAAATCACCCGCCAATTTAGTCAGATGGGAGATAATTACCAGGGGATTTTTATCGCCGATGCGGAAGGTAATTTGTTTACAGGAGCCCTGGAAGGTGGAAAAGAATACAAGGGAGTAAGTATCCAGGATCGTGACTATTTTCAGCAGATGAAGGCCAGCGGGAAAACTATAATAAGTGACGTTACCCGGTCCAAAGTAACCCAGAAACTGATAAGCGTTATCTGTACTCCCATCAAAACCGAATCATCGCAAATTGTCGGTGCATTCGGCCTGGTACTCAAGATCGATCATCTGGTAGAGATTATTTCCGGGAAGAAAATAGGTGAGACCGGTTATGGTTTTATGACGGACAAAACCGGCTTGCTGATGGCCCATCCAAACCCAAAAAATATCCTGAGCCTCAATCTCGCAGAACTTGATGGCATGAAGGAATTCATGCAGCTGATGCTCAGTGGAAATAGCGGCGTTGCCGAATATACATTTAAGGGGATTGATAAAGTTGCGGGGTACGCCCCTTTGAAAAAGAAGGACTGGTATATCGGTGCCACCCAGAATGCCGATGAATTTCTGAGTGCCTCTCGAACAATACGCAATATGATTATTATCGTCACCATCATTTCCGTGGCGATAGCAGGAGTTTTGGTATCATTTGCTGCACTAGCCATCGTAAAACCCATTAATAATGCCGTTGCCGGTCTTAAGGACATCGCCGAGGGTGAGGGCGACCTCACCATGAGACTTCAAGTCAACTCAAAAGATGAAGTCGGTGAAATGGCCCTTTGGTTTAATACGTTTATCGAAAAGCTGCAGGGTATAATCAAGCAGATATCACAGAATTCCGAAAGCGTGGGGGTTAGTTCAGAACAGCTATCGGGCATATCGGGGGAATTGCTCAAAGGTGCTGAGGATACCTCGAATCGTTCCAGCAACGTTGCCACATCGGCTGAAGAAATGAGTGCAAACCTTAATAATGTTGCTGCAGCCATGGAGCAGTCTGCCACAAATGCCACAATGGTCGCCACAGCTGCAGAGGAGATGAGCTCTACAATTAACGAAATAGCTGAAAATGCGGAAAAGGCAAGTAATGTCTCGAGTGAAGCGGTTGGTCAGGCAAACAACGCTTCAGAAAAGATGCAACAGCTCGGAGCGGCTGCCGACAAAATTGGCAAAGTAACAGAGACCATTACGGAGATTTCTGAACAGACCAACTTACTCGCTCTAAATGCTACTATCGAGGCTGCTCGGGCAGGAGAGGCCGGCAAAGGGTTTGCCGTTGTTGCCAATGAGATTAAAGAACTGGCCAAGCAGACCGCCGAAGCAACTCTTGATATTAAAGAACTCATAGATGACGTTCAAAAAACTTCTCAGTCAACCGAGGAAGGTATAAATCAGATCTCCGAGGTTATCACCGGTGTGAATGACATCGTTTCCAGCATAGCCACTGCTGTGGAAGAACAGACAGCAGCAACTCAGGAGATTGCCAACAATATCGCCCAAGCTAGTCAGGGAATTCAGGAAGTGAATGAAAACGTGAACCAGAGCTCTGCTGTCGCCACGGAGATATCTCAAGATATCGCCGAGGTATCACAAGCAGCGGGTAACATCTCAGGCAACAGCAGTGATGTTGAACAAAGCGCCAAGGACCTTCTTGCCAGGTCTCAGGAGCTCAATGAAATCGTAGGTAGCTTCAAGGTATAATATACTCTTTGCGGTATTGATCACCTTTCCCTTCAACATGATAACTGTTGAGGGGAAAGGTTGTAAGGAACTACCATTTAAACAAGGGCCAAATCCTCAAAGACGATTTTTGGAATCATGACCCTTCCCCGTCCTTGTAAAAAAGATTCAAAACCTGGTAGTTCACATAAACCAACCTCGATTTTTTCAACTTCTTAAAATTATCTTACCCTTCCAACTGCTCAAGGACGAGATTCCATTGTACCTCCGGTATATCCGTTCCCTGCTGCTGAACTACTGCTGCACCTAACATTGATCCAAAATTGCCGCACTGTTCCAAAGGCTTGCCATTGCCCAGGCCAAAAAGAAACCCTGCTGCCCACATATCTCCGGCACCGGTGGTGTCCACCACTTCACGCACTGGCACTGCTGCTACCCGACATGTCTCCTCTCCCCTGTGGATCACAGCACCTTCGGCACCATATTTAATGGCAACCAGATCAGCGTATTTACTTAACTCCGCAAGGCATGTCTCGGGATTGTCGGTCCCGGCAAATGCTTCAGCCTCTTCTTCATTGGCAAACACCATATCGACATACTCGTCAAGTAATTCAGGCAGCAACTGTCCTGCCGCATGAACAACCTCAAAAGATGCCAGGTCAATACTGACGGTGCAACCAGAGCCCTTAGCCTCTTTAAGAATGTGGCGCATGAGCTCCTGGTTGAAAAGAAGATAGCCCTCCAGGTGAACATGGTTGCAGCCGGAAAAATCCTTTGATGAAATATCCTCAATGGCAAGCGATGCCGCGGCGCCAAGATGGGTGCGCATTGTCCTTTCGCCATCGGGTGTGACAAGACTCAAACATTGGGCCGTAGGCATGGTTTTGCGGGTGAGCATTCTGGAGCTATCGCCACCTCGCATGACAAAGGCGTCCCGATAGTATTTGCCGGGTACATCATCGCCAACAACCCCAATGAAACGAGTGGAAAGGCCAAGTCTCGCCAGGGCAAAGATGGTATTTCCGGCACTACCCCCAGGGGAGCTGATCGGTGATTTGGGAAGTGAGGCTAAAAGTATGGCCAGTTCCTCTTCGTCGACCAGTTCCATACCACCTTTTTCGCCATGTATGGTCTCGAGAAAACTATTTGGTACTTGGGCGACTTGATCGACAACCGGTGATCCTACACCGGCGATAACGTATGATTTTGCTATATTCTTCATATGTTCCTACTTCCTTCCATGCAGATTATTTGTCCTGTGATTTTTCTTTTCTTGCCTATCCCGACCACCAGTATAATTGATACGTTGAGGCACAGATAAAACTATTTTCTAAGGAGTGTTAACGATATTTTTCTCTTCTTCACCCTTTCAAAATGAGAGGAATGACGGGATCGTATATAACGATGTGTACATTCCCAGGCAGAAGCTGTGCCTATTAGTGGGTGTAATTTTTGTGCAAAGGTATCTACCACAATAGTGTTGTTTTGCAAGTAACCATAAAACTTTCGCCAAATTGAATCAGCAGCTAGTAATGGAATTTTCTGGGCAAACACGGTCTTTATGGAAATTGGTTTTTCCTAGGTTCAAGAATGTCAATATCTTTTTGAAATATTTATATAATTCTGAATTATAAAAACATTATAGAGCTAGCCGGGGTAAATGACAATGATTATGCTTTTTGTAGCTGACATAGTAACTAGAAAGTTCATCTAACGAATGGTTACGTTAGCCTAAGTAAACATATTGGGTATTTAAAAATTATAGGCAATAACAACTAATTGATAGTTGTAATGCAAATTTGCTAAAATAAACTAACAACAACCAATAATCCTTGCATATGCAAAGGAGGTCATTCTATGAACGAGAAAAAGATACTGGTCGCAATTGATGGATCGGATCATTCCGACAAAATCATCGCCAAAGCCATAGAATTCTCAACTCTCGTTAAAGCAAAAGTTGTTCTCGTCTATTGTCACAGAAGATTTTCCACCATCCTCGGTCAACCACAGCGTGATAAAGAAATACCGCTCATTAAAAAACGCAGCCAGGAACTTATTGATCCATACCTGAAGAAGTTTGAAGAGAATGACATTCAGGCCGAGCAACGACTTATGGAAGAGCCGGCTGGCTCGGTCATTTCTGATATTGCCACCATTGAAAAATGCGATCTCATCATCATGGGATCAAGAGGTTTAACCAACCTCGCCGGCCTGATCGTAGGCAGTGTTACCAATAGAGTACTGCAGACAGCACCATGCTCTGTACTTGTTGTCAAGTAAGGCAAAGACAAGCGGCTTTTGAGGCAAATTCTCAGCCTGTGGTCAACAATACCTTCCACAGATAGATAAACAAAAACGAGAATGCCTGAGAGCTGCTTTTTTAATTGTACAGAATAGTTAACCACGTCTTTTTAACAAGTTTTTGTTCAGAAACCATCCCTGATGCACAAGCGATAACGATTTGTCTGTGCAAAAAACGCAGGCTGAAAAATCAATCCGAGAACACCTTGCATCGGCCTCTTTCGGTGTTACCTGTATCTACAGATTTTAATTCTTATTTATCGATACTGCCTTGATTGGTAAAGACATATACATCGAGATTGATAGGAAGCCAATCAACCGGTGCCATTTTATTACACGCTCATCGAGATACGAGGTTACCCCGAATGACACCCAGATTTTTGCTCTTGCGCATACGAAGCGTTCGTCCGCAGATGTTTCTCCCCGGTTGGCCAACATTGTGGCTGTTCATCCTGATAATTTGTAGTCTGCCCGCCCATGCGCAGGGCAGAACTCCGGATCTGCCCCCGGACATCTCACCTCAAGCGGAAGCCTTTCCAGCCTGTATTGCCAAATTGGAACAGCAGGCAATAGCTGAAGGAATACCAGCACAGTTCGCCCAGCAGGCTCTGGAAAAGACGGCTTTTCTCCCCAGAATTATCGAATTGGACCGAAAACAACCGGAGTTTACGGTGACCTTCAGCGAATATATGGGCAGACGAGTTACTGCCGAACGAGTTGCCAGGGGCAGAGAGCTGCTCCGTAAGTATCGTGATCTGCTTGATCAGCTGGTGGCCCGCTATGGTATACCGCCGCAATATCTGGTTGCTTTCTGGGGACTGGAGACCAACTACGGCAGCTACCTCGGCAAGATTTCAACTCTTGATGCCTTGGCAACACTAGCCTGCGACCAGCGCCGTAGCGAGTTTTTTACCACCGAGCTCATAAATGCCCTCAGGCTTCTGCAAAAACCAGGGATAGAGGAACCACTTGTCGGCTCCTGGGCAGGAGCAATGGGACACACCCAATTCATGCCTTCTGCCTACCTGCGGTATGGGATTGATGGTGACGGTGACGGCATGGCCAATCTCTGGACCAGTGAAGTCGATGCATTAACCTCGGCTGCAAACTTTCTCAACAAATTAGGTTGGAAAAGAGGATTTCGCTGGGGCCGTGAGGTGCGCTTGCCAGACAATTTCGACTTTGCCAAGGTCGGGCGTAAAAACAAGCAGTCGCTGGAGGCCTGGCGTGAGGCGGGTATTCGTACAGCCCTCAACGAGCCGCTGCCGACACTCCCTCCTGGCAGAAAGCTTGAAGCAGCCTTACTTGTTCCTGCCGGTTACCGGGGCCCGGCATTTCTGGTCTATGATAATTTCGAGGTAATTATGCGCTGGAACTATTCTGAATTCTATGCCCTGTCCGTCGGCCATCTTGCCGATCGTATAAACGGAGCAGGGATGCTGATTCAACCACCGCCTGACGATTTGCCCCGGCTAAGCACAGATACTATAAAACTGCTGCAGCTCCGTTTGCAGCAGGAAGGGTTTACGACAGGCAAACCGGATGGTATTCTCGGTCCAATGACCAAGGAGGCGATTCGCAGCTTTCAGACCGCCTCAGGTATGGTTGCCGATGGCTATCCCCGCAAATCGCTGCTTCAGGCACTTGGTATCAATAACTTGAAGAACAATTAACAAATTGATATTGTTTGTTTTTTAAAGATATTAAAATCTGACTGACCAACGATGGCTCTGTACGCTTCGGAGAAGATAGTCATCGTTGCTGGCACGTCAGAATAGTCAGTAAATGGAATCGGAGACCATTTGGATAATTGGAGGCGGCAAGTTTGGTCGGGATGCCGCCGTCAAACTTGGCCAGAAGACGCCGCATGCCAAGATAATCATGGTGGACAGCAGAAGGCTTGACCGTGCGCCCGAAAACGTTACTTTCGTGCATGCAGACGGAATTGCCTGGCTCGCTGAAAACTTTACCCCGGAAAGTAAAGTAACCAAAATCATCCCGGCCGTACCGCTGCATCTGGCCGTCTACTGGCTGCACAAGGTATTCCCGAAAAAAGACCTGGAAGGCAGACCTTTTGAGCTTCCCGATGAACTCCTGGCCAAGCTTCCCCACCCGATCCGCCAGAGCCCTTCCAGGGCTGTAATTTCGCATGCCGATTTCATCTGTCCTGAAGGGTGTAACGAACCGGAAAGGATTTGCACCTATACGGGAAAAGCCAGACCTGCTTCACTCTTCAAGTTGATCGGGAACGTGGACTATCCTCCCTTCACCCCTCTGGTACTCAGAAGTCGCCAATTTGCCCCGGGTGTGGGCGGCTTTCTGGCTGAGGATCTCTGGCGTTTGGTCGCCCAGGTAGAAGCTATAGGTCCGGCACATCTTCTCATCGGCACCGCCTGTAAATGCCACGGAATCGTAGATGGACTGAAAATCAGTCCAAGATAATTTTATCACCATTTTCGCAGCCGCAAAGATTGTCCATCAACTTGCTGTCTATTTAGTAGGAAATTACCGGCAGACATTACTGAAAACGGCCTTATTGTTTTCCGGGTTATCCACCTGCCAAAAGTTATATCAACCATGAAATGGAGGAGAATATGACCTCACCATTATTCGAGAAAACCACGATAGGCGATTTGCAATTAACCAACAGAATAGCCATGGCTCCAATGACCAGAGGCCGTGCCGGGGACTCCCGAATCCCCAATGAGATAATGGCCGAATATTATCATCAACGCAGTTCTGCCGGTATGCTCATCACCGAAGCGACTGTGATATCAGCCCAGGGCAATGGCTGGGTAGGCTCGCCAGGCATTTACACACCGGAAATGACGGCAGGTTGGCAAAAGGTCGTCGATAAGGTTAAGCCGACGGGAACACAGTTTTTTCTGCAACTCTGGCATTGCGGCAGGGCATCGCACAGCGATTTCCATAACGGCGAGCCTCCTGTTTCCGCCTCCGCCGTTAAGCTCGAAGGGGATTATGTCCACACTCCCAATGGTAAAAAAGAATATGAGGTCCCCCGACCGCTGACCATCGATGAAATAGCCGCAACGGTGGAAGACTACCGCCAGGCTGCCCAAAACGCCAAAGATGCTGGATTTTCCGGGGTTGAAGTACACAGTGCCAACGGTTATCTCCTCAACCAGTTTCTCGATTCCAAAACCAATCTGCGCGAAGACAAATATGGCGGCAGCCTGGAGAACAGGTATCGCTTTTTGGGAGAAGTGCTCGCTGCCGTGACCGAGGTATGGCCGGCAAACCGGGTGGGCGTCCGGCTCTCGCCGAACGGCGTTTTCAACGATATGGGCAGCCCCGACTTCCGGGAAACTTTTCTCTTCGTCATTCAAGAGTTAAATAAACTTGACCTCGGCTATCTCCACGTTATGGATGGCCTGGCCTTCGGTTTTCATGAGCAGGGAGAACCGATGACTCTTGCCGAAATCAGACAGCAGTATGGCGGCGTGATCGTCGGCAACTGCGGCTATACCAAAGAGGATGCCGAAGAACGCATTTCAAAAGGACTTGCTGATATTGCCTGCATTGGCAGACCGTATATTTCAAATCCGGACCTGGTAGAACGTTGGCTCAATGACTGGCCGCTTACTCCCCACGACGACATGTCGCTATGGTATACTCCCGGTCCGGATGGCTATACGGATTATCCTCCTTACAGACCTGAAGCAGCGTAAAGAAAGGTTAAACAAGAGCCCCAACAGCAAAGACCGGGGCTCTTTTGTGGTCATACCGGGAGAGTTTTCCGGCCGTTTGGCGGGAGTTAGGATTAAAAATCTTCGGGTTTGTACACTGAGAAATCAGTCTTCTCACCGATAATCGAGTCGATCTTCCATTGCAGCTCCTTGGCTTCCTTTCTATTCATCCACTCCATCCAATGATCAACTGTCTCCCATTCGGCGATAACCAGCAGTTCCCCGGGGTCGCTTACCTTCGAGTAAGTTGTTCTGGAGATATAACCCGGCTGCATTTCCGACTTGGCTCGCAACTCCTTCAGCAGCGGTATAAGCTCGCCAGCCTGGTCCATACGAAAAACCCGTTTTATAACAATCATTACACTCATAACATTCTCCATTTTCTACCTGGTTTGAGAAAAAATTTCTTGACATGCTTTGGGAGAGAATAAGCACATATTTCCCATTCAACCAGTAGTCTTCCGAGCGAATTTCTACTGCCACCGATGCTGCGTTGTCGTATCATCCTCCATAATTTCAATCACAAACATCTCCCAACACAGCAAAAGAGCTGCTTCTCCGGCTGGTGCAGAGCGATCAAACAGTCCGGCATAACTTGAAATATCACTAGAAAAAATGATACTCTTTAAGATAATGAGGCCGTAGCAGAGAGGATGTTATGGATACAATAGCATCATCTGAAAAGACAACTGCCCGACACTGCCCACCCAACCGTGCGCAGGATGGGATAGCTGCAGCCTTACGAACCTTTCCCACCCGAAATCCCGATAATCTCATACCGATCCTCCAGAAGGTCCAAAGTCTGGATGGCTACATCTCCCCTGAAGCAACAAAAAAGATAGCCGCGCACCTGCGCATATCTAAAAGTAGGATCTTTGGCGTTGCTTCCTTTTATTCCCAGTTTCGTTTCAACCCACCCGGTCGGCACTCGGTGCGGATCTGCCTGGGCAGTGCCTGTCATGTACAGGGCAGCGATTTTCTGTTGAACGCTCTGCAGCTTGACATCGGCATTGAACCCGGCCAAACCATGGAAAACGGCCGCTTTGACCTGGACCGGGTCGCCTGTCTGGGCTGTTGTGCCCTGGCCCCGGTTATGATGGTTGATAAAGATATCCACAGCCGCATATCCGTCATCAAGCTCAAGCAGGTTTTGGATGAATATCAATAGTTTTAATGAAGTACAGCGAAGGTCCGCCGAATCATGGCAGGCCCTGCAGCAGAGCCCCGACCCGGTTGTGTATGTCGGTATGGGCAGCTGCGGCTTGGCCTCCGGAGCAGGAGCAGTCTGGGAATCCCTGCAACAGTCGTATAGCCCCAAAAAAATTCAGCTTATAAAAGTCGGCTGTATAGGACCTTGCTATCTCGAGCCTTTCATGGACATCCAGGCCCATGGCTCACCCCGGCTCAGCTTCAATAATGTTGATCCGGCCAGAGCCGAAAAACTCATCAAGGGGTATGTCGGCAGAGAAAAGGTCAAGATGAAACCAATCGCTCATCTGGGTGACCCTGAGCAGAATCTCGATGGCACCCGCTCCTTCTGGGACCTGCCCATGCTCAAGGGCCAGGAACGTATTGTCCTGCGTAATTGCGGGATCGTAGATCCCGAAAATATCGAGCATTACCTCGCCCGCGATGGTTTTCAGGGACTGTTGAACAGTCTTGAGAAAAGTGCGGAGAAGGTCATTGAGGAAATCAAAATAGCAGGTTTACGGGGGCGTGGTGGGGCCGGTTTTCCCGCCTACCGGAAGTGGGAATTCTGCCGCAATGCTCCGGGCAGCCCGAAATATCTGATCTGTAATGCCGACGAAGGCGATCCAGGGGCCTTCATGAACCGCTCACTGATCGAGGGCGACCCCTTTGCCCTGCTCGAAGGTATGTTGATCGCCGCCTACGGCATCGGTGCCTCGCAGGGATACATCTACATCAGGGCCGAATATCCGCTGGCCATCGAACGACTCAGAATCGCCATGGCCCAAATGGACAAACTCGGCCTGCTCGGCAAGGATATCCTCGGCAGCGGTTTTGATTTTGATATCACCATCAAGGAGGGGGCGGGAGCCTTCGTCTGCGGTGAAGAGACGGCTCTTATCGCCTCCATCGAGGGACAGCGGGGCATGCCCAGGAGCAGGCCGCCCTTCCCGGCGATTTCCGGGCTGCACGGTAAGCCTACCACCATCCATAACGTCGAGACCCTGGCCACCCTGCCCAATATCATGCGCAACGGGGGAGTATGGTATTCCGGTTTCGGCACCGAACAGAGTAAAGGTACAAAAACCTTTTCCTTGGTTGGCAAGGTCCGGCGGACCGGCCTGATCGAGGTTCCACTCGGCACCACCCTGCGCCAGATTATCTTCGATATCGGCAGCGGCACCCGCAAACCATTCAAAGCCGTACAGACCGGCGGACCCTCGGGAGGCTGTCTCTCCGAAGAACATCTCGATCTACCCATTGATTATCAGTCCCTGCAGGACGCCGGCACCATCATGGGCTCAGGCGGTCTCATCGTCATGGACGAACATTCCTGCATGGTAGATGTAGCCCAGTATTTTCTCAGGTTCACCAGCAAGGAGAGCTGCGGTAAATGCGTCCCATGCCGGATCGGCACCAGGAAGATGGTGGAGATTCTCGAAAATGTCACCGCCGGTAAAGCAAATCTGGCCGACCTCGATACTCTCGAGTCGCTTGCAGCGACAATCAGCAAAGGTTCTCTCTGCGGCCTGGGACAGACAGCTGCGAATCCGGTACGCACGACAATCCAGTACTTCCGGGATGAATATCTTGCCCATATCGAAGAAAACCGCTGCCCGGCTGCAGTCTGTCGCGACCTTGTCGAGTACAAGGTAATCGTCGACAAATGTACCGGCTGTCAGCGCTGCGTGGAGGCCTGCCCATCGGGGGCCATCACCGGTCCGAAAAGCGAGCCCCACAATCTGGATAAGGAAAAGTGCATCAAGTGCCGGGCCTGCTATGAGATATGCCGGTTTGACGCCATCGCCGGTGATGCCATTGTGATAGAGTAAGATCATGACTGATACCATCAAAACACAGGCAAAGACGCTTACAGCCACCATCGACAGCCGGGAGGTGCTGATGACCGAGGGGATGACCATCCTGCGGGCCGCAACAGATGCCGGCATCTATATCCCTTCTTTGTGCCACCTGGACTGTCTGCCGGATTACGGCGGCTGCCGCCTCTGCATGGTGAAGGTGGAGAATATGCGCGGCTTTCCCACCGCCTGTACAACTCCGATTGCCCAAGGCATGCAGATTTCCACCCGAACCGACGAGCTGCAGCAGCTGCGCCGGGAGATTCTCGAACTGCTCCTCTCGGAACATCCCTATACCTGCCTGGTCTGCCGGGACAAAAAGGAATGCACGGAATTCATGCACTCCACCAGAAAAGTGGGCACCATCACCGGCTGTAATTTCTGCCCCAACAACGGCACCTGCGAACTGCAGCACCTTGTTGACTACCTCGAGCTTAGTGAGATCAGGTTTCCTATCGTCTACCGGAACATTCCCCCCGTCAAAGACAATCCCTTCTACGAGTTGGACTATAACCTCTGCATCCTCTGCGGAAGATGTGTGCGCATCTGCAACGAGGAACGCTACAGCGAAGTGCTGGCCTTTATCAACCGCGGCAACGCGGCCCTGGTGGGCACTGCCTTCGATGAAACGCAAAAGGAGGCGGGCTGTGAATTCTGCGGCGCCTGCATCGACGTCTGCCCCACCGGCTCACTCAGTGAAAAAATGGGCAAATGGGTGGGACAACCGGACAGCTCGAAGGATACGCACTGCAGCTTCTGCGGCATAGGTTGCCGGATGACAGTCAACACCAAAGGTAAACGAATCGTCAATGTAGGCCCCGAACCGGAAAGTCGCCACAATCCCCACCAGCTCTGTATGCGCGGCAAGTTCATTCCGGGAGACATGCTTCATCATCCCGACAGGGTAACAAGACCCCATATCAACAGGCAGGGAAAATGGCTTGAGGTAAGCTGGGATCAAGCCCTTGATGTTATCGCTGAAAATCTGAAAAAATGCAGCGGCGACCAATTTGGCCTGATCGGCTCCGCCCATGACAGTATCGAAAACAGTTTCGTTCTCCAGAAGTTCACCCGGCAAACCATGCGCTCCGCCAATGTCGATCTCTCTCCGGCAACACCCTATCCCGAATTGATCCGGGATATCCATGACTACTACGCCTCAAGTGGCCACGTTACCATCAATGACATCCTCACTGCCGATTCCATCCACGTGCTTGGCGCCATGACCCAGTGGTCGCATGCCATTATCGAAAACAGGATTCGCAAGGCCTACAAGGCGGGCAAGCAGGTCCTCGTCGCCGCCTCAATCCCCACCAGAACAGTGGAGTTCTCCACCGATTACCAGCGCTATGGCAAGGGCTGCGAGCATATCCATCTCCACCGCCTGACCAGCGAACTGGCTAAGGAGAAAGGCGGTGAACGGATTCTTATGATCGTTGGCGATGAGATTATCAACTCCGACCGGGCCAGGGATAATATCAACAATCTGCTGCACCTGGCAACGCGTTCCAATAACCGGGTCAGACTGCTCTTTCTCCTCGCCGAAGGTAACCGCTACGGCGCCACCCTGGCAGGTATGAACCCGGTTCTGCTGCCGGGCTTCGCCGCGGCCAGGAAGAAAGGGCTGGATACCGCGAAGATGCTGGGCCGGCCAAAAGCGATCTCGGCAATCCACCTCATTGGCGATCTACCGGTAGGCCCTGCCATCAAGAAACTGAAGTTTTTTGTTCAGCACAATATGTTCTTCACCCCCGCCTCCAAGTTTGCCGATGTTTTCCTGCCTTTGGCCACAACCTGGGAGAGCGGCGGTCACCTGGTCAATCTGGAGGGCAGTCTGCTGCCTTTGTCAGCCATGGTACCAGGTGAAGATCAACTCATGACTCCAGCCGGGGCGGTGAACGGTATCGCCATGCATATGGGCAGAAAAGTACTCTTCGCTGGCTCTGCGTCAAACCCTGATAGGCAGCTGATTCCTCTGGTTGAACAAACGCTGACAAGAGGGAGAAAAAGACAGACAGGAGCAACAGAATCACCTGAGCCACGCTCACGGTCGAAAAACGGACGGCTAACCGGCAAGACTCTGCAAAAGCACCATTTTCATTATCTGGGCAATTCTCTGCCGGACCTCGTCCCGGACCTTGCGAAGGTACTGGAAGAATGAAGATAATTGATAAAAAGATCATCGCCCCAAACGTGCATGAGATGACCCTTGCCGCTCCGGGCATTGCCGAGAAAGCGAGGGCCGGCCAGTTCGCCATTGCCATACCAAACCGGTTCAGCGAACGCACACCGCTTACCCTGGCCGACTGGGATGCAGGTAAAGGGGAGGTGAGCGTGGTTTTTCTTGAGATTGGCGATGCCACCAGAGACCTGGCCGCACTCACCACTGGCGATGAGATGTATTCCTTCACTGGACCGTTGGGCCAACCCTTTGACATCGACAAATTCGGCAAGGTAGGGCTGGTGGGCGGTTGTTACGGCATCGGCGGTATCCTGCCAGCCGCCAGGGCCATGCAGGCTGCCGGTAATGAAGTCGTTGCCTTCTCCGAGGCCCGCAGCAGCTTTCTTCTCTATTGGAATGACAAACTCGAGGAGGCGGCCCATGACGTCAGATACTCAACCTCCGACGGTTCCCTGGGGAGAAAAGGCCACGCCCATGACCTGCTGGCAGAAAATCTCGAGGAGGGCGAACATTTCGACCGTATTCTGGCCATCGGCTGCACCTTTATGATGTATCGGATCGCCCAGGTGACCAGACCGTACCAGATCAAGACCGTCGTCAGCATGAATCCCATCATGATTGACGGGACCGGCATGTGCGGTGCCTGTAGGCTTTCCATTGGCGGCAAGACTAAGTTTGCCTGCGTCGACGGGCCCCATTTCGACGGCCACGAGGTGGATTGGGATGTGGTGCTGGCCAGGCGGAAGGCCTATCTCGAAGAAGAAATTGTGGCCAAGGAGCGTTAGAGGGCGAAAGAATGGCAAAGATAATCCCCACCAAGACCCCGATGCGTGAGCAACCGGCGGCACAGCGCGTCAGAAACTTTGATGAAGTTCCCCACGGCTATTCGCTTGAGGAAGCTGTGCAGGAGGCCAAACGTTGTCTGCAGTGCAAGAAACCATTCTGCGTAGAGGGCTGCCCCGTGGGAATCGACATCCCCAGTTTCATCACCTACATCAAAGAGAAAAAACTCCGGGAGGGCATCGACAGGATAAAAGAAACCAACATCCTGCCCGCCATCTGCGGCCGGGTCTGCCCTCAGGAGGAGCAATGCGAAAAACGCTGCATCCTGGGCAAAAAACACCAACCGGTCGCCATTGGCAGGCTGGAGCGCTTTCTGGCCGATTGGGAACGCAACGAGGGTAAAGCGGAGCTGCCTGTTGTTGCTAAAAAGACAGGAAAAAGGGTTGCCGTTGTCGGGGCCGGTCCGGCGGGGATCACGGTGGCGGCCGACCTGGTTAAACAGGGTCATGAAATAGATGTCTTCGAAGCCCTGCATGAGCCAGGCGGAGTTTTGGTCTATGGCATACCCGAGTTCAGGCTGCCCAAGGATATCGTCTTTACAGAGATCGATTTTCTTAAAAAGCTGGGAGTACGCATCCATCTCGATACCGTGATCGGCATGATCACCAGCCTTGATGAGCTGCTCGAGGAATTTGACGCCGTGTTTATCGGCACGGGAGCCGGTCTGCCATGGTTTATGGGGCTTTCCGGAGAGAATCTCAACGGTGTCTATTCCGCCAACGAATATCTCACCAGGGCTAATCTGATGAAGGCCTACCTCTTCCCGAAATATAAAACCCCCATCACCGTCGGTAAACGGGTGGCCACCATTGGCGGCGGCAATGTCGCCATGGACTGCGCCCGCTCCGCCCTGCGACTAGGGGCAGAAGAGTCCATTCTCATCTACCGCCGGGCCCGGGAACAGATGCCCGCCCGTGAGGAAGAGATTCATCATGCCGAGGAAGAGGGCATCCAGTTCAATCTGCTGACCAATCCAATAGCTTACCACGGTGACGGTCGCGGTTGGCTGAAAAACATCGAATGTATACGGATGGAACTGGGTGAGGCCGATGAGTCCGGAAGAAGAAGGCCGGTACCCGTCGACGGTTCCAATTTCATGATCCCCGCCGATGTGCTGGTGGTCGCCATCGGTAACAGTCCCAACCCGTTGATTCCTAACACTACGCCAGATATTGCCACAACCCGCTGGCGGACCATCGAGACCGATCCAGAAACCGGCAGAACTTCAAAAAGAGGCGTTTTCGCCGGAGGCGACGTGGCCACCGGCGCGGCCACGGTAATTCAGGCCATGGGGGCCGGGAAAATAGCGGCCAGGGGCATCCAAGCCTATCTCGAAACAGGAGAATGGTAGATTTCTGGCAGATGATTTTGCGGAATGAATGGTGCGACCCGGATTGTTATCAGTACCAACTTTTAAGGAGGAGGTGCACGTATGATAGAACCGAAACAGATTTCAGAATTTGCTATATTTTCAGGTTTTACTCTCAACCATCTTGCTGAGATTGCCGAATATGTCGAGGTCATGGAGTTTGATTCAGGTGAGACAGTTTTTGAAGAAGGGGCGGAGGCCGACAAGCTGTATGGCGTTTTCAGTGGTGAGGTCGACCTGATTCTTATCGCCAGGGAAGATCAACTCAAAACCGAAGTCGAGTATGAGGAGTACGCTCACTCGGAAATCGAAACCGTCGAGCGCCAGATAACAGTCGATTCCATAGGTTCCGGGGAAATATTTGGCTGGTCTGCCCTTACTCCTACAGGCTTTTACACCTCCAAAGCGGTCTGTAGTGAACCAACAAAAGTGTTTGCCATCGGCTCGAAAACCCTTAAAGCCTTCTTCAATAAAAACCCACAGGTGGGCTATCCCTTTATGGAGCGATTGGCGGCCGTTATCTCCAGCCGCCTGGCTAATCGCACCGATAAGCTCATCGAGGGTTGGATCCAGGCGTTTGCGGTAGACAGAATTTGAAATATCTCATTACTCCCACTGGTCTATTACCAACAAACGAGTGATAGATCAGTGGCTGAATGGTAATCACTCTAGGCCTCTCTCCCGTTGAAAGCTCTATTTGCTCAACTTTATTTTCATTTTGACTTTCCATTTCCTATCAAATACTATCGCAATAGAT
>JASJDT010000039.1 GCA_030065655.1 Desulfocapsaceae bacterium | reverse complement strand
GTTTCTGCTAACCTCAATTACCCTGGCAAGTGAGAATCCGTCTTGAAGAGAATCCATCATTTCTCTCCGGAAGTATTCGTCATATCCCAGCTTTTGGAGACTTTCCCAATTCATTGCTTTCCTCTTTTCCTCATGGCCTGTGCTTTATCCGCCATGTTACTCCTGCCAACGGTATTCCATCTGTCTGGCAGTTTTTCGCGCCAGGTCAAGTGATGAGAGTTCGGCTACCAAATGCAGGCTCATATCGATACCAGCCGAAATTCCTCCGGAAGTTGTAAATTTCCCTTGGCTAATAAATCGTTGATTCTCCTTGACCGTCAGACCGGGGTAAGCAGATCTGAGATCAGTAATATCATCCCAATGCGTAGTCACTGTCAAGCCATCCAACAATCCTGCCTCGGCAAGCAGAAACGCCCCGGTACAAACCGAAGCTGTTTTTATCGTATCTTTTGACACTTCCGCAATCCATTGAATGACATTTGGTTTCTCCACCTCTGCAGTATGAATGCCGCCCACAACGATAAGAACATCAATCTTCGGGTGATTTTCATATGAGTAATGCGGTCGAATGCAGAAATTGCCGCGAGCCCTGACAATCTCTGAATTTTCACTGACAAGGAAAACGTTCCACCCAATTGCAGCCAATCGTTCAGCGGTGGAAAATACCTCAAATGGTCCTGCAAAATCGAGTACCTCAGCATTGTCGTAAATGTATATGCCGATATTCATATCAATTCCCTGATGTTCGATTATTTATAAAGGGCAGTAACTCTCCGTCAGCAGATAAAAACCATGTATGATCTGTTCTGCTGCGGTCGCACGAATACATATTGGGCAGTGTACGTAGGGTTCATAGCGTTATATAATCAGAACTCCCCCCTTACCCCTTGGCTGCCGCGCCATAAAACTCAACCCCATGCCTGGTTGTCTTTCCAACTAGCTCAGGAGCATACGTCCATCCCCTTTCCTCCAGGAACGAACCAAGCTCTTCGGGACGAACACTCCAGAGCCACGGTTCACCCTCTCTTTTGAGTAGCCATAGGACAAGCCACGACCAGGGGCCAGCATCCGGTTCCCCGTCTTCGCGAGTTGTGACAAATGTGAAAACAAATGTGCTTATTTGCGCGACCGATGTACATTGCTCAAACAGTTCGTCCACCGCACTCGGCGGCAGATATTGCAATAGTCCCTCGGCCATTATGATTGTCTTCCTGCTTCGATCCCATTTCTCAACACTGGCAAGAACATCATCTAGCTTATGCGTACTCAGATCCTCAGCAATGAGGTGGAAATTGGCTCGGGCTCCCATCTTCTCTATTCCTCTTGCCTTGAGCAGGGACGTAGATGGATGGTCAATTTCAAAAAAATCCACATCCGGATATTCGACAGCAAGCCGCCATGCCAATGTATCGTAGCCGCCGCCCAATACGAGAACCTGGTTGGTGCTTTTGTCTATCGCTTGCCGCACCTGATCCTCAAAGAATCTTTTTCTATAGGCAAACGCCTCAAACTGGCCGGGCATCATCCAGTCAAAAGCCATGTAAAGACTGAGAGTAACCGGTAAACGAGACCAATAAACTTGGCTCATGCTCGCCGCATCGGAAGCTACCAGAAGATTCTCTGTGGCTTCGACAATGCCGGAAGGAAGCACCGCCGCCATATCCGGCTTCGCTCCCAGGGTCAGAATATTCAAAGCCACCTTGCAAGCGGTTCTACTTGGTTTTTCTAGAGACATTGATTGATCTCAAAAAGCAAAGCCAGCAAATCCGTTTCGTCCTAAAGGGTCCAACTCCCATAGTAATATTTATCAAGAATATCCCCGGCCTCATTCTTTGCCCAATTCTCTATGCCAACCTTTTTAATGCGGCACAGGTTGAAGACTTTCGTATTGTGCGGTTTCATAGCTTGATCGCTATAGGGATGGAGATATTCACATGGAAATTTCTCGCATTCAGCACAAGTTGTCATATCCGTTTTCTCAATACATTTATAAACCCGGCATTCCATGGCGAGATGGCCACATTGACCATCTTCAGCCCTGCATCCTTTGCATTTGACATCATCCTTTGAAAGACCAAGAACGGTTGCAATAGCTTCAGCCATTTCCTGATCAAACTGTGCCAGATAGAGATAACACTCAAGGCATGGCAAACCACAGGGAGCAGTCATATATGCAAAATCTATTTCTTCAGCGTGGTGTTTTCTCTTTACTTCTCTACCCATCTCCCTAATTTTCAGTAAAATTTCCATACTCATAATATGTCCTCCTTCCACATAGAATGATGTTCCGATCTTTATAGAGGTATCATAGCAAATGGTAATAACCCAACCATGGCAATTTAAGCATTTCTTGCCATAGCATGAGCCAAGAACTATTCATCTTTTCTGGCAACAACGGCCATGTCAGGAGAGTCCGGGGAAAACACCGTGCCCGAGACATCGGAGTAAAACCCTTCGACTTTAAAACCGCCTTTTTCAAACTCTCTCGATAGCGACTCCCGGCTAAAATATTGTAACCAGTTATAAACAACCCGTGTCCTCTTCCTCTCGATTAAGGTATATTTATCAAGACTTACCTGTTCATCGTCATACTTGAAGGTGTTGACGAATCCATAATACTCATTGGGGGACCAGAAACCGTCAAGCTGATTTCGTTCGTATAAGGCCGCCTCTTCTTTCTCTTTATAGATGTTCAGGGTATGGACATCCAGCAGTACGGCTCCTCCGGGCTTCAGAAAGTTGTGGAATTTGGCAATGAGAGACTTTCGCTGCATGGGGCTCAGTGCGCAGAAATCGCAAAATATCATGATAATGAGATCAAAGCGATGCTCGGTATCAAAATCCAGGTAATTGCATTGTAAATAGTTAATGGGCAACCCTTTCTTCTTGGCTACCCCTTTAGCGTGTTCGATAGATCGTCTCGAAAAATCGATCCCGGTCACATCTGCACCATATTCTGCCAGACGTGTTGAATAGAGCCCGGGACCACAGCCAAAATCGGCAAGACTAAAGCTTTCACCCACTCCAAACCGGGAAACTATCCACTCTACCGAATCATCAATGAATTCAGTATTCCGCGATGAAAGGTCGATGGATTCGTTTAAATGATATTCCAGCATTTTCTTCGAGGTATGCTCATCCGTCCAAAGTTCTTCTGCGGTATAAAACTCAAAAAGTGAAGGTCGTGAGTTAATTTCTTGCAACATGTCAAACATTTGCATCTCCATTTATTTTTGCTTACGAGGAATTTTCCTCTCTGTATTTATTTGCTGATTTTATGATGTTGAGATATCTTCTCAAACATAAGTGCGAGGCCGACACACAAAGTAAAGAGTGAACCTTCAGGAAGGTTTTCATCGGCAGATTTGTCAAAAAAGAGATTGAGTGTCGAATCCATCCCCTCATCCTCCATCCAGTAGCAGATCATTATTGGTACTTTCGGCAAAGGATAGAGAATAACCGAGACATCGGACTCAAACTGCGTCGGCACCTTTTGGGCGCTGAATAATCTCACCAGATCATCAAAAAGGTCGGGGTAAGCGTCGGCGATATTTTTCAATACCAGTTCGCAGCGCTTCTGAAAGAATGGGTAGGAAAACGATCTGCCCTCTCTCAACTCTCTGAAACTTACCCATTCTCCTGTCGGGTCAATCCCTTTACTGTGCACGATATATTCGAGAAATGGCGCCGCAACGTATGGATTAACATGGATATCGGTTATAAACTTCCCACTCACATCGATTCCAAAACGTTTCCCCAATATATGCAGGGTAAGTGTCTTACCGTCATATTCAGCACCAATCCGCCTGGCGATCTCCACTAAATCAATTTGTGAAAACCTATTTTTCAAATTTTCTATGTACTGATCGCCAAACTCTTCTTGAGCAACAGATTCACAGCCAGCCTCATATCTTTGAATAGTTTCCGGATCAACTCTTGGGCACTGGCTTATCCCCTTCCGCGCCTGAAAAACTGCGGCGGCAAAGGCCAGACAGGTCTTCTCACCGCACTCGCGGCAATTCGACTTTTCCAGTTGAGTGAATATTTCCATGGCATTTGCTGGTTGGGTCATCACCAATCACCTCACGATCTTTGCAGAGTTAAATTTCTCTTAGTGGTGGCTTACTTCTCACATCGTTTTCTGCATCCAGACTATAGTAAAGGTCTGCCCTTTCTTCCTGCCAACACCCTAAAATAGACCGCACCGCTGAAATCCATCATTCGTATAAAGGTTGATACTTCCTCAAATTTCCCCAGCATCTTCAAAAAATGCCTGCAAGGTCCTCTCTCCATATTCAGGTGCCAACATATCCATAGCCATAACGGTTAAAAAAAATTCCACCGGCCCATGAAATTTGGTGGTTGTAAAGCTTCTCAAACTCCACAGGAGCACTTTTCTCAACCATTCAGGAATATAAGTTATTGTTGCTTCCTTTTTCACTGCCTGAAAAGCGAGCTTGGCAATTTCATTGTGCGACAGAGTCTGCGGGCCGCCGATATCAATCTCCCGGGCATCAAGCTCTATGGCATCAACACAGAGAGTGGCCAGATCGGCACCGTGGATAGGATTTACCCGGTGTTCTCCCTTACCAAGGAGATAGACCCTTCCCTTTCCTGCCATTTCAGTATACGCAGACATATCCGAAAAAAAGCCGTTTGGACGGATGACACAGAAGTCCATTCCCGATCGCTCCAACTCACCAACGAATCTTTCTTTGGCTTCACAAATTTTCAAATGTTGCAAACTTTGACCATGCAGAACTGAAATATAGATGATTTTCTGCACGCCGTTTTTCTTTGCTTCCTGCAGCAGGTTCATATTTGCCTGATAATCGACATCCATATAGGTGAGTCCGTCCCTCTGCCTGGTGATACCAACCGTTGAAATGACCACATCAATGTTGCGGCAACACCTTTCAATCGATGGTGGATCCGTCATGAGTCCTTCAACAACATCGACAGAGTTGGATAATCGCAGTTTGTCAGTATCGCGCACCAGGGTCCTGACCCAGAGACCTCGTCGCTGAAGTTCTTTCAGAATATAGCTGCCCAAATAGCCCGTTGCGCCTGCAACTAATACCCGTTTCATAACCATCTCTCTGTAAAGATCTTGGACAGCAAAATTCTTCGCATCTCTATTATATTGTATGGGAAATACAACACACAATCAGTCGATTTTTATAGCTATCCAGCTTCTTCAGTGTTGACCAGAACCACTCCACAATAATTCCAAGATTTCATCCACCGATTCAAAGTGACGGTAAAATATTCTCTCTGAAATATTGAGGTGATTGATTATGTCGTCTACCGTAGTATTGTCAAAGCCTTGTGACTGAAACAGCATTTCAGCCGTCTCAACTATGCCGGAGGATCCAACCAGGTTCATTTTCTCAGCAATCATTCCTTCCCCTTCTTCCTTTTTATCATGCACTTACCTAGGTTTCGACCGCCATGCCGGCAGCTGTCCCGTATTGTCTCATAACTGTTTCTCCACACGCAGCGTATGGGTGTTTCTCTTCATTTTTGACATTAAGGCCTTACAGCAGATCAAGAATAAATCTATCGATTGTCGAATAACTGCGCTGGTGACTCACTTCACTCTCTTTTTCAAGGAGTTCAGCCACTGCTTTAATCAGCTGGAACTCATCAAAATCGTACCCGTTACTGTTGAGCGCACCTTTCAAGCCTGTCTCTGAAGACATGTTGCACACGGTTTTGCGGAAACTGCTACTTTCCTGCAATCTCACCAGAAAAAGTTTGGCATCATTGCATCTTTCTTGGACATTCACTTCACACATTGGTATCACTCACGTTTCAGGCGGAATATCGCCTCTTTATTTTCTTTAACTTCTCTAACAGATACCAATCAACCATCACCCGGCACTCTGCATCGAGAAAGTGATGAGCACGACTCTCATAAAGAATAGAAGTTTTAGCCGGAAAGTCCTCATCCTGATCATTGAATAGAAATATCACCGGAACCCGGGGAAGCGGATAAAGAATAGCCGACAGATCGTAGGGAAACTCACTCACCAGCACCTTCCCACCCAGTTCACTCACTGCTAATTTCAACAAATCGAGGTTTCCGGCGAAAAGTTTGGAGATCTTCTGCGAGGCAAAATCGGACATGCCGGTATTTTGAGCCTGAACCGTGTCTTTAAAATCCCGGGAATGGACCCAATTTGAATCGGTCGGGACAACCTGGGGACACATGAGCAGATACTTAAGCAGAATTACACTGATTCCGTAATCTGGACGGCTACCTTGTGCATCACTAATACCGGTAGGTGAAACATCATACATATCATCGAAAAAAGGAATTTTCGCCAACCTCTTTTCCCTATCAACTTCTATCGCCAAAATTGAACTCCAGTTTGCCGGATTGACCTCTTCTAATTGGTGCAGGTAATTCTCATAATTTTTTTTAAAAACAGGGTTTGGTTTTCCCATTTCGTCCTCTTAAACTTCTCTCATTTATTCAACAGTTCATATAGTCTCAGTCATTAGAGTCATTATCCACCTAACCATGTCGCAACTCCTCTTTCAGGAGACGTAACTCTTCTTTTCTCTATCATTTGCTATTTTTGTATTCCAGAGATTGATCAGCTTTGCCAGCAGACGGGAAAATTCCATTTGCCAGTCGGGAAGATCGGAATCTGCTGCTTTCAGAAGTTGGGCTCTTCTACACTCCTCCGTTTCCAGTCGTCGACGTTCTTTTATAAGCCAATCTATGTAGAAATCATTCATCACAGCCCTCCTTTACCGTATACCCTGATTATGCCTTGGTTTTCTACCAATCTTCATTCGGGCTATCCTTCTTACTCAAAACCTTCTTACCGAAATCAACGGCAAACCGAGATCACGTATCCTGGCAAGCAAGCCATGCAACGCCGCCTGATCCTGAATATCCACAGTGATAATTGTCATTCCTGACTCATTTTTAATTATTATATTTTCAAACCAATCAAACCAGTGTCCAGCCAACTGCCCCTTTACTTCAATTTTGTATTTTGCTGGTCCGTGCCATTTTCTATTAGCTGTCAAATTCTGTCTCCTTATGAAAAGCCTAATCTGACAAGAACAAATGCTAGCCTGCTTATTTGGGTTCACCGGATGAGGCGAGTGTAAACAAGCAGATGCTTTCTATGCTGCTATTGTTATACTCTTTGTGAGAAAATAAAATCGTCCGAAAGGACGATTTTAGGGGATGATTCGCTGAAACCTCAACCGGATCTGATAGTTGCCGATGTGAAAGAGATCGGACTCTCCAATTCTCTTCTAAAAAAAACAATCTTCTAAGGCTCAGTAAGAAGGTCAACTGGAGGTACACGATAATTGGAATTTCGATGTTGATCTCTGCATTACATAGTTACAGTTCTAGCGGAATATCGTTTACATATAGTTTCACCTAAACCGACCTAACTCATCAATTTCTCTTAACTCTTTTTCTGATAACTAGCCTAACGCTTTCTTGACGAAAATGGATTTACAAATTGTATCTAGCAATTTTATGGAGAAGAAGGGTGCACAGGTAAAATAAAGACTTGAAACGCTTACTCGCCTACTCACTTGCCGTGGCATAACCGATTTACATCAGAAGCCTGGACAACTCACGATTTAAAATTTAGCTGTCCCCTTTTTCTCTATTTCCTGTCCGGTTCACCTTGAAAATTATGGTATTCCAATTTCATCATTATTGCTTAAAATCTATAATGGAACTAGATGCTGCTTGAATAGCATTTACAACTGATTTGTCGCCACAATCAAGATGGAGGTAGGTGGTGAAAAGTGTCAAAGTTTTACTGTACATGATTGTCACTGTTTTTTTCTGGTATCATTTTATTTTTCAACCATCTGCCATGGCAGAAGAGAGTCTTGAGGACTCGATTGACTGTACAGATGTGACTATCGACTATTCCGATGACGGCAACCTGACCCAAGAAGAGCGTCTGCGCCGTATGGATGCAGCTTTTTACGAGTCGCTCAACAGATTTGAGCTTTGCCAGGAGGCCAAAGAGCAAGCAAATACAACGGCTGAAGCCAGTAACGGCGGTACTGCAGGCAGTGGTGGGGGAGGAGGCGACAATGAAACCGCTTCAGCAAGCGAATCAGTTGCAAGTTCTACAATGTCCGGAACAGATGAACCCAAAGAGGTCAAAGAGTATCCTGCCGCCGAAGGTATTGAGACGAAAGAGCCGCGACCGCTTGAAATTTCTGAAGATATAGAAGATGCCGAAAGCAGCACCACTGAAAGTATGGCTAGGGCAAACGGGAAGGTTCCTGAGGACATCCCTCCAGCGAAAAATGACGACGCTCTTGCTGCCCAGATACGCTATGCTGCCGAAAATGAGCCGGACCCGGAAAAACGCAGGCAATTATGGAATGAATACAGAAAATACAAAGGCTTAAAAACTAAATAATTGTTGAGAAAACAAATGATTATAAAGAAACTGACAACTGTCTTTATAATTTTCACCTTTCTCCTCTCAGGATGTGCGCCTACTAGTAAAAAAACCACGACAGCAGTCGGCCCTCCTCTTTCCTCGTCGTATGAAGAGGATGAAAAGCTTGAAGTTGTTATGGATTTGCCGAAACTCGATGTCATTATCCCGGTTTTTGACCCTGGTCTCCCAGAAGATCCTGACGACTATGAAGATGAGAATATCTGGCCGGAGCTGCGCCGCGCTGAGGCGAACCGTTTTGCCTATAAGCTGAAGGAAAAACTGGAAGCGACAGGTCAATTTGGCGCAGTCCGGGTAACACCTGATGCTACCGCCACAGGAGATTTGTATGTCCTTGGCCGAATTGTTCAGTCAAATGGAGAAGAGGTTGAAATAGACATTGAAGTTGTCGATATACGCGGCAAAAGGTGGTTGGATGATTCCTATGAGCACGAGGTTTCTGAAGCATTTCACAAGGACCAGAGAAACAAGGGGTTGGATCCCTATGATCCTCTGTTTACTGAAGCAGCCGACGAAATAGCTGAAGAGCTGAGAAAACGGGACCGTAATGAACTGGAAGATCTGCAATATCTCACTGACCTCAGATTTGGAGCAAATTTTTCTCAAGAGACTTTCGCACAATTCATGGAAGTTGACAACAACGAGTTTACCCTGGTGAGTAAACCCAGTGATGATGATCCAATGTTGCAGCGGGTCCGAGCAATTCGGGTACGTGACCAGCTTTTTATTGACAGCCTGCAAGACAATTATGCATCTTTTTCCGAACAGATGAATGAGAGTTACCTGGTGTGGCAGGAGCAAAGCCTCTTAGAGGTGAAAGCTGAGCGGGAGGCGAACCGAAAGGCCTGGAGGCAGCGCCTAGGCGGAGGACTTCTTATCGGTCTGGCCGTACTTTCAGCAATTGCCGGAGCAAATTCCGATTCGGTGGGTGGAAGTGCTGCGGGTACCACAGGGGCGATTCTTGGCGGTGTCGCCGGTGCCTCGATTCTTTCTGAGAGTTTTAAGACCAGCGCTGAAGCGAAGGTGCATCGAGATTCGCTCAACGAGCTGGGACAATCCGTTGATATGGCTTTGGCACCGCAGGTTATTGCCTTTGAAAAAGAAAGTGTAGAACTTACCGGTGATGCCAGGGAGCAATTCAGCCAGTGGCGGGCATTTCTGCAAAAGATCTACAACGAAGAAAAGACCCCGGATGTGCAACTCTAATCGCAGAATTCCATGGAGATAGAAGATAAACTTGAGGAAGCCAGGCTTCGTGGTGCCAGAAGGAGAATGCAGATAATCATTGCCGTATTGGCAACCGTTTGCCTTATTGGCTTTTTGATGTTCGGCCTTTCCCTGCTTGATTTTTCCGCAAAAGACCAATCCAAGGTCATTCCCAGCACAAATACCAATGTTACCACAGATGACATAGAAACTCTCCGCAGCAAATTCAAAGAGAGACTGCAACAGTATGAAAATGATCTTGAGCCTCGTTTGAATGACGGTGAGGTTGAGGTCTGGAATCGGGACGGTCTCTTCGAAATAACAGAGCTGCAGAAAAAGATGATGCAGCATTTCAGTAGCGGAGAATACGATGAAGCGTTGCAAAATCTTGAGTTGATAGAAGAAAAAACGGCCGAAATTTTAGCGGAAGGTCAGCGTATATTTAATGAGAATTTGACCAAAGCTACCTCGTACCTCGCAGATGACCTCTATGATGAGGCAAAGCTGCATATCGAAAAAGCATTGGTTGTAGCACCCGAGTCCGAGGAAGCATTGATAGTCCGAAAGGAGATTGAAAAACTGCCACTTATCCTGCCACTTCTGAATGAAGCGAAAGTTGCCCGGACTGAAAACGATCTGCAGAAGGAGTATAATTTTCTGCAGCAGGTTGCGGATATTGAACCGGGACGGGAAGAGGTGGCAGAACGATTACAGGTACTCGATGAGCTTATAAAGAATCAAAAGTTTGAAACCCATATCTCTGCAGGTTTTGCGGCTATCAACAATAAGCAGGCTGCGGCGGCACGCGGCCATTACCAGTCAGCCAGAGAAGTTGACCCGGCCAGGCAGGAACTTGCACTATTCAAAGCTCAGCTAGCTGAGCTGGAACGATCTCTGCGTGTGCAAAAACATATAAAGGAGGCAGAACAGGCAATTCGACGAGACGACTGGCGTGAAGCCAGAGATAACCTGGCCAAGGCCGCAAAAGATGCACCGGGAGACAAAACTGTGGTTGAAGGATTGAGGCAGGCTGACCGGATTATTGGTATTCTTAATGATTTCAAAGGATTTTTTAACAATCCTTACCGCCTGGCTAGCCAAAATGTCCGCACCGAGGCTGAAACATCTCTTGACCAGGCAGAGAGCTTTGCCAACACCAGTTTTGCGGTAAAACGCCAGTCCGAACAGCTTCGCGAGCTGATAAACAGGGTCAACCGTCTTGTTCCGGTAACCATTGTTTCAGACAACCAAACCTATATCCAGGTCCGCGGGATTGGCAAGGTCGGTATGGTTTCTGAAAGAACAATAGAGCTGAAACCCGGGACGTATACTTTTGAGGGATCGCGCCCCGGTTTTAAATCGAAACTTGTGGAGACCCTTATTCCCTATGACCAGAACAATTTCAGCGTCCGCATAGTGTGTGATGAGCGAATTTAGCACAAAACTGGATAAGGCCAAGAGCCGGCAGAAGCGACTCTACCTGTTTGCCTCCATGCTGGTTTTGGTCATTCTGTTAATCGTTGTTTCCCTGTTGGTGGTTTCGCGTGGAACCCGTGTTGACATTATCCCAGCCGATGCTGCAGAACATGCGGAAATCAGCGTTACCAATGGGCTGGGGTTCACCCTTGGCGATACCGTCTATTCGCTATTTGGCAATCCGGTGATAATTGCTTCTGCACCAGGATTCAAGGATGGTGTGGAGACCATTGGTCATGTTCATCTGGGAAAAGTTTTTCCACTGGAGATGTTCGAATTACCCGGACGACTTCGTATCGAATTAGCTGGAGATCCCGAGAAACTGCGGAAGACAGCATGGCGTATCGACGGACGTGAAGCTGCCGTGGGCCAAAGTCTCGATCTCGAACTTGTGGCCGGAGCGTACACCGTCAACATCGATAATCCTTTCTTTCAGCTGAATGAGGTGGGAGTCGAGATGAAACGAGGTGAGATGACACAGTTGCAGGTGAGTCTGGAACCCGTCCAAGGAGTACTCATCCTCTCCTCTACTCCACCGGGAGCAAAAGTCTTCGCGGATGAGAGAGAGGTCGGCTTAACACCTCTTCAGCTTATGCGGGAAGGAGGGAGCTACAATCTAAAAGTCGCTGCACCAAACTACATCGATGTCTTCGATGATGTCGAGGTTACCCGGACCAATTCGGAGGTGGTTCGTAGCTACAACCTCGAGCTGGAAAAAGGACGGGTCATTGTAGATGTAAAGCCAAAGGGCGGGACGCTGCTGGTCAATGGTATTCAGGCCGTCGAACCTTTTCTCCTTGATGCTACGGTTGAACATCAGCTGACTTATGTGAAGCCTGGTTTTTATCCTGAAATACAAGAAGTAACCCTTGAAGCAGGCGAGGAAAAACAGATCTCTTTTAATTTAAAAGAGGAGATCGGCAAGGTCGAGATCTCCTCATCACCACAAGCGCAGATTTTTATCGGTAAAAGAGAATATGGTCTTACCCCTCTAAACCTTGATCTTCCCGCTATCACCCAGAAGATCACTTTTAAGAAACAGGGCTATCGCACCGTTTCAAAAAGCGTTCAACCAAGAGGAAACAAAGTACAAAAAGTATCCGCCACCCTGCTGACCGAGTACCAGGCCCGTTTGCAGGAGGCACCAAGGGAATTCACCAATAGCATTGGCATTAAACTGAAACTCTTTATCGTCCGGGATAATATAACCATAGGAGCGCCTCGTTCAGAAAAGGGCCAGCGGGCCAATGAATTTCAGAGGAGAATACATCTGACCAGACCTTTTTACGCCAGCCTCCATGAAATAACAAATCGTCAGTTTGCCTCGTTCAGGTCTCAACCGGCGGGCTCCGGTCCCACTAATCCGGTCACTGGAATTTCCTGGCAGGAGGCGGCAACATTCTGCAACTGGCTGAGTGCCCAGGAAAAGCTTTCCCCTTTCTATACTATGGCAGGTGGCCGAGTGAGCGGTTTTAATGCCTTCTCGGATGGCTATCGTCTACTCAGCGAGGGAGAATGGGAATGGCTAGCCAGAAAAGCCGGCAAAAAAGAACGGACCACTTTCAGCTGGGGAAACGACACGGTTATCCCGCCCAATGCTGCAAATATTGGTGATGAGAGCGCCAGAGGGCAGGTGAGATTTTATGTACCCAATTACCGGGACGGATTTGCCGGCGTTGCCCCGGTGGGCAGTATGGCCAGGGAGCCTTCAGGCCTGTATGACCTGGCGGGAAATGTCAGCGAGTGGGTACACGACGTCTACTCCATTGTACCTCCGCAGGCAGGTACCACCCAAAAAAACCCGCTGGGCCAGCAACGAGGCACCTCTCATGTGGTGAAAGGAGCTAACTTTCGCTCCGGCACCCTTACCGGTCTGCGTCCGGCATTTCGTGAGGGGTTGTCTGCAGGACGTGACGATGTTGGCTTCCGAATTGGACGTTATCTCTATGGAGGACCTAATGAATAAAATGAAAAAGAAACTGTTAAAAAAAATTTTATTGTGGCTTGCAGTTATTGCAGTACTGATTACTGCCGGGACCGTTTACGGCGTGCTGCCTGCAATCAGCCTACACTCTCCGACCTCTTTTCCTGTGGATATTTGATATGTCAGATATAGTTAAAAATTTTATTGTCCTGATAGCTTCCATTATAGTCGTTCACCTCATCTATATCGGCTATATCCGCCCTGAGGCAAATCTTCTGATTGAAACAGCGCAGCAGAGCGGGAATACAGTTCCTCGTGAGCTGGTGATAGTCATAAAGGATTATGAACAGGAGATCTGCTTTATTTTGATGCTTTGGGGGAGTTTTCTAATCCTCAGTAAGTGCCGCCGGATTCTGCGGTACAACTATCTGTTCACTGTCGATCTGATTGAAGAAAGTGAGGAAGAAGAAGGCTTTTCAGCGGAGAACATCATTGAAAAACTGGATACCGAGATATCCGGAGCTCGCAGTTCTGCCCCGCTTATTCACACCCTGCGCACAGCGTTATGGCGCTACGCCGGAACAGGCAATGTTCAGAATCTCTCAGATGCCATTGAAAGCAGTGTGGAGTCTCTTGCCGTGCGCCAGGATGCCGAAAACTCGATGATCCGCTACCTTATCTGGGCAATTCCGTCTATTGGTTTTATCGGCACCGTCCGTGGTATCGGCGAGGCGCTGGCTCTTGCTGATCAAGCGCTGGCAGGAGATATAACCGGCATGACCAACAGCCTGGGGGTCGCCTTCAATTCGACACTTGTGGCCCTGCTGATCAGTATTTTTCTGATGTTTCTCTTTCATCAATTGCAGCGTCTTCAGGACGGACAGATGGTTGATATCCAGGCATACTGCGAGCGCTACCTTCTTGCCCGTGTCAAATAAGTGGTGAATGTGTGAGAAAACGTCGCCAATCAGAAGGTTTCAACCTGGCTTTTCTAGACATCATGTCCTGCGGCCTTGGAGCCGTGATCCTGATATTCATGCTGGTTAAATATCATGTTGGTGATGCTCCGATTGAATCCGATCTGCTCACAGCGGACATAGAGCGCCTTGAATTGCAGCAACAGGAGTTGCAGCAAACCCTTGCCGAGCTCCAGAATACATCAAAGTCTGAAGCGGAAAAAATTGCCAGGCTGCGGGCAAAGCTTGCTTTCCTGCAGCAGACGCTTGACCAGAAAGAATTGAGCCTCGACCAGAAAAAAGCACAACTGGCGGCTCTGAAAAAAGATATTTCAGAACGACCCATTGCCCGGAAGGAAGACCTGATCGAAGACGATCGCGGTGGTGAGGAGGATTATCTGCTAGGCCTGAAAGTCGAGGGACGACGCATTGGTGTGCTCATCGACAGCAGTGCCTCGATGACCGATGAGCCGCTTTTGGATATCATTAAAAGAAAAAACGGATCTGCTACCGAGAAGAAACGTGGCCCGAAGTGGCAGCGCACGCGAAAAGTGGTACGCTGGCTCCTGGCTCGTGTCCCCAAAACCAGTGAGTTGATGGTGGTCTCCTATAATACATCGGTGAAACCACTTGCTCATGCCAATTGGACGCGGGTCGATACCTCTTCTGAGTTGCAGGCTCTCTACAGGGAAATAGATGCCTTGGTTCCCGAGGGAGCCACTAATCTGCAAAAGGGGCTGCAGGAAATCGGCAGACTTGGCACCACCGATCTTTATCTTATTACCGACGGGCTGCCTACGGCGGGAGAGTCTCGTTATGCGAGTCTCAATCCTTTTGCCAGCTGCAGCTCTCTTCTAGGTAAATCTTCGACAATCTCGGGGGAGTGCCGGGTAAAACTGTTCAGGCAAACGATCAAAGACAGTGCCCCTGCCGGGGCAAAGATCAATGTAATACTGTTGCCCATAGAGGGTGATCCAGATGCAGCCAATGAATATTGGGCTTGGGCAGCGAGTACGGGAGGGATGGTTATAAGTCCGGCGTTAAACTGGCCATGAAAATAAAGAGAAAAGATTTCAATATCTTTAATATTTCCTTTCTGGACATCATCTCCTGTGGCTTTGGTGCGGTGGTACTTTTGGTGCTGATCTCCAAAACTACTGATGATCAGGGGCAATCGTCTGTTAATGAGGTCGAGAGTCTGTTGGGCCAGGTGCTTAGTCTGGAGACCAGCATAGATGGTCTGGCCAGGCAAATTGATCAGCAACAGAAAAAAAATGATGATATGCTGGCAGAAAAAGGAAGCCTGGGACGTTCCGCTGAGACGCTGGCCAAAAATCTCAGCGTCAAGGAACAGGAAGAAAACAAACTGGCGGGTGATCTTGAAGGTCTCTCCCTGGTTGATAGGACGCTGCAGAGGGTCTCTATTACTCCATCCAGCACCAACACCACCCGGGATGAGGAGATTGGTGGCATACCTGTGGACAGTGACTATGTGGTTTTCATAGTCGATACCTCTGGCAGTATGCAGACAATCTGGGGAAAGGTTTCAAGGGAAATCCTCAATGTGCTCAGCATCCATCCGAAAGTAACAGGTTTCCAGATACTCAACGACCAGGGCAAACCGCTTATATCCGGCTACAGAGGCCGCTTTATTCCCGATACACCGCAGCGACGGCAGAGTGTGATGAGAGTCTTCGGCAACTGGCAGGATATGTCAAACAGCAGCCCCGTTGAAGGAATAAAGGCGGCACTGAAGCTCTATGCCAAGCCCGGCCAGTCAACATCAATCTATGTTTTTGGCGATGACTATACCGGCTCCAACTATGACTCAGTCATCGCCGAGATAACCAAACTGAACAGACTGCAAAAAGACGGAAAACGTCTGGCCAAAATTCATGGAATCGGTATTCTCTCAAGCTATACCACGGGCAGATTCGCAATCCTGATGCGCGAACTAACCAAAAGAAACGGAGGAACTTTTCTTGCCCTGCCACTTTAAATCGCAAGTGAAAAATTTAAGATATAAGCACTATTATGCTCATTTGTTAACTGGCGTGAGAGTCGGCCTCTTCAACTCAGCCATTCAATCGGACATGATGATGTTTGTAGTTAACTTCAAATGTGGGAAAACAGAACCATAAGGAGAATATTTATGAGAGCATACCCTAGAGAGCGATTCTCCTCAGAAATTTCTCTTTCCAAAACTATTGTATCTGACTTTGCGATTGGTGTTGGTGACAATAACCCTATACATCACGACCATGAATTCGCTAAAAATACTCGTTTTGGTAAATTGACAGCTAGCGGGCCACATACAACAGCTCTATTGCTTTCCTTAACAGCATCTCATTTTTCAAAAAAGGGAGCCATGTTGGGTCTGGAATTTTGGGTTCGTTTTCGTCGTCCGATTTATGCAGATGAAAAAATATTTCTAGAATGGATGGTTATCAAAGTAACTCCAAATGCAAATCTAAATGGGGATATTGTCGAATTGCGAGGACGAATCAAAGGTGAAGATGGGAAAACCTCTCTTGGAGCAAAAGGAAAAGTCTTGGTTTGCGAAAAGCTATAAACCATTCATAAATCATCCAAGCAAGGCAAGGCACTTCGCTAACACTCAGCCCTTCATCGCCACGCACATCAAATTGAGTAAGTATCATGGGAATTGATATTGAGCAGTTAACTTATGAAGAACTTCTTGAATTGAATCATAGAATAGTCGAAAGATTAAAATTTCTTGATTCCATGAATACTCACCAGGAAATGTCAAATTTCAATCCGGGTGATGAGGTATCCTTTTCTCATCCAACCCAGGGTGTGCTTTCCGGAACACTTCTTAAATACAACAAAAAAACCGTGACCATGGTGACGAGTTCAGGACAAAAGTGGAATGTTTCACCTCATCTTCTCAGAAAGGTGATTTCTTCCAGGAAAGGTAAAGAGAAAAAAGTTAATATTATTGATATTAAGAGAAAATGATTAAGCAAACAGTTACTTTATAAGAACTCGCGTGACTACCATCTAGAGAACCTCTCATCAGCCTTTGCATTTAAATATGGGGCACAACAATGCTCGGAATTGAACATTATTTTGTTTTTCTAATAACCGGGATACTCCTCAATATGTATCCTGGGCCAGATTCTCTCTACATTATTGGCAGAAGTGTCAGCCAAGGCAAATCAGCAGGAATACTTGCTGCTTTGGGGATTAGCACCGGCGCTCTCTTTCATACGTTCGTCGGAGCTCTTGGATTATCAGCTCTATTGCTGACCTCAGCCAATGCATTTACTTTCATAAAGTACGCTGGGGCAATGTATCTAATGTACCAAGCAATCCTCATGTTCAAGGAGTCTTTTAATAATTCAACAACACCAATACGTTACCAGCAGCAAGGTAAAAGTCTATTTAAAATATATCGACAGGGCACCATTACCAATATTCTCAATCCTAAAGTTGCCTTGTTTTTCATGGCATTAATTCCGCAGTTTATCTCCCCTTCTTCACCAAACACATTTTTAGCATTTCTCGTTCTGGGGTTTTCATTCATTGTTACCGGTACCATCTGGTGTTTACTGCTGGCTTTATGTGCTGCTTATTTCAGCAAAAAACTTCGCAGAA
>JASJDT010000267.1 GCA_030065655.1 Desulfocapsaceae bacterium | reverse complement strand
GAGAGCTTAGACTGCAAACTCTTTGACCGTTTGGGGCGCTCGATAATTCCTACCCTGGAAGCGGAACTGCTCTATCCCCGAGCGCTTGGAATTCTCGATGATTTAAAGAAACTGGAGGATGATCTCACCACCGTAAGCAAAAAAGTCTCCGGAGAAATACGAATAGCCGCAAGCACGATCCCCAGCGCCTTTATTCTGCCACGGCTTGCAGCGGAGTTTAATAAGATCTATCCGGATGTAAGCTTTGAAATTCGCAGCTCTGATACGGCCCAGGTAACAAATGCAGTCCTTGGCAATGAAATCCTGCTGGGCATTGTCGGAGCGGCAAACTCCAATAGCAAGCTTAACTTCCATCCCTTTGCCGAAGATAAACTGGTGCTTGCTGCTTCGACTCAGCGCTTTATTAATCAGCGTATTACCACCAAAACCCTTCTGGAGCTACCATTCATCTTGCGCGAAGAGGGGTCCGGCACCCGGAAGAGCCTCGAACGCGTCCTGGCTGAGCATGATATAGCGTTATCGGAATTGAACACCTGTGCAGTTCTTGGATCATCAACAGCGGTTTGCGAAGCGATCAAATCAGACCTCGGTGTTTCCATTCTTTCCCAACATGCCATTGCCGACGGTGTCAAACACGGACAGATTCAGGTCATTGATATTCTCAATCTCCACATGACCAGGAATTTCTATACCGTCACCGCTCAAAAGCGCAGTCTACCCAGGCATTACCAGGTTTTTCTCAAATATCTTTTGCCCAGATCTACACCCTCAATGTCAGAATAGCATGCAACTTATTTGATGCCACTGCTTTTGCAGAGCAGCCACATTGAAACAATCTGACGAAACATGTAGTCTCAAGTACCGCTTTCATTCAGATCTTGGCAGAAAATAAGTGATACTCGTGGCTAAGTAGTTTTTTGGTCTAAAAGAGGCGGTATAAAGAATGAATATGCAACAGGTTAGCTTTTGATAACTTTTATTTTTGGCTCAACAGACTGCTTTTTATCACTCTCATGCGGTCCTTCATACTCCGGTACAATCTTGCGAAGATGTTCGATGAGATGGGGAACATTCCTGCTGGTTGCTGCACTAGCTAAGGCTTTCAATTCATCGTTCAGCCAATTCCAGTTAACCTGACGACTGCCTGCCAGGAGCAGTTTGGGGTGGTTTGTACCGCGCAGATTTTCCCGCTCATGAAAGATTTCTTCATAGAGCTTTTCCCCCGGTCTCAATCCTGTATAAACAATTTTTATATCCTTTTCGGGGATCAATCCGGCGATACGAATCATCTGCTCGGCAAGGTGTTTGATGCGCACGGGTTCTCCCATGTCGAGGACAAAAATCTCGCCACCCTCACCCATCGCACCGGCCTGCAAAATAAGGCTTACCGCTTCAGGAATGGTCATAAAATAGCGACTGATATCCTTATGGGTAACGGTTACCGGACCACCTTGAAGTATCTGTTTTTCAAATAATGGCACCACGGAACCAGCTGATCCCAAGACATTGCCAAAACGAGTGGTGATAAAACGGGTATGCGATTTCTCAGCTAGGTTCTGACAATAGATCTCGGCAATACGTTTGCTGGTCCCCATAACATTTGCCGGATTGACTGCTTTATCGGTAGAGACAAAAACAAAAGCATCAGCATTATAACGATCAGCTGCATCGGCAACTGTTCGGGAGCCAATAATATTATTAACTACTCCTTCGGCCGGATTCAGTTCAATCATGGGCACGTGCTTATAGGCAGCGGCATGAAAAATAACCTGAGGATGAAACTTCTTAAATACCCAGTCGACTCTGTCATAATTCTTCACGTCACCCAGAACAGTGATAATTTCAATTTCAGGAAAGTGGTTTCGTATCTCATGGTCTATGTTATAAAGATTGAATTCACCATGGTCAAGTATGATGAGTTTTGCCGGATTCTGCTGTGCTACCTGCCGACACAATTCTGAGCCGATCGAGCCGCCTGCACCAGTTACTAAAACATTTTTATGCTTTAGATAGTCGGAAATTGACTCTTCATCCAGTTCTACCTGCTCGCGACCGAGCAAATCTTCCAAGGTCAGATTGCGTAGCTGGCTAACAGCCACTCCATGATCGTTCAGATCGGAAAGAGCAGGCAGAGTCCTACACTCAATACCAATATCGGCGCAAGTTGCAGCCACCTCCCTGAAAAGTTTCTGGGAAGCGGTGGGAATGGCAATGACAACCAATTCTGCCTCATGAACTTCGGCTAACTCCGCAATATCTGCAATCTGCCCCAGGACCCGAACTCCATGAAGCTCACGTCCCTGCTTACCCAGATCATCATCAACGATGGCAATGGGCTGATAATCCTGATGCCGCAGAAGATCCCGTACCAGCAACTCTCCACCCTGACCTGCACCAACGACAAGTACTTTTTTTCCCCCCTGACGGGCAAATAGTATCTGACGATCCTTAAACCAGCGATATGCAAGACGGGAGCCTGAAAGAATGCCAAATAGAAGTAAAGGATAAAGCAGAATAACTGACCGAGGAATTGCCTCAAGACGGGTAAAAAGAAATAGTAGGAGAGTAACCAGGAGGGTTCCACCAACCACAGCCTTAGTAATGCGGAAAAGATCCTGCATTGAGGCAAAGCGCCAAATACCGCGGTAGAGCCCACTTAGCCAGTACATTAAACCTTGAACGGGCAAGGCTAACAGGACAAAAATTAAAACTGGATTGATATCAGGAAGTTGCTCAAAATTATAGCGAAAATAAAAAGCGGCTAACAAAGCTATAGGAATCGCCAGCAGGTCATGAGTAAAAGCTGTAAAACGATTTAGCAATTTATGTCGAATAAAACGACTATTCATGACCAACCGCCGTCTGATCTTATGAGGAACAATAAACTTATACTAAATGTAATTAGCTTAGAACTACCTATAATGATCATGTATTTTTTTGACTTTTAGATTATTATCAAGCAGCCTGTTGCATCACTTGTGAAAGCACTTCAACAGTCCTCTGAATTTCAGACTGCTTCAACGTGGGGTGCACTAACAACATAAGGCTGGTCTCACCCAACTCCTTTGCTACAGGAAGCCTTTTAGGCGGTCGGCAATCCATTCCATCAAAAGCCTTTTCTAAATATACTTCAGAACAAGAGCCTGAATAGCAAGGTACACCTTCATCTAATATAGCCTGCATAATTCGATCTCGATTCCATCCCATTTTAAGCTTTTCAGGAACAACAAACACATAGCATTTATACCATGCATGCTCAATATTTGCAGGCGGAACAGGTACTCGCAAACCATTTATATTACGAGCTGCTTCCAATACTGTTCTGGCATTTTCTTTTCTTGCCTCATGCCATTCTGGCATACGCTTTAACTGTAGGCGCCCAATGGCTGCCTGCATTTCCGTCATACGATAGTTTGTGCCAAAGCTTTCATGAAGCCAACGAAACCCTTGAGGATGCTTTTTGGTGTATACAGCATCCCAAGATTTTCCGTGATCTTTGTAAGACCACATTTCTGACCACAGATTTTTATCGTTGGTCGTGACCATACCACCCTCTCCACCGGTTGTCATTATCTTGTCCTGACAAAATGACCAGCAACCAATGTGTCCAATAGATCCAACACTCCTACCTTTATATTTGGCTCCATGCGCCTGGGCACAATCTTCGATGACATACAACTCATTATCTGCGGCCAAAGCCATTATTGAATCCATGTCGCAGGGCCAGCCAGCCAAATGAACACAAATAATTGCTTTAGTACGAGAAGAAAGTACTGCTCTAACTGACTCGGCTGTAATATTCTGAGAGTCAGGGTCAACTTCCGCAAAAATTGGTACAGCTCCAGCATTAACCACAGAGGAGACCGAGGCTAGAAATGTTCGCGGCGTAACCACCACCTCATCACCAGTCTTTATTCCAATTACTCTCAGGGCCAATTCTAAAGCTAATGTGCCGTTGGCTATTGCAACAGCATATTTAGCTTCAAACCAGCTCGCAAACTCCTTCTCAAATTCCCGACCTTCACCGCCAGTCCAGTAATTAACCCTATTGGAAAGAAGAACATGAGTGATTGCATCGGCTTCTTTTTGAGTGAAGCATGGCCAAGGAGAGAAACTGGTGTTTAGCATAATTATGATTTCTAACTTTCAAAAATTGGTTTGGCCGGAACACCAACCACAGTTAAACCGTCTGCCACATGATCTAACACTACAGCCCCAGCACCCACCGTGACATTTACTCCAATACGAACCCCTTGGACAACTGTGCTTCCGATACCAATCCAGCTACCACTTCCGACGTGAACATTACCAGCCAGATGAGCGCCTGGGCATATATGTACACCATCTGCCACAATGCAATCATGATCTATCGTTGCCCCGGTGTTCACTATACACCCTTCACCAATCAAACAACCAATGTTAATTACTGCGCCTGCCACAACCAATGTACCAGCCCCAATCGACACTTCCTCGCTAAGAATACTCGAAGGGTGAATGACTGTAGCTAAATTCAAACCACCTTGCTGCAGTTTATTTAACCAAGCTATTCGTTTTGCGCTATTGCCAATAGCAACAAAGGTCTGATCTTCTTGAAGAGCATTTTTGTTTATAGTCTCAGCCAACCCTACAACCTGCCAAGGACCGCAGGCCAATAGCTCCGGCCACCGATCATCAAAATATAACAATTCAGACCATGCATCAGTCAAACGGGCACAATCACCTACTACCTTACCATGACCACTGGCTCCAACAATCAACAACCGCTTGTTCATGACCCAGATCCCTCGAAATCGTTGCCACGGAATTTTGGCATCGTGGATTCTCCTTCCGCACTAATTCCTTCTCGGAATAACACCTTTTTAATTGTCAAAAAAAGAATTTTTACATCCAACCACAATGAGTGATTATCTACGTACCATACATCCAGTTTAAACTTCTCTTCCCAAGACAAAGCATTGCGGCCATTAATCTGCGCCCAACCAGTAATACCGGGCCTAACCTCGTGACGACGGACCTGTTCAGTTGAATAGAGGGGCAAGTATTCCATCAATAGTGGCCTTGGTCCAACCAAACTCATATCGCCTTTTAATACGTTCCACAACTCTGGCAACTCATCAAGGCTTGTGGATCGCAAGAATTGACCAAATGGAGTCATGCGTTGCTTATCTGATAACGTTTGGCCTGAAGGTTCTGTCTCCTTGGACATCGTCCTGAATTTGTACAAAGTAAAGGGTCTACCCTTTAATCCAGGCCGCACCTGAGAGAATAGAATTGGCGAACCTAACCTCATTCGAATCAAAATTGCCAGAAGACAAAACACCGGGGTTAAAATAAGCAGTGATGAAAATGCAATCGTAATGTCGAGAAATCTTTTAGACATCTCTCAGCATGAACCTTTTCAAATCCTTTGAACTGCAGCCAATAAAACATTTTCCAATTTATCAGCCAAAATTTCTCTTGAATAATACATCTCGGCCAGACGTCTAGCGTTTTTTCCAGCTTTTTCGAGTGCACCGGGAACCTTTACAATTGCAAGCATTTGTAAAGGTTCCCGGTGCACTTGAAAAAGCTGGAAAAAACGCTAGACGTCTGGCCGAGATGTATTATTCAAGA
>JASJDT010000042.1 GCA_030065655.1 Desulfocapsaceae bacterium | reverse complement strand
ATTATATGCACCCCAAGGGCACTTCTTTCAGGGCGCCTGTGGTAAAATTTTTCGCACGCCTAGATCTCAACCAGGTAAGCGAAGACTCCGAAATTGCTAGTTTTAGGAAGGAAACTAACTATTTTACCAGCTTGATACCGCTTTCAGTTGAGAGTTGGGCAAGTTCGCGCAAATGTGCCCGCTGTACCGCTGCAACAATCTCTTCAAGACGGGCGGCCAGGGCTCTGGTTACCAAGTCAGCCTGGACACCGCAGATGTATTCGGTTCCATGTCTTCCCCGAATTTTAGAAATATGCCGAATCGTTGCCTGCACTCTCAACTCCATGAAGCCATTGATGATAATCTCCATGGTGCGTTCTTCGTCAACGATAAAATCGTTCTGCTGCTCCTTTTTAATGGCGAAGGCAAAACCGCTGACACTGATGTTGAGTAGGCTCGTGGTGATGGTCTGTTTTTTTCTTTTGCCGATTATCATCACCTTGATATCCATCTTCTTCGGCACCTTGGCTCGATATTCCCTGGAACCACGAACGATTCTTCCGATAACAGGGTAATCGAGGCGCAATACCGGCAGCTCTTCAATGATCTCCTGGCTTTGGTAAAAAGTACCTAGCTCGACGGCATAGGCCGACGTAAAGAAACGGAGGACGATACGATCGGCATAGCGGATTGAGTAATTGCCCATTCCCGGCTCAAGAGGAAGTGTAATCAAATGCGCCATCTTTTTAAGATAGTCGCCACGATTATATTTATCCCGCTCTTCCTCTTCTTCTTCCGCTCGCTCCGGAGGGTGATCATGTATTTTTGTGAAGTATACCTGGGTGATTCCGCTCATTTCTACTTCTACAAATTTCTCGTCCATGAGCGCTGTTTGGAGAAACGGTAGCACATCAGCCGGTTTATAAAAAACATCTCCGGTATCCAGTTCTTCCTGGAGCATGTCCTGGCTATAGTTTATATCGCCGAAGAAGAGGTTCAGTCTGTCGACTATACGTTTACTCAGCGATTTTGTATCGGCTTTCGCCATAGTGTGCTGTCCCGATAAAAGTGTAATGGTATTATTTTAATAGCGTTACCTTGAAAATACTAGCATGTATCTACTGGACATGCCAGAGTATAGTATTAAACTGGCCATGGTTTCTTTATCTGTAAAGACAGCCTCCAAGTGGTAATAGTTCGATGCATGACATTATTTTCCTGAAAGAGTGCTTGGTAGCGGCTACTCAACGTATCGTATAGAGACACCTATTTATTTAGGATTTTTGTGTATTTTTCTTCTCATTTAATGAGATAATCTTAGTATGGAAAAACTCCCGACAACAGCAGATTTTAACAGGATTGTTACAGAGTCGTTGCCGCTCATTGATGTACGGGCACCGGTTGAGTTTGTTGCCGGAGCGTTTCCGGAAGCAGTAAATCTGCCGATTCTGGATGATGAAGACAGGCATCGGGTCGGTCTGTGCTACAAACAGCAGGGAAAAGAGGCCGCATTTGAGCTTGCCTTCAAGAGGGTGAGTGGTGAGATCAGGGAGCAGAGGATTGCCGCCTGGCTCGATTTTTATCTGCGACATCCCAGTGCCCTTCTTTACTGTTTCCGCGGAGGAATGCGATCAAGAACTGCCCAGGAGTGGCTCAGCCAAGCCGCCGGTAAAGAGGTTCTAAGATTAAAGGGCGGTTATAAAGCTTTCCGCCGTTTTCTGATAGATGCTCTTCACCCGGAAGCTATTGCGGCCCGGCCGGTAATTCTCGGAGGCAGAACGGGAACCGGCAAAACTCTGCTTTTGCAGCACCTGGCAAATAGTATCGATCTCGAGGCAATCGCCAATCATCGAGGCTCAGCCTTTGGCTGCTATCTTTCTCCCCAGCCGACCCAGATCGATTTTGAAAACAGACTTGCCTATGCTCTTATTCGGCATGCTCAGAGAGACTACAGGTATATTATCCTTGAGGATGAAGGCAGCTACGTTGGAGCACGCTACATCCCCCACGAATTGGCCAAATATTTCAAACAGGACAGTATGGTCCTGCTTGAGTGTGAACTGGCGGAGCGACTGGGGATCACCTTCAAGGAATATGTGATCGATGCTCAGAGTGAATACGAGAAGGTGTTTGGTCCGGGAAAAGGTGTTGAACAATGGCTGGAATTCATGCATTCGCGGCTGTATCGCATCCGCAAGCGTCTGGGTGGTGAACGGTTTGCCAGGGTCACTCGCTTAATTGATGATGCCCATCAGCTTCAGCAGACCACTGGCGACCCTTCGGGGCATAAACCATGGATTGAGTTGCTGCTGACCGAATATTATGATCCGATGTACGACTATCAGATCGAAAAGAGGGGGCGCAAAATCCTTTTTCGAGGCAATTATCCGGAAGTACATGAGTATCTGGCTGGACTTGAGGATACGGGGGCTGCAGCGCCGTAATCTCCACTTTTTTCTTCAAAGTTCGAGCCCTTGTCCATTGTAGTGCAGCCACGTTCTGCTTTCCTGCCAGTCCGGGAGAATGGCCGCAACCATCTGCCAGTAGGTTTTACCATGATTTCGCATCCGAAGATGACACAGTTCGTGGACAATCACGTAGTCTATAATCTGTTCGGGTGCCTGGATCAGCTTCCAGTTGAAATAGATCCTGCCATCGCTGAAACAGCATCCCCACCGGGATATATACTCCTTGACACCAACATATACAGGGAGAAGGTCGTATTGCCTGCCAAGAGAAAATGATCTCTGCCGAAAAAAGCGGAGTGCTTCATCACTATAGAAACTGCGTATTTTCTTGTTGACGTACTCGCAGCGGTCGTCTCCGATCAAACCAGGGGGCACCGTTACCCTAATATTATTTTCTCCCACATCAATCCTCCCTCTACCCTCGTCAATGACCAAGGTGAGGGAGTCACCGCGCAGAAGAAACTCTTCACCCTCCTGATAACGATGATCAGCACGTCGCAACTCACATTGTTTCAACTTTGCCTGTTTGTCATTTATCCATGATCGCTTAGTGTTGATGAGCTCGGCTACAACGCTTTCCTGCATGGTAGCAGGTACACGGACTTCTATGGTCGAGTCGGGATGGACGATGATAGCGGCGGTTTTGCGGCGGCAGCTCCGAACGATTGAATATTTCAGCTCAACCATATTAATTTTCAGTCTTCGATAGGCTTCCAGTTTATATGAAAAACCGAAGTTTTGCCTTGTCTGTGTCAGTGCTGTGTTTACTTTTTTAGCTAGTGTGAAGTTAAAGCCATGATAATCAAAAATGTTCAGAAGAGGAACAGGTTATGTCGGAACATAAAAATGTACTCGGTACACCTTTAATGAGTTGCAGTCTCGATCCGCTAACCGGATACACCCGGGAGGGCAGCTGTAAAGTAATTGATGGAGATGTCGGTGTTCATGGCGTATGTGTGATTGTCTCGGAGGAGTTCCTCGAATTTTCCAAACAAATGGGCAATGATTTGTCAACACCCATGCCCATGTTCAATTTTCCAGGCCTCAAACCGGGCGACCGTTGGTGTCTGTGCGCCCCGCGCTGGAAAGAGGCGCTGGAACATGGTATGGCGCCACCTGTTGACTTGATGGCAACCCACGAAGCCAGCCTCGAATATGCAACTTTGGAACAGCTGCTTGAACATTCTATTGGCAGTGGCCAATGAAATATATCCCCACCATACTGGCACGTTTGACACCATACCCAGGCAGACCATGGGCTGACAGGTGATGGCCAAGGAGGATCTGGCTGTAGAATTGTCAGCACGCCAACGGACACTTATTATCTGGGCTGCACTGCTCGCCCTTTTTCTAGGGGCACTCGATGCACTCATTATGTCGGCGGCCCTGCCCAGCATTGTTGCCGAACTCGGTGGTCTCCCACTTTATGCCTGGGTGTACTCGGCCTACTTTCTGGCCAGGGCTATATCGCTGCCCATTTTCGGTAAACTCGCTGATCTCTACGGCACGAAGAAGCTCTTTCTTTTTTCGATCGGTCTTTTCATTGTCTCATCCATTGCTGCGGGGATGGCCAACTCCATGGCTTTTCTCATTTTTAGCAGGGTTTTTCAAGGGATTGGTGCCGGCGGTAATTTTGCTCTGGTCTATATCGTCCTTTCCGAAGTCGCGCCACCCGGCCGTCGGGCCAGAACGCTGTCTTTGGGCAGTTCCATCTGGGGTATTTCCAGCGTCATCGGGCCAACGCTCGGAGGTGTAATCGTCACTTTTTTTTCCTGGCGATGGATCTTTTTTATCAATGTTCCCTTGGGAATTCTTTCACTTTTGGGAATAGGACTTTTCCTTAGCGAATCTCATAAAAGAAAGAAGCAGGAAACAAGTCTGGATTTTGGCGGACTATTTCTCTTTTCCACTTTCATGCTAGGCCTGTTGACCATCTTCATCACAGGGGGAAGGGAGATTGCCTGGGGTTCTTCTATGATGCTCACCTTGACGTTAACAACTTTACTGTTTGGTATTCTTTTTCTCTATGTTGAGAAAAGGGTGAGTGACCCCATGGTTGATCTTTCACTTTTCCGTAGCCGTAATTTTAGCCTGGGCAACGGTGCTATTTTTCTGGCAAGCTTCACTATTTTTTCGTTCTTTGCCTATGTGCCGCTGTATATTCAGGGCAGCCTGGGACGAAGTCCTATGGAGGTCGGCCTGGCGATGGTTTCGCTGAGTCTGGGGTGGTCGTTCGGAGCCTTGTTGTATGGACGGGTGTCCAGCAGCGGCAGTGAAAAACTCTGGTCTGTTGCCGGGGGCGTTATTCTCTTGCTGGGCGCTCTATGGACCATGCGTTTCCATTTACAGACGGGTATGGTTGAATGCTTCCTCGCTTTTCTTGTAGTAGGTGTTGGCATGGGTTTTGTTTCCTTGTCCACCTTGATTCTTGTGCAAAACGCCGTGTCATCTGACGACCTGGGTATCGTCACCTCCTTTCACCAGTTTGCCCGTTCACTTGGAGGAACCATTGGTGTCGGTATTTGCGGCGGTCTGGTGACCTCGGCCATGTTTTCCCGTCTGGAAGAGACAACCGCCCGATTGCCGACTGAGCTAATGCTCCAGCTCCAGAAGAGTACCGAGATTTTACTGCGCCCGGAATTTCAACGACTCATTCCGCTTGAGTCTCGCGAATCGCTGGGCCAGGCAGTGTTTTCAGGTGTTTTTGCCGTGTTCGTGGCCGCTTCGCTTTCCTCGGTGCTGTGTCTGTTTTGCTGTCTGATGCTTGATCGCGGGGGAGAATCTGAAAGCTAAAGGTTCAGGTCAGTAAGCATCATGGCGGTCGAACTCAGCCGGTCAAAGTAAACCAAGAGAAAGACATATGGCCAGATTTGATCCTGATTTTTCAATTTTTGGAATTCTTGCCGGTGACCTCCGTCCCGGCAAACCCATCGAAAATACCAGAATTGACTATGTCAATCAGGCCTGCGCGGAGATCTACGGCGATTTAACTGGTATGGAATTCAGCGAGCTTTTTGCAACCATCGCCGAGGGAACGGAAGCGGGAACCAGTTTAATGGAAAAGTTCAAGGAGAGTGGTCGAATCTCCTTTGAAGGCAAACTTTTCGGCCGTTTCGTCAAATTTCATTCCCGGATAATTGACTGTCGCGACGATGATGCCTGTGCCATTACCCAATATATTCAGGCCGGGATAACTGATATCACTGAAAGTGTTATCTTGAAAAAACTGCTGTATGGCACCTCCGAAGCCCTCAGGCGGGCTGCCGAAGCTGCAGATGACGATACTGCCAGACATATCTCCAGAATTAATGAATACTCCAAGTTACTGGCGACTCTCCAGGGCGCCGACGTACCATTCATCGAAAAAATTGCCAGCTTTGCCCAGCTTCATGATATCGGTAAGATCAAAATAGCTCAAATAATTCGATTACCAAGAGAATTGACCCGCGAGGAGTTTAGCGTTGTCAAAAAACATCCCTCCTTCGGTGGAAAAATGGTGAAAGGCCTTGAAGGTTTGGAGATGGCATATGATATAATAATGGACCACCATGAAAAATGGGACGGCTCTGGATATCCACGGGGCAAAAAAGCAGAGGAGATTACCTTGGCTGGGAGAATTGTCGGACTTGTCGATGTCTTTGATGCTCTGGTTTCAAGCCGTCCCTACAAAAAATCATATGACTACGACACGACCAGGGCAATTATTGCGAAAGGGGACGGTCGGGTTATGCCGACACATTTTGATCCGCAGCTGTTGCAGCTCTTTCTTGAAAATTACCAGCGATTCGTGTCGATTCACCGGAAAATGAAAAGTTGATCGAAGCCCATCTGAGGGGGATGCCATGACTGAGGGAACTGGAAAAACAGAAAATCGCTTGACAATCCTTGAAGAAAAACTGGAATACCAGGATTATACCTTGGAAAAGCTCAATGACGTCATTATCACGCAACAGAAACAACTTGATCGCCTCGAAACGGATCTCGTCAACCTGCACCAGAAGATTGAGGCTGAGCGTGATGGAGTCAAGGCTAAGCAACAGGGGGCTGCCCAGTCGGGGTATGACTGAAAATCTTCAGAAATAAATGAATTTGCTTACATTCCACTGTTGAGTGCATTCCGGACAGCGTGATAAAAGCCGTCGTCATTGTTGGAGTTCGTTATCGGAAAGCGCTTCTGCAGATCAGTTGGCGCATTGGCGACCAGATAACTGTATCTGGTGAAATTGAGTAGGCTTATGTCGTTGTAATCGTTGCCAATCCCAAAAGTTGTGCTGGGAGCTATATCCAGATAGTCGCAGAGCCAGGCAGCACTATGTCCCTTTGAGGCGTGAGCGGGTGAGATTTCCATCCAGATTGATTTATGATCGAATGGTGAGGTGGTCCTGGTGATCTGATAGTCGGAGAGACCTTCCTGGATATACTCAAAAAGGTCCAGATTTTCCGGCAGGATTGCTATTATCTGTGCACCGCTTTCAGGAAGAGCATCATAGGAACTGAATTTTTTGGCGAAGTTGTTGTAAATGCTGATTCTTTTGGAAAAGTCGCTATTTTTTTCAGGTAAGCCTGAATAGGTGAAGTAATGATTTTCCGGGACAGCGTGATGCACCATGAAATCGATGTTGTTTTGCTGGAGATGGCGAGTGATATAGTAAATGTCCTTCCTGTTAAGATTTGCTGAATAAAGCAGTTGGTCGCTGGTAAGGTCCATGATCCCAGCTCCGGTTGAAAAAATGAGATAATCTGCAGGGATTTTTGTAGCAAGGCCTGTCGAGAAGGAATAATATGATCTCCCCGTGGCAATTACTCTGGTGATTTTTTCTCGCTGTAACTCCTCTAAGCATTGGAGGTTCGCTCTACTCAGTTTCTTCTCAGAGGTAAGCAGGGTACCGTCAAGATCGGTAAAGACAATGTGGATGCGGTTGCTCATTATTGATTGGTGACCTATGGTAATTGAGGAAATATCCTGAACCTACCACAGGATGAAGAGGCAAACGACATTTTGATGACGAGTATGGAAAAAAAGCTTAAACAATTTCCAGAAATGGGTCTGGATTATTGTGAGGATCTTGCCGCTTGCAACCCATCTTTGCACGATTTAACTCATTTTTATCTCTATCCGGGGATGGAGTTTCAGTCTCAGTTGAAATGGTGGCCGGATAGCGGCTTGAGACCGACGTTACATGAAGGCATAGATTTTTGCTACTATCGTACATCCTCAGGAAAAGAGCTGACTTTTTCTCCGGAGATACGCATTCCAGTCATGGCTTCGGGCAAGATCATGGCAATCTGCCAGGATTATCTGGGGCATACCGTATTTTTAGATCATCTCTACGAAACGACAGAAAGGTTTCTGTCGATCTATGCCCATATAGTTCCTCAACATAATTTGAATGTCGGACAGCCGATCGAGAAAGGAGAGGTGATTGGTAAGGTGGCCGATACCTCGGGCAGAAAGAATAGAATGCCGGGCCACCTGCATCTTTCAATCATGAAGGTAGACCGACAGGTTTCTGAAGAGATGCTTACCTGGGATCTCATCTGTAACTCCGAGCGAAGCAGACTTATTGACCCATTAGAGGTGATCATTGCTCAAAAAATAACCATGCGGAAACATAACCATTGGAAAGAGGAGGTTATGAAGAGCCTTTCATGATGTTTCAGCAGGTTACTCCAAATTAGTTGTCATCTTTACTGCACCAGTTGCAAAACTGAAGACACTAACGAAAAGCAAGGTTCAGGAACTCAAGCGCCCTTGATTGTCGTCTGAAAATCTTTATTGTTTGCTAACAAATGTCCCTCATCAGAAGAGGTGAATTAATATTCTCACTTAAAGTACCTCCGTGTGGTTTGCTGATAGGGGCAATTATGAGACCATAAGCAAGGAGGTTTGCTATGACGATATTATCATCCGGTGACAAAAAAGTTCTTGTAGACGAAGAAGGCTTTTTGGACGAATCACAAATGTGGGATGAGGAAATTGCTCAGATTCTCGCCGAAAATGTGGGGATTGAGAGATTGGATGAGGAAAAGATGGATATTATTAAATATCTGCGCAGACATTATGCAAAGCATGGATCTTTTCCTATTCTCGGCAAAGTGTGTAAGGGAATCGGTGACAAATCCAAAGATTGCGTCAACAGGGAATTTATTGATCCCATGAAGGCATGGAAAATTGCTGGACTACCCAAACCGCCGAACATTTTCTTTACGAGTTTTGACGGTGAGCACTACATTCCTAATCCTGTCTATTAGGTGAGGATGAATTTTTTGTGATATTTGCTTTGAAGTTGCTGGCTGAGAACACAACCGGCGTCTTTATATGAAGATACACAAATTTTACCTGGTAGGTTGGTTGGGTTAGCCGATTCTCAATCTCACTAGGAGCTAACCAAAATCTGGTAAAATGCCAATAACTGAGCGCGTCGTCGGCAGGGAAGACATTAAAATCCCTGTGGACGACGCGCTCTTTTTTCTTGTTTCTGCAAAAAAACATGATTAAATCATATCGTTATATTATGCTGATGCGCTAACCCGGAATTCAATTAACAAGGAGTTCTTATGTTTCTTCAACTTCTGCAGAAGAGAAGATCGATACGGAAGTTTGAGCAAAGGAAGATAGAGAAGGAAAAAATTGACTATCTTTTGGAATGTTTGTTGCGATCACCATCTTCGCGAAGCCTTAATCCTTGGGAATTTGTCATTGTGGAAGATCCTGAAATACTGGAGACTCTTAGCCAGGCAAAACCACATGGTGCCAGTTTTCTGAAAAATGCGCCACTGGCGATAGCAATATGTGCCAATCCCGACGTGTGTGACGTCTGGGTAGAGGATTGTTCCATAGCCTCGATAATTACCCATTTGGCAGCTGAGGATCTTGGGCTTGGCAGTTGTTGGGTTCAACTCCGTCTGCGTCAGCATAAAAGCGGTGAGCCTGCAAGCAAGCATGCCGGCCGTCTCCTTGGATTGCCAGAAGGAATGGAGGTTGAAGCGGTTATTGCCATCGGCTATCCGGCTGAAGAAAAGGCGAGGCATAGCAGGGAAAGCTTGCTCTGGGAAAGAATTCATCATAACCGCTACAGCAAATCAAACGAGAGTAGCGGCTGATTTGCCTGACAGTAAAAAGAATCTATCTTCAGGGATGCGCGATGGAGCCCCTTAAAAAAATCAGTCGTTCTCTAAGTGAGGCAAAAAGTCCGGTTAAAGTCGTTGGTAAAATACTGAAAACATCGTCATTTCAATATTTTTTCAACAAGATTGCCCAGAGCGGTTTCCTGCTCTTTTTTGCCGCGGTGGCAGCCTTTATCTGGTCGAACTTTGACTCGGAAGGGTATCTGCATTTCTGGCATCAGGAGTTCGCCATAGGTTTTTCCGGCTTTGCCATGGAACATTCCCTGGTACACTGGGTCAACGAAGCTCTGATGACCATATTTTTCCTTACCGTTGGTCTGGAAATAAAAAGGGAAATGCTGGTTGGTGATCTCTCGGACCCAAAACGAGCGGCCTTGCCCATTGCCGCAGCCCTGGGCGGCATGATTGTGCCGGCACTCTTCTATGTTTTTTTCAATTTCGGCGCTGATAGTTTGTCGGGCTGGGGAATTCCCATGGCCACGGATATTGCCTTTTCCCTTGCCGTGCTCAGTACTTTGGGTAAAAGAGTTCCCTTTGGTCTGCGTCTTTTTCTCACCGCATTTGCCATTGCCGATGATCTTGGGGCAATCCTCGTTATAGCCTTGTTTTATACCCCAGCTATTGATGTCTATTATCTCTTTGCAGCAGGCCTGCTCTGCATCGCCTTGTATCTGCTAAATAGATTCTGGGTGTTGCACACCCTTCCTTACTTCATTGTTGGTATCCTTCTCTGGTATGCCGTCGCTCACGCAGGTCTGCATGCCACCATATCCGGAGTTATTCTGGCTATGTTTATTCCCGCTTCAGGGAGATACAATACTGATATTTTTATTAGGATGGTCCAGGACAGATTGGCAAAAATGCACTGCGACGATGACAAGTGCGGGAAGACGATAATGGAGAATCGGCAGCATCTGATTGCTGTTCAGGAAATTGAGCTCGCCTGTAAAGAAGTGGCAACGCCGCTGCAGCGTCTTGAACACAGTCTGTCTTCCTGGGTAGGTTTTCTGGTTCTGCCTTTGTTTGCTCTCTCCAATGCTGGTGTGGTCCTCAACAGCATAGATCTCTCCGTGGCTATTTTTCACCCGGTCACCCTTGGGGTGGCGCTCGGGCTTGCGATCGGCAAACCCATCGGAATCTTCTCTTTCACCTATCTAGTGACCAAGCTGCTCAAGACCAGCCTCATCCAGGGCGTGACCTGGCGACATATTCTCGGGGCAAGCTGCTTTGGTGGTATAGGGTTTACCATGTCGCTGTTTATCTCAGGACTTTCATTTGCAACCCCCGAATACCTGGAGTATGCTAAAATCGGTATTATTACAGGATCTTTTGTCTGTGCAATCATGGGGTATCTGGTTTTGCGTAAATCATGATAGACATATATTGATATGGCCAAACATTTTGCCGCAAAAAAAATTGCCAGATTTGCCGTCGATCGGCTCTGGTCTTCAATCACTGATCTTCTTCCGATTATCCTGGTGATCGGATTTTTTCAGATTGTGGTCATCCGCCAGCCACTGCCGAATTTTACGGATGTGGTGGTGGGGAGTGTTTTGGTTGTCATTGGTTTGAGCCTCTTCGTACAGGGACTGGAGATGGCCCTGTTTCCCATTGGGGAGTCATTGGCCCAGGCTTTGGCCCAAAAAGGCAGTTTGTTCTGGCTGCTGCTTTTTTCTTTTTTGCTGGGGTTTTCCACCACCATAGCCGAGCCGGCGCTTATTGCCATTGCCAAGGAATCAGGAGAGATTGCTGCCAAGAGCAATTTAATTGAAAGCAGCAGCGAGTCAATTAATTCGTATGCGCTCGGTTTACGAATTACTGTGGCAATTTCGGTTGGGGTTGCCATTCTGGTGGGAACGCTACGGATAATTCGGGGTTGGCCAATACATTATCTGATCATTGGCGGCTATATTATGGTTATGATCATGACCATATTTGCTCCCGAGGAAATTATTGGTATAGCTTACGATGCCGGCGGTGTGACCACCTCCACGGTCACCGTACCACTGGTCGCCGCCCTTGGTGTTGGTCTGGCCTCGATTATCAGGGGGCGAAACCCGTTGCTTGATGGATTTGGATTAATCGCCTTTGCTTCATTGATGCCCATGGTCTTTGTCATGGGTTACGGCATACTCATCTTCAGTTGAATATATTGAGGATAAGGTTTTGATAACCCAATTTTTTCTCACTCTTCTGATTACTCTACGCGATGTCTTGCCGATACTGGCACTCATCATCGGTTTTCAGATGCTTGTCCTCCGCCAGCCAATTCCCAGACTCAGTCGTGTTGCCGTAGGTGTTGTTTATGTTGTTGTGGGGTTGGCGCTCTTTCTTGTTGGTCTGGAGATGGCGTTGTTTCCTCTGGGACAGACCATGGCAGCTCAACTGAGTGACCCGGAATTTCTCACCGGTGTCAAAGATGCTGCTCCTGTTTCATCCTGGCAGGCATATGGCTGGATTTACTGCTTTGCCGGTCTCATCGGCTTTGCCACTACCATCGCTGAACCATCGCTAATTGCTGTGGCCTATAAAGCCCATGATGTTTCCGCGGGAACTATCAACAAATTAGGATTGCGCCTCGCCGTGGCATTCGGTGTGGCCATCGGCATAGCAATCGGTGCTTTTCGCATCGTTCATGGCTCACCATTGTATATATACATATTGATTGGCTATATTATTGTAATTGTCCAAACTGTTTTCGCGCCTAAACAGATAGTAGCTCTGGCCTATGATTCCGGCGGAGTAACAACCTCGACTGTCACCGTGCCAATCGTCGCGGCCCTCGGTTTGGGGCTTTCGGAGGCTGTTCCCGGCAGAGATCCGGCTCTAGACGGATTTGGACTCATTGCTTTTGCCAGTCTATTTCCCATAATTTCCGTAATGGCATATGCCCAGCAAGCAGCGTGGCGAAGCAGGCGACGCAGCGATAAGAAATCCAAGGAGGAATGATATGCGGTTTAAAGTTATTCTTGCAAGCGTCAAAACCGACATCGCTGATACTGTTGTGGATGCCGGCAAAAAGGCGGGAGCGACTGGAGCGACGATCATCCCGGCTCGAGGCACCGGTATACGTGAGGCGAAAACCTTTTTCGGTCTCTCATTGGAGGCGCAGACCGATATCATCATGTTTTTGATAGAAGAGCACCTGGTCGATCCCATTCTCGATGCTGTCGGCAAGGCCGGCCGCTTTGATAAGCCAGGTACAGGTATTGCCTTTGTATTGCCCGTGGATCAGGTTATTGGTCTGGAGAGCCAGATCCAACGATTTAAGGATGAGATTCGTGCTCAGAAGCTGTAATACTATTTTTCGTAAATCATAAAAGAGGTTCCCAATGGCTGCAAAGAAACCACTGGTACGGGCACGGGATGTAATGAATCCGGTAATACATTATATCGACGGTATGGCTAATGTTGCTGAAGCTGCAGAAATCATGCGTAGAGAGAAGATAACTAGCCTGGTCGTCGAAAAACGAACACCCGATGATGCCTGGGGGCTTGTGGTAGCACATGACATGGTTGCTGGTGTCGTTATTGCTGACAAACGTCCACATAATGTGCATGTCTATGAAATTATGACCAAACCCATCATCACCGTGCCTGCCGATATGGATATTCGTTATGTTGCCAAGCTTATGAATCAGACTGGTATCCGTCGGACGCCGGTGGAGGAGGGAGGCGAACTCATCGGCATTGTTACCCAGTCTGATCTGATCATGAAAGGCAACCTTTTCCAAAGTTAACCAGGGAGCCTGACAACAGTCAGGGTAGTGTTGACAGGCTCCATTCTTTTCCACTTACAAGTCACCGGGTTATTGTTTCTTCGCGAGCCTATTGACTTAGTTGATGCCAATCATTGAAATTTGCTTTCCGATTAAGTATTATGCGGCGCTAATTATCTGAGCTGTACCAATAGTCCCAGTTTTCGGGACAACATACCCTCGGCAATACTGATATCTGCGAGCAGCAGAAGAAACAAGGTTTGTGGGAGAGGAAACTATACTTTCCTATCTCAGTGCATATCTTAAGGTTAATAAACTAGCCAGCCTAATAATCTCAACAAACGAAATAACCATGGAAAAAATTCGAGTTGCAAACCCTGTAGTTGAACTAGATGGTGACGAGATGACCCGGATCATCTGGAAAGAGATCAAAAAGAAGCTGATTTTACCTTACCTCGATATTGATCTTGAATACTATGATCTCGGCATTGAATATCGTGATAAAACCGATGACCAGGTCACGGTGGACGCTGCCAGAGCGATTCAGAAGCATGGGGTCGGCGTCAAATGCGCGACCATAACCCCGGATGAAGAGCGGGTGAAGGAGTTCGGATTGAAAAAAATGTGGGTTTCACCTAACGGAACATTGCGTAATATCATAGGTGGAACAGTATTTAGGGAACCGATTATCATAAAGAACATACCGCAGCTGGTGACCAACTGGAAAAAACCGATCTGCATCGGCAGGCATGCTTTTGGCGATCAATACAGGGCCACAGACATAGTTGTAGAGGGCAAGGGAGTTTTGACAATGACCTTCACTCCGGAGGGTGGTGAGCCGGAAACCTACGAAGTGTACCGTTTTGACGAGGATGGCGGAGTGGCATTGACCATGTATAATACTGACCCCTCCATTTATGGTTTCGCCCATTCCTGTTTTAATCAGGCGGTCAACAAACAATGGCCGTTGTATATGTCTACTAAAAACACCATCCTGAAAAGATACGATGGTAGGTTCAAGGATATTTTCGAAGAAGTATATCAGGAACATTACAAAGAGCAGATGGATGCCCTTGGTATAACTTATGAGCATCGCTTGATCGACGATATGGTGGCTGCGGCGATAAAATGGGATGGCGCTTTTGTTTGGGCGTGTAAGAATTATGATGGCGACGTCCAGTCAGATACCCTGGCCCAGGGTTTCGGTTCTCTTGGACTGATGACCTCGACGCTTATTACTCCTGATGGTAAAACCATGGAGTCGGAAGCGGCACATGGTACCGTAACCCGCCACTATCGTCAGCATCAGCAGGGTAAAGCGACATCGACCAATCCTATAGCTTCCATATTTGCCTGGACCAGAGGCCTGGCTTTTCGTGGTAAGCTTGATGACAATCAACCGCTCATAGATTTTAGTGAAAAACTTGAACAGGTATGCATCGAGACAGTGGAAGGCGGTCAGATGACCAAAGATTTGGCTTTGGCCGTTCATGGCAACAAACTCACCGAAGAGCATTACCTGACTACCGAAGAATTCCTCAAAGCAATTGAGCAAAACCTGCAAAAGAAACTCAGCTGATCTATCTAACTCCGGGCCTTCTTTTGAAGACCCGGAGTCTTCCCACCTAACTTTTTATCTTCTCTCCTTTAAACCTTTCCTAATCGAGACGTTTGTTTTTCGCCTACAGTATTTGGTTCTTGATTTTTTCTTCCACCCCATCGTAATGCAATAGATAATGATTATCATGTGCAACATTGAGCATTTGCCTGCCCTGATTTCTCATCAGTGCAGACATAAGAGATTTTAGGATCAGTAGGAGAGCATGGTATTTTATGGAGATACTGAAAACGGAGAACTTGTCAAAAATATATAAGATAGGTGAGAGAGAGATCGCCGTACTCGACAATATTTCCCTTACTGTTATAGAGGGTGAGTTTGTAGTTATTTCGGGGAGCAGTGGAAGTGGCAAGACAACGCTCCTCAGCATTCTATCCGGTCTGGACAGACCAACGAGTGGCAAAATCACACTTGCCGACCAGGATATCACCGGGCTCGATGAAGACCAACTTGCCGAGATTCGTAACCGGACCACCGGCTTTGTTTTTCAAGCCTTCCATCTTGTACCTTCGCTGAACGCCATTGAAAATGTCATGTTTCCAGCTGAGCTCTGTGGCGATCTAAAAGCTCAGGAGAAAGCGGGTGATCTCCTCCGCAGGGTTGGTGTCTGGGAGAGAAGGCACAACTTTCCCCATCAGCTTTCCGGTGGTGAGAAGCAGCGAGTCGCTCTTTGCCGTGCCTTAATAAATAACCCGAGAATCGTCTTTGCCGATGAGCCGACGGGTAATCTTGATTCAAGAAACAGCGAAGAGATTGTCAAATTACTTCTGGAGATGCAGAAGGAGAGAAATACCACCCTTATCATGGCCACACATAGTCCTGAAATTGCTGCTTTGGCTCAAAGAACCATCAGTCTGCTCGATGGTAAAATAAAAGATTGATTCATATGGGTTTTCTGCATCGTAACTTTCTCTTTCGAGAACTGGCTCACGGTTGGCATCATGCCTTGATTTTTATTCTCTGCGTGGCCCTGTCGCTGACCACCATGGCGGCACTCAACAGCTTCAAAGGAGGGGTAAACCGGACCTTATTCAAGGATGCGCGAGATCTGCATGGAGCAGATATCATTATTCATTCGCATTATCCACTGTCCGCGCCCCTGGTTGAACAAGTCGATGAGCTGGAGCGGCAAAAATATGTTACGGCCAGCATGGTCTACGAATTCTACTCCGTCGTGCGCAATGGTGAAGCGGAGAAAACATTGCTCTCCAATATCAAGGTGGTTGACCGGCAGTTTCCATTATATGGCAAGGTTGAACTTGACTCCGGTAAACAACTTGGCCAAATACTGGTATCTGGCACCACTGTGGTTGCAGGAGATGTGCTCAAGCGGCTCGATATGCAGGTTGGTGATTTGCTCGAAGTTGGCAGCGCCAGCCTGCAAATTGTTGATACAGTGGTATATGAGTCAGACAGCCCGGTAAATCTGCTCAACTTCGGGCCCAGAATATTTGTGGCGGAGGCGGATCTCGAGGCCATTGATCTGGTGAAAAAGGGCACACGGATTGAATACGAAATGCTTCTCAAGCTTCAGGCCGAAAACGAGCTTGATGAAACAGCAATACTTCTGAAAAGAAAAGCAACCCCAGTGCAGGAGAGAGTGAATACCTTTCGCGATGCCGAATCAGGGGTGAAGCGTTTTTTCGATAATCTGCTCTTTTTTCTCTCCCTCATCTCAATATTTACCTTACTACTGGCCGGTCTGGGAATGCAGAGTTGTCTTACGGCTCTATTTCGTCAAAAGGAGAAAAATATCGCAGTGACTCGAACACTTGGAGCAACAAGCTCCTTTCTGTATCGCCACTACTTGCTTATAATCCTCCTCATAGGTCTGCTTGGTGCTTTGGTTGGTGTATTTTCAGGCATCGCTCTGGGGGCGTATCTTCCGAGTCTGTTTGAGGGTCTTTTGCCCATTCAGAGTCAAATGTCCTTTCAGCCCGGTGATGTACTTGAAGGGTTGGCACTGGGTTTGATGGTAGTACTGTTATTTACCTTTCTGCCGCTCTATCGCCTGCGCAATATCAAGCCTGTGGCAATCTTTCGCAGTGAGGGAAAACCAATGGTTAAAGATGCTGTCTTTTATCTGGCGACAGCAGCCGGCATAGCCATGGTCACCGTTTTGGTTGTACGTCAGCTTGAAGATACCACCATTGGTTTGCTTTTTATGGCGGGCGTCCTGGCTCTACTCATGGTTATCGCTATTTTGGCCGGCCTGCTAACCAGGTATGCCAAAAAGATGCAGTTACGATCCTTAAGCCTCAGACAGGCATTTCGCAGCATGACCAGGGCAGGCAATGCCACCAGGTCAATTGTCATAACTTTGTCGGCGGCTCTCACACTGCTTTTTGCCATATATCTGGTCGAGTACAACCTGCATAGTACTTATATTGAATCCTACCCCGAAGATGCTCCGAATCTTTTCTGTATAGATATTCAGCCTGACCAAAGCGAAGGCTTTAAATCATTCTTTGACAACGAGATTGAGTTGTTTCCCATTGTCCGAGCCAGACTTCTTGCCATCAACGGTGAGCGAATTAAAAGGGAGGAGGAACT
>JASJDT010000266.1 GCA_030065655.1 Desulfocapsaceae bacterium | reverse complement strand
GAAAAAAGTGCTTCTGAAGAGCCGAAAAAAACAAAGACACCTGCAAAACCGAAGAAAGCTCAGTCTAAAACGTCAAGGGCCCAAACCAAAGCTGCACCAAGCAAGTCCAGATCTTCTAAAACCACCACGGCAAAAGCAAAAGCGAAGAGGAGAGTACAGAAGCCACCGAGCAGGACCTCGAAAACATTTGTGAATTTTCTTGCGAGTCTGGCCGTTATTGGACTTCTTACTTCGGCTGTATATTATGCCGTCATGGAGAACGGAGATGGAGCACTGATTGAGAAGGTAAAGTCTTATCAATCTCAAACCGTAGCAAAGATTAAGAGTGTTATCGATAAAGGAAAAGCCAGATTTGCCTTAAGTGATGAAAAAGTGGATCTGCTTGTCAAGCAAGCGGAAGAAGCAATGGCCAATGAGAAGCTTGGGACCGAACGACTTGTCGAAGCCGCCGGTTTTTTTCAGCAGGTACTGCAGGCCAGGCCTGACAATACTTCAGCACTGGCAGGTCTCCAGACTATCTTTGAAGAATATCGCGGTCAGCTGACGCAATATCTCTCCGGCAATGAATTTGCCAAAGCCCAGGAAATTATCCGATCTGCTGAAAAAGCACTACCCGGCAGCAAAAAAGTAGCTTCGATGCGTACAGAAGTCAGTACGCAAAGACAGCAGCTGATAGATAAACTCCGGGTCAAGGCAGAGCGGGCTCTGGCAGGCAACGATTTGACTATGCCGGAAGATCGCTCAGCGTATACGTATTTCACAGAAATCCTTAAGATTGATGCTGATAATGGCAGAGCGAAGGCCGGCCTTAGAGAGATTGCTGAAAAATATTTTTCAATGGCTGAGGCCTCCTATCGTGGTCTTAGTCTGTCACAGGCGCACATCTATTCAGAGAGGGGCTTGAAGGTTTTCCCCGACTATCAGCCCCTGCTTAAATTAAAAGAGAAAATCCCCCAGAAGTATATCGATTTGACAGAGCAATATGTCGCCGAAAATAAATTTACCAAAGCATCTGCACTTGCTAAGGCAGCCCAGGAAATCTATCCGGATCATAAGCGAATTGCAGCTCTACTTCCTGCCATAGTTGTTAAGAAGGAACAGTTGGTTCTTGACTGGCAACAGAAGGGTGACATGGCTCTGAAAAATGACGATCTCACTACGCCCCTGGAAAGTTCGGCGTATACCTATTACACCAAAATACTCGAAGTGGATGATGATAATGCGGCGGCCAAGCGTGGTCTTAAACGCATCGCCGAGCGTTATGCTACACTGGCCACAACAGCCTTTCGCAAGCTTGACCTACCAAGAGTCAAAATGTATGTGGAGCGAGGTTTGATGGTCGATCCCAAGCATCCGCGCCTGCTTGCCATCCAGGATGATATCTTTACCGAATATGACAAACTGATAGAGCAAAGTCTGCAGAAAAACAGGTTGGCAGAGGCTGAAAATTACATCAATTCATTGCGGCAGGTGTTTCCAAAGGACAAACGAGTCAGCAAGCTGAGTTCTCTGGTGAAGAAAAGAAAAGCGGAGCTGATCAAGGGCTACAGACTGAAAGCGGAGCGCGCTTTGAACAAGAACAATTTAACAACCCCAACCAATGATTCCGCCTTTACATACTATCGCTACATCCTGAAGCTTGACAGTAATAACAAGGTCGCTCTCAATGGATTGCAGCGTATTGCTGACAAATATGCCCGCTTGGCCGATGATTCTCAACGCAACCTCAAAATCGCAGAAGCGCGGGTCTATGTTGACAGAGGGCTGAAGGTTGTCCCCAATCACAGAAGGCTGCTCCAGTTAAAAGAGCAGCTTACCGGAAGCAAACCCGGATCAATTTTCAGAGCTTTGAAAAAGAGTATCGATTCCGCTTTTTAGTGCCTTACTACCCAACTTTTGCCATAACAACAAGAAAACGGGAAGTACCAATAACTAATAACGTGCAAGTACCTCCAAGGCACTTATACCCCTCAAGGGTGTACTGAACAGAGTCCCGCTTTTGGGGTTAAGATAATCAGCGCAGGTAAAAAGAAGATGGGGTGAAAGAATCACCCTAAAAAGAGGTGGTTGAGCAGGTCCCCTGGCAAGGCAGAAGGGACCTGCTGACTCTGAGGCTAACCGAAGATTTTTCCAAAAAACTTCGAGAGGGCGGAACGGTTGTCTTCCTGAGGTTCAACTGCGCTGGCCTTTTTGGGTTTCGGCTCTGGCTTAGGCTTACCCGCCATCTTACGATATTTGTCGGTTTCCAGGATCCGGGTTTTATCATCACTGAACTGGTCTGCTGGTCCGGACTTCATCTTTTTGAGATCACTGCTGTCAAAAAGCAGCTCATGTTTGCCAATAAGGATTACATCATTGTGGCGAAGATTGTGCATATCCTTTTTTTCATTGTTTACAAAGGTACCATTGGTACTTTCCAGATCCCGTAACACAAAATTGGATGATACCGAGTCGATTTGGGCATGAAAGCCAGAAACGGCAAGATTGTCAATGACGATGTCATTTGCCTCTTTACGGCCAATTGTGAGGCTCTCACCTATGATTATGGGGTACTCTTTGATTGTCTTGTCTTTAAACTTAAGGATTATAACAGGCATATATCTCCCTCGGTTATTCTTGTTTGCATGCCTCCCGGCACAGGTGAAAACTTATGAGGAATAATACAACCGAAAGGTTCAAAAAGTCAACAAACTGCTTTATGGTTTTTCTGATATATTAAATATCTAACAAAACCTCTGCTGTTCCATTAATAATCGGTCTGGCCAACATACTACCGGTAAAGGCGGGGCAGCCAAATTAAGGATGTGTGTTGCAGGAGACACCCATGGCTGATATCTCTTTGTCGAGTAGTTCCAGCTTTGATCCGCATTTTAAGGTATTTCACCAGCTGATGTCCTTCAAGGTGATGAATATCTTATTGATTTCCAGTGCCTATGACGCCTTTATCATGGAAGAAGATGGGTCCATCGCCCTTCAGGTAATAAAGGAATACCAGGGCTTAAATCTTAGTGGCGCACCGCTCATAACCAGGGTCTCCTCGGTTGAAGAAGCCCTGCGCAAAATTCGTTATCAAAAATTTGATCTGGTAATAACCACTCCCTTTCTCAGGGGTGCGAATGCTTTTGACATAGCCAGAGAGATCAAAGACATTGCCCCGGCTCTGCCGGTCATTCTCATAGCTCATAATCTCCATTCCATTCAGCTGCCTAAGAATGAATGGAATTACATGAGCATAGACAACATATTTATCTGGACCAACGCGGCAGAGCTCATGGTCGCCATGGTGAAGAACGTAGAGGATCATGTCAATGTGACCATGGATACTGCGCGTGCCATGGTTCGGGTAATAATTTACGTGGAGGATTCACCCGCTGACAGATCGTTATTTCTACCGCTTATTTATCGCGAGGTTGTTCATCAGACGCAAGAGGTTCTTGACGATAGCCTCAATGACAAACATAGATTACTGCGTATGCGGGCCAGGCCAAAAGTACTCATGGCGACGAGTTACGAGGAAGCACTCTCCCTCTATGAAAGCTACAAACCCTACGTTTTTTGCATCATCTCGGACGGACGATTTTCCCGAGGAGGGAAAGTAGAAGGTGAAGCCGGAATCAGGCTGCTTGAATATGTACGCGAGCAATCAGTCGATTTACCTCTGCTCCTTTTGTCTACCGAGGTTGACAATAGGGAAAAGGCCAAGGCCATCCCTGCAATATTCATGGATAAAAGATCACCATCCATGCATGATGAATTACAATCTTTTTTCAGAGAGCATCTTGGTTTCGGGGAATTCGTATTTCGTCTGCCCGATGGGACAGAGATTGGTCGTGCCGGCAGCTTTAGTGAATTTCAAAAAATGTTGCAGGAAGTACCCGATGAATCGCTTACCTTTCATGCCAGTAGAAATCATTTTTCCAATTGGGTAATGGCCAGGGCTGAAGTTGCCATGGCCAGGTATCTCAACCGGGAGTATCTAGCTAGTCTGGAAAACGTCGAGGAGATGCGGCGCGACCTGGTCAAAAAAATTCATACCCTGCGGAGGATGCGCCAGAGCGGTGTCGTCGTCAGGTTTAAACCTGATCGTTATGATCCCGAGATCATGGACTTTGTCAAGATTGGCGAAGGAGCCATCGGTGGCAAGGCCCGCGGACTTGCCTTCATGTGGGCGAGGTTGCAAAATGTTATGGCCACTCATCCGCGCCTTGCTGAAATGCGGGTAACCATACCGAGGACCTGCGTGATCGCTGCGGATGGTTTTGAAAATTTCATTGAGGAAAATAATCTTGTCTACTCGAAAGGGGCTTCCGATGCTGATATAGAAGCCATGTTTCTAGGATGCCATTTGCCTGCCTGGCTTCGCCAGGATTTGCGGACAATTGTCGAAAAATGCCGGTTCCCTTTGTCTGTTCGTTCTTCGAGTCTGCTGGAGGACGGCCTCTTCCGCCCCTATGCCGGACTTTATGAAACCTACTTTCTTCACAATACCAGTGATGATGAAGCTCTTCGGCTGCATGAACTTGAAAACGCTATAAAGCTTATTTACGCTTCAACCTGGTTTTCCAGCCCCCAGGCATTTGCCCGCAGTGCGGGTGGCGGCAGAAAGGACGCCATGGCTGTTATCATTCAGGAAGTGGTTGGCAGGGATTATGATGGATTCTGGTATCCGGCAATTTCCGGAGTTGCCCAGTCTCACAACTATTATCCTATCATGAACATGAAGGCAGACGAAGGGATCGCCCATATTGCCCTTGGCATGGGCAAGACCGTGGTGGAGGGAGAAAAATCCCTGCGCTTCTCGCCAGCACATCCCGAGCGTATCATCCAGTTTACCACCGTTGATGATATTCTCGATAATAGCCAGAACCAATTTTATGCTTTGGATGTATCCGATGATGCCGAATTTGTCAGACAGAACTCCAATCTGGTAAAGCGTTCCCTTGATGATGCCGATAAAGAGGAGCCGGTCCGTCTGTTGACTTCGACTTATCAAGCGGCAGAGCATCGAATACGAGATGGTTATATGCCGGGAATGCGGGTGATGACCTTTGCCCATATTCTCAAATATAAAAGCTATCCATTGCCGGAGATACTTAGCGATATTCTGGATTTTGGCAGAAACGGAATGGGGTGCGAGGTGGAAATCGAATTTGCCGTCAACCACGCTGCCAAGGCCGAGGAGTCCGTCTTTTATCTCTTACAGATGCGGCCGATGGTTACTGGAGGAGAGAATGTCGAGGTGGAGATTAAAAAAGAGGAAATACTTGGAGGAGCGTTCATTTGAGCAGGAGCATTTATTCAGCACAATGTGGTACTCATGCATTGTTTCCAAATTAAAGGCAGCTTTTACTGTATCCTCGCGTGTATACGCTCAGTTCTGGACGGCGCACATCCTCCTGTTTTGATAAAATGTCATTTTCATATCTGTTGTCACTCAATGTAAAACATGGATCGCAATAGC
>JASJDT010000044.1 GCA_030065655.1 Desulfocapsaceae bacterium | reverse complement strand
TGGAATGTTCCGGGAAAACCAGGACGTCGCTGAACGGCTCATGGATTCCATGGATCTTGAGCGAGAGCGTGGCATCACCATTACTTCGAAAAACGGCTCGTACAAATATGGCGACTATCTGATCAATATTATCGACACCCCGGGGCATGCGGATTTTGGAGGTCAGGTAGAACGCGTTCTGCGCATGGCTGATGGGGCGTTATTATTGGTCGATGCTCAGGAGGGGCCGATGCCCCAGACGTATTTCGTCTTGAAGAAAGCTCTGGAAAACGAACTGCCGGTGATTGTCGTAGTAAACAAAATCGACAAACCGGCAGCCCGTTGTGATTGGGTGGTCGACGAGGTTTTCGATCTTTTTGTCAAGCTCAACGCGCCGGATCATATCCTCGATTTTCCAGTGGTGTATGCCTCTGCAAAGGAGGGGTATTCACTTCTCGATCCTGCTGCCCCTGAAAGAGATCAAGCCATGAGTCATATATCCGAGATGATTATCGAGCACATACCGGCTCCGGACGGATCGCCCGAGGCACCTCTGCAGATGCAGGTGGGCACCATAGATTACTCACCTTACCTTGGCAGATTGGGAATTGGTAAAGTGGTGAATGGTACCATGTCCATCAATCAGCCCATTGTCGTTGCCAGACGGGACGGCTCGATCAAGCCTGTGCGGGTAAGCAAGATTTTTTGTTTTGAAAGCGACGGCAAGGTTGCTGTGGATAGTGCCTCGGTAGGCCAGATTGTGGCTGTTGCCGGCATGGACGATGTAACCGTGGGCGTCACTTTTACCGACCCGGATAATCCCCAGCCCTTGCCGTTAATTGCCATTGACCCCCCAACGATCTCCATGAATTTTTTGCCGAATGACTCACCCTTTGCCGGCAAGGAGGGTAAATTCGTTACTTCCCGTCATATTGAAGAGCGACTGAGCCGCGAGATACTTGCTGATGTCGCTCTGCAATATGAGCCGCTTGCCGATATGGTTGGTTTTAAAGTATCCGGACGAGGTGAGCTGCATCTATCCATTCTGATCGAGAAAATGCGTCGCGAGGGCTATGAATTTCAGGTTACCCGACCCCAAGTTATCTTCCGTGAAGAAGGTGCTACGAAGCTCGAGCCTTATGAGCGTCTGACCGTTGATGTGGATGAGAAATATCAGGGACCGGTCATGGAAAAACTCGGTCAACTCAAAGGCCAGGTCGAAGAGATGAGTAGCGAGAGGGGTATGATTCGCATGGTCTTCAAAATTCCAACGCGCGGTCTGCTGGGCTATCGCTCACAATTCATGACGGATACCAAGGGGATGGGTATGATGAGTTATGTCTTCAGCGAGTATGGGCCCTATGCGGGAGATATCGTCAACCGGGTGAATGGAGTCATGGTCGTCAAAGAGGCTTGCACAGCAGTGGCTTATGCATTGTTTAACCTCCAGGAGCGGGGCAGACTATTTGTTCATCCGGGAGTATCACTCTACCAGGGGCAGATCGTCGGCGAGAATGCCAGATCGGCTGATCTCATTGTCAATCCGGCCAAAGGAAAAAAACTCACCAATGTCCGGGCTTCAGGTACAGATGATGCGGTAATTCTTACACCGCCGGTGGATATGAGCCTTGAGGACTGCATTGCCTACATTAATGATGACGAACTGGTGGAAGTAACCCCGCAGTCCATCAGATTACGCAAAAAAACCGGTGTCCGTGTTCGCGGCTAGCCCCGATTTCTCACCGGCCGAGGTTGCCGAGTATGCGAGGTGCGAAGCAAGGGGCTATAGTTGACTATGCCTCTTGCTTTGGTAACGCTGCAGCTTAGGTGAGATCGGTTGGCCTTTGGTGAACATTGTGTTGACCTGAAAAAGCAGAGAATCTGGAGCTTAGACATTGGAGTCTCAATATCTTTTTTGAAATTCAACACAATGTTCATGAGAAATCCGGGTTAGGGGGAACCATGCAGATATTACTGGTCATAATTTCCGGGGCAATCGGTCTGGGGACATTTTATCTCATTGCCCGCAGGTTCGGCAGCGATTGTATTCCCTGAATGCTGCTCTACGGATCCATAGGCATGGGTCTACTCAGTTACTGGATACTAAACCAGTTGTTCATCTGATTTCAGGATAAGAGGTTATCGCAGCTGTAAAAAAGCAGGTGATATCCTCGTCTTCGCTGGTCCAGATATGAAAAGGAGACCAGCCCGAATATGTCTTTAGAAAAGAGAGGTGGATGATGAACGTTGTTTCCCTGGAAAAGGCTTTGGCAACAATTAACGATTTCTGGAGTCCGGTAATTATCGGAGAACTTAACAACCAGGTCGTCAAAGCGGTCAAGCTTAAAGGCGAATTCGTCATGCATCACCATGACCATGAAGATGAAATGTTCATGGTACTCAAGGGAAAATTACAAATTGCGTTTGCAGAAGAAACGAAAGTAGTAGGCGAGGGTGAATTTCTCATTATCCCCCGAGGAATTCCGCATAAACCGGTGGCAGAAGAAGAGGTCCATGTCCTGCTCTTTGAACCGGTTTCCACGGTCAACACTGGAAATGTGGTCAACGAACGCACAATTGAAAACCCGCCACGAATTGGCTGAATGTGGCTGAATGTGTATATCCCTTTTCTCTTCTTGATGTTCAACTGGGTTGGCTGTCCCGATAGGTGTAATAGTCCTGCAGAATCTTGGCATGATCGAAGGCAAGCTCAGGGAGATTGGTGCGCTCGAAGAGTTCAGCTTCACCGGCATCATCACCTGCTTTTGGTGTTCCGGTTGCCTGGGCAATATATACCGTTGATGCGGTATGGAATCGTGAATCCCTACCCGGTTCAGAGTAGGTGTGGAATTGTTTAAGGTTCAAAACCTGAAGACCTGTTTCTTCCTCTGCTTCCCGTAGTGCTGCTTTTTCGTATGATTCTCCATAATCAACAAAGCCACCGGGCAAAGCCCAGCCATGGGGCGGGTTTTTGCGTTTTATGAGTACGATTTTATCACCTATTTCAATAATCACATCAACGGTCGGCAGGGGATTACGCAGGTTATCGATGGTTTTGTGGCAATACGGACACTGCATTTTTCCTCCCGTATCTAAATGGTTTCTCTTCTTTTGATAAACTCGGCAATCTGCTGCCAGTTGTCGACCACGGTAAAGTCATGCCAGTTGCTGTTCCAGGGCTGTCGATAGAGCAAAGGGTGAAGATTGGCTTGGGCGACCTGAGCGCAAGTTTCGGCTCTGTCATCAACAAAGAAGGTAAGATCATGCTCCTTGATAAAACGTACTTTCTGATCATGATCATGCATGGCGACGAGATCGATCCTTCGACAGACCTCGGCTGGAAGATAGTTGTCGAGCCAGTCGATCACCGGTTGGTCGTGGGAACGGGCGGTGATGATTTTGACCCGGCTGACTTTACTGAGTTCACTGAGAACTTCCAACGATCCGGGTATTGGCAGCAGCCTGGTGGTCAGAGAGTCCTTGAGGATGTCATTAAAAATTTTGGCGACAATAGCTTCCGGAATATGGGTACAGGTTTCCACCTGAAAGCTGGTTATTTCATCAAGGTTTACCAGGTAATTGTGTTCATCTCCGGCAAGTCGTCTGAAAGCCTCGCCAATGTCGGCAATAACTCCATCAAAATCAAAGCCGATCTGATCAGGGGCTATTTGTAGATCATGCATACTGTTTCTCAATATCTTTTACTTTGCGGACAAGTTCAACATTCATCGGTGCCTGCAAACCAAGGCTTGCTGCTAAACGGGCAACCTCACCGTTGATGGCGTCGATCTCGGTTTTTCTTTTTTTGCGCACGTCCTGGAGCATTGAACTGAGATTGTCGGCGGTGGCTCGGCAGACCTCAAGGGTGTCACGCCAGTGCGCATTTACCTTGATGTGCAGGACTTCAGCCACGCACTGAGCTTCTTCGATCGCTTGACGCATCTGGAGTTGAGCCTCGGGAAGTTCCAGAAGTACACCGTTTTTACAATTGTTGATGACGGTCAGTGCATTAATACCAACGTTGATAAAAAGCTTTGCCCAGATCCTATTGAGTATTGATTCGGTGGTGGTTGCATTCATACCTCCAGCTTGTAGGCGCTCAATTACCCGTACTAAACGATGGCTGCTGTCGAGAGTGGGGGGGTGCTGAAAACCAAGGAAAGTCTTGCCAACACCGGCATGATAAATGTGACCAGGCCCATGACAGGTAGCTCCTTCGGTGGTGGTACCGTAAACCGCCACAGCCTCACCTATGTGGCGATCATGGTCGAGATGGGCGATACCATTCTGCATGAAGATAACCAAACATTCTGAATGCAGCAGTGGAGAGCAGTACTGCAAACATTTTTCCACGTCATAGGATTTTACGCAGAGAAAAAGAATATCGGCGTGGTCAATTTCCGTAGGCTTGAAAATAACCTTAATGTTAAAGCACTTATGTTCCCCATCCTTTTCATAACGGAGTCCGTTGCGGTTTATTTCCTCGGCTCTGCTATGGTTGTAATCCAATAGACTGACGCTATCACTGCCGTCATTGCCCATGCTCGTGGTGGCACCGAGTAGCCCGCCTAGAGCTCCCGGTCCGACAATTACAATATGCATATGCGTCTGCCGACTGGATACATGTTCTGATGCTTAGGAAAATGTTTTAAAAAGCAGAACAATTTACTGCTATTCTTCCGTGCTGAAAACAGCCTCTTCGAGCAGTGCGTCATATTTGTAGCCGAAGCCGAAATCCTTGTTTGCAGTCATCTTTCCTTCAACCACAACCACTTGATCAACCTGAGGGATTACCTCACTGGTAGCGACCAGATCGTGACTGTTTTGCATTGGGTCACCGGTACCATCCTGGAGATGAATCCAGTTTGTCCCCATGATGCGGGGGTTGATCTTCACTACCCTTGCCCGCAGACGTACGGTTTTACCGTCTAGTTTTGCCGCTTTGGCAAAGAGCTCTTCAACCGTGTAGCTGTTTTCACCCTCCGCCCGGGTAACGTTGATCTCTTTGAAAGGTACCGTGGCACCGGCACTACCGGGACTTTGCTGCTTCTCGACAGAAACGCTTTGAGGTTGCTGTTGTTCTTTTCTGATAGCATCGGCAAATGAGGAGCCGCTCTTTTCTGCTGGCGTATCATTCAAGACGGTGGATGAATCGGTGCTAACAAGTCCTGGTGAGAAAACAATCGAGGCAAAGGTTCTGCCAAGAGTCCTGGAGGCAAAATTTTCCATGACCATTCCCTGTTTGTAGGTGACCTGCTCACCTTTTTGAACGGGAGTTGCCGGTATGGCAACCCAAGTTTCCTGGCCGTTCGTCTCAACTTTGAGATAAGTGTAGTCCGCGGCATTCATGGTTTCCACCACAACTCCACTTGTGGAGGATGGTTCCGCCATTACAGGAACAACTTGAGCAATCATGATCATGGCAAGAAGAGCAAACCCCAGAAGAGAGGAAGAGCGAAAAGATAAAAACAACATATTTAACTCCGATTAAATAACAATATGGGTTGAAAATTTATGCTGGTGAAGAGTTAATCATCTTCAAGTAGAAAGGCAACATATTCAAGAATCGAACGAGCCCATCGATCATAGGACGCAGGCGTCAGGCAAATGCCATCTTCCTCGAAGAGATCCGGTTGTTTGGCGTTTTTGGTAAAGTTATCCAGATAGCAGCAGCCGGTTTGCCTGGTCATCGTGTTAATGCTTATATTGAGGTGATAAATAGCCTCTTCAACCAGGAAGTTAATCCTGATATTAGGTAAACTGTTGACGATGATTTCAGCATTAGGAAAAGTATTACTCAACCGGATAACGATCCGGCGGATCTGGTCGACAAAGGTATAATCCCCTTCGACGACATTGGAAATCCCGGTCATTATGAGGATGATATCGGGTTTCTCCACGGTCTGCTCAATTTCAGCAATCCTCTGCAAAACACCCTCAACCTTTTCGTTGGCAGTCCCGAGGCTGTGCACCTCAAAGTGGGGCATCCGCTGTTGCCAATCAAAATTGGCAATGAAGCTGTCGCCAATGAAAAGGAAGGTGCCTTGCGCCATACTCGAGATCGTATTCCCGCAGGTTAGAGTGGTGGTCAAAGGTCATGCAGCCTTTTGCCACATTTTTGGGGCCGCATTGCTGGAAGTTGCTTATAACTGCCCGAAGTATATTGGTAATTATGCAAATATTCAAGCATTTCGCGACAAATTCTGAAAATAGTGAGTATTTGTTGGAAGAGCAGAACAACAAGATCTTGAGCAGATTTGTTGTTTTATCCGGCCTGGAGGACGACTACAGCCATCGGTTCTACCGGTAAGGTCGAATCTCCTGCTAAGCAGGTGGCGAAATCCAACTCGGTAAAATCTTCCGGTGATTGGCCTGCCGTATCGATAATTTTATACCATTTTCTTATTTCTCGTGGATCATCAGAGGGGGGATGTGGCAGGGTGAAGGTTACCGAATTTTTTCTGGAGCCATTGAGCATGATGAAGAAATGGCTATCCTGCTGTTTGGTTCCGTCAAGCAAAAAAGCAAGATGATGGCAGGTGGGTGACCAATCGGTGGTGCTAGGTGTCAAAGATTGCCAGGTGATTTCGGGATGCCCCGGGGCATCTATATCGCTGAAAAACCGGGTGCGTTGAAAGACCCTGTGTTCTTTACGAAGGGCGATACACTTTTGCACGAACCGGAGTAAATCGCTGTTTTTTTCAGCAAGAGACCAGTCCAGCCAGGCGGTTTCGTTGTCCTGGCACCAGACATTATTGTTACCTTTCTGAGAAAAGCCAAATTCATCACCGGCGGTGAGCATCGGCACTCCCTGGGAGAGCAGCAAGGTAAGCACCATACTTTTGATACGACGGAGGCGCAGCCGGTTGATTTCTGTCGATGATGTTTCACCCTCTACGCCACTGTTCCAGCTAATGTTGTGGTTTTCTCCGTCCAGGTTATTTTCACCGTTTGCTTCATTATACTTTTGTTCATAGCTGACCAGATCGTAGAGGGTAAAACCGTCATGACTGGTGATGAGATTGATTGAGTTAGATGGTCCCCTGGAACTTGCCTGGTAAAGATCTGAGCTGCCGGCAATTCGGGTAGCCAGCTTCTGGACGGAGTTTTCGTGACCAGCAAAAAAACTGCGCACATCGTCTCTGAATTTGCCGTTCCATTCGCTCCAGCGGCTATCGGTGGAAAAGGAGCCAACCTGATACAGCCCTGCAGCATCCCAAGCCTCGGCGATGATCTTGGTATCCCGCAGAATGGGATCCTCAGCGATGACTTCGAGCATGGGTGGATCAGGCAGTACGTTGCCCTGTTTGTCTCGACCCAGGATTGAGGCGAGGTCAAAGCGAAAACCATCCACGTGCATCTCGATAACCCAATAGCGGAGCACATTCCTGATCAATTCCCGGACAATGGGGTGATTGCAGTTCATGGTATTACCGCATCCGGAAAAATTCATATACTGCCGGCTTTCAGGGTCCAGCAGATAGTAAATCGGGTTGTCAATACCCCGAAAGCTGGTGGTTGGCCCGTTATAATCTCCTTCCCCGGTATGGTTGAAAACAATATCGAGAAAAATCTCAATGCCTGCCTGGTGCAGAGCCAGAACCAGTTCCTTGAATTCTTGCAAAGGATGGGCACTATCTGCAGCATATCCTGATTTGAGTGCAAAAAAATTGAGGGAATTATAACCCCAGAAATCTTTGAGCTTTTCCTTGGTAAAAGGATTGGTAAAAGGATTTTCGTTCTCATTGAACTCTGCTATCGGCATGAGTTCAACCGCAGTTATACCCAGAGACTTTAGGTAGGGGATCTTGTCGATGATTGCTTTGTAGGTCCCAGGGTATTGAGTCTGGGAGGTTGGGCTGCGGGTGAATCCTCTAACATGAAGCTCGTATATGATAGTCTCTTCAAGAGGTATCTTCAGAGGTTTGTCACCCTGCCAGTTAAAGCTGTGGTCAGGAAACTGACAACAAGGTCTTTGGCCATAATCTGCCCGCTCTCCCCACTTTCTCGGGGTAAGCATCTTGGCATAGGGGTCAATCAGGATGTTCTGGTCATTAAAAAGGGTTCCTGACTCTTCAGGTGCAGATTGGCCATTTATACGATAACCGTAGCTGATTTTTTGACGATGGAAGGGCAGGAGGATGTGCCAGATATCACCGGTGCGATTGTAACCGGGTTGCAGTGGGTAGGAGTGCCGCACACGTTCTTGTCCTTCTTCCTGGACATCAATGACCAGCTCAACTTGTTTGGCGTTTCTTGAAAAGATAGCAAAATTGATACCTTCAGGAAGTATCGACGGTCCGAGGGGCAGAGGATAACCGCGTTTACCATCAGCAGTGGAAATAGTATTCGACATCACTGAGAATGGTTCTTATTATTTTGTTTGAATAATTGGTGAAGCATAATGTTTAGTATAATCATTTAGGTGAGGGAGCAACAATGAATATTCAAAACACAGAACGGGTACTCTACAACAAGGTTCGGGTAGGTAATCGGGAAATATCACCAATTGATTGGGAAATGACCCCTGATCTCAGCTTCGGCACCTACGAGTCATGGGGAGGACGTGAACGTGTTCGGGATAACAGCGAACAGGTTTACTATTTTTTCGTGGACAACTGGGGTGATGAACCCAGAGTCTGTCTCATGGAACGCGCCGTCAAACATGCCAAGGTCCTGGCCGAAATTGACGTACCGACTGATATCGTTAGAAAATGTGTTGAAAAACAAGGTCGTGCCGCTCGTTTTGAGATGAGTTTTGCCATCGATCAAGATGTGAAAAAATGGCTGATCGCCAATGTTCTTGATGAAAATGATGGTAAATATGTTCATGAAGTCGTTGAAAAAACGGTTCGAGAGAACATGGGGAAACCCTTGCCTGAACAGGGTAAGGCGAAATGGAATTTTGAGGTGGTAGAGTTGCCTTCCAGCTCAAAAATATTGCTTGACGAAGATGTGGATGAAGTCATTAGACAATGGAATTTCTACGATTCCCAAAGAAATACCAGCGGTGGATTCACCAACGGCTTGGTCAATCCTGGCGATACACTTACCATTGTTGATGAACGTACCGGTTTGCAGTGGCAAGCTGGGGGACTGGATATATGCTCCAACAGAACGATGAAGAAAAAAATCGAAGAGCTCAACAAACAAGGTTTTGCGGGCTTTCATGACTGGCGCCTGCCCAGCCTTGAAGAAGCAATGTCGCTTATGGAGTCTTCTGTGAACTTTAAAGGTGTTTACCTGCATCCCTGTTTTTCCATGGATCAGCCCTTCGTGTTCGTCGATGCAACTCGAAAACCAGGCGGGTATTGGTTTGTTGATTATAAACAGGGTTGCGCCTTCTGGTCATCAGGTACTATTCCCGGCGGATTCGGCCGGCTCTGCCGCACTCTAGCTAAATAAAGATTTTAGCAAATAGTGTGGGGAAAAGTTTACTAATTTGAATAAATAGTTGAATTATTGGCTAATAAGTCGGTAACTTACCGATTGGTAATTTACCGACTTACTGATTCGCTTTATAAACAAATAAGTTAAAAATCAAAAGGCATACCTATCGTCCCAGACCATACGTAAGCTGCAAAATTTGGTAAACACTGATAATGTCGTGACTTGTCATGATTTCAAATTAGCTTCCCGGCTAAATGCATAACGTTTTGGTTAAACGATTTGAGATCTTAATGAGTGATAAAGGTTTTCCAGTTCGAAGTTTGAGTTGATGCCAAATTTTTGAAATTGTTTTTCCACTGTGTTGTAATTGTTTCTCTCGTGTAAGTCATCTAGTCGATTATAAAATCCCAATCTTCTACCAAGTATAAAATTTCTCTTATAGTTGTCAGAAAGATCAAGGAATCGGTCGAATATGGAGAGTAGGTAATCTTTATCTTTTGGTAATTGTCCACGAACTTCCAAGAGCAGGTCAACTGCATGGTGATGAGCATAGTGGCTAGTAATTCCATTCAAATGGTGAACCATCATTTTTTGCTCTTCAATGATGTTCTCTTCTGTTTGCAGGGTATAGCTACCATCAGCTATTTTTTGCTCTAGTCCTGAGCCCGGTTTGACTCCTATCGTAAGGACTCTGATTTTATCAGCATTTATAGCATTCAATGCTTTTGCCGTTTCTTTGGCATGAACCTGCCAGAGTTCTCTTCCTCCGAGACCTGAGATAACAAATTCGGACAATCGCATGCCCGCCTCTTTAGCATGGATACCGGCGCTGATAATTTCTTTTGAGCTAACGCCTTTGTTGACCATTTCCAAAACTTCGTCTGCACCGGATTCCATCCCGCAATAAAGAAGATTTAATCCGGCCTCACATATTTCATTCAACTCTGCAGGACTTTTTCTACTCATGGACCAGGCTCTGCCATAACTAGAAATGGTTTTGAGGTCGGGGAAAAACGTTTTCAAATAAGTTAGGATATCAAGTAGATCTGCTGTACGCATGATCAGGCTGTCGCCATCCTGGAGAAAACAACGTTCAAATCGGTTATTGCTATAATAATTAGCCGTTTTTTCGATATCGTTTTTTATTTCTTCGACCGAGCGTATTGAAAAATTCTCATGCTGGTAATTGACACAGAACTCACATTTATTCCAGGGGCAGTTTCGTGTTGTTCTGATGAGTAAACTATCTGCTTCATCGACAGGCCTTATTGGCCCAATTTCAAACGGGTACATGCAATGAATTCCTTTTATTAAAGCGCTATCTTGTTTTTTTCTCTTTAGCCATATTTTCAACAATTGTCGTGATATTAGACCAGTATGAGTTTTCGTTTAGACCTATGTGACGATCCAGTATGAAAAGGGCCGACTCCATATCTGGTTTCTCCAGTTCCTCAATTATCCTTGAATGTTCAGCAAAGGATTTGGAAAGGTGTTCACTGCTTGACTTTAACTGGATGCGTAATACCGAGAGTAGAGAGCGAATCAGCTTATACGATTCAGTAAAAAAAGGATTATCACTTAATTCAAAAAAAACGTCATGAAACTGCATATCATGCTGGGCATATTCAACATAATCCTCCCTTTCAACACTTTCTTTCATTAAAAAATACTGTTTTTTCAGTTCTGCTAACAAGAGATCTCTATTGTTTTCAAAAGCAACTTTGAGTGCTGCAGGTTCGAGAATCGAACGTAAGAGGCATACATTACGCAGTTGCTTTTCATCGGGCGTAAAAACAAAGGTTCCTTTTTGTGGCAGGATAGTAACGAGGTGTTCTTCTTGCAGGCGAAAGAGTGCTTGTCGTACTGGTGATTTACTTATTCCTATCTGATCCGCGATCTTTAGTTCCGAGATTCTGCTGCCGAGGGGTATTTCGCCGGAGATTATCTTTTCTCTTACTATTTCTTCTACTTGTCCTGCCAAATTTGTTGTACGTGGGGTCAAGGGACTCATGGAATTATCCTTTATTGCTGATGGTCTGTTTTTTCTCTATCTGCAAAGTCAGATCCTAACGTTCTGATATGTATATCTTTCCTTTCGTGAGCTTGTATACCTAGAATACTAGAATCTTATTTTTTTGCAATTAGAGTTGACAACATCTCTTTAAAGAAGTAGATTCTAGAATACTAAGATTCCAGTTTGGGTGCAAGTATATTTGAACCAAGGTGGTCGTTATGCTTACAGCGTTTGAAAGATGGTTGATGCAAATTAACAAGGTGAGCGTTGCATCGATTCTTACTGTAATGTTTGTCCTGGTTTTTAGTCAAGTGCTTGCTAGGTACTTGTTTTCTATATCATTCGCTTGGATAGATGAAGTAGTTGGCTTTGGCATGATCTGGCTCACCTACCTGGGTGCCGGATTGGCTCTCAGGGAGGGAAGGCTGGTCGGATTCGATCTGATCCAGAAAAAACTACCAGCCAAATTAGAACGAGGGCTTCGCATACTTATCGGCTTGGTCATCCTGGTCTTTATGTCCGCACTTATTTACTGGGGAATCCGCTTTTCTCTTTTTGGCTTGCATAAAGAGACCAACGTACTTCAAATTTCTAGGGCAATTCCTTACGCAGGAATTCCAGTTGGTTCACTCTTTCTTTCACTCCACCTTATCATCTTTTTCGGTCGCTTCATTGACGAACTTTGGGATGAAGAAACTCAGATTACAAACCAGGGCGAACTCACTGATGAGCTGATGGGGGACTGATATGCTTACTATCCTTATCTCATGCTTTATTATCGGTTTGTTGATAGGGCTACCTATCGTTTTCGTTATGGGGATTTCTGCGGCGTGTGTCATGCTCGTTTCTGAACCCATGGCATTCATACTGATACCACAGCAATTTTTTGCCGGAATAAACTCTACCACACTCACAGCGATACCATTTTTTATCCTGGCTGCAGAGCTGATGGGTGCAGGGGAATTGACCCCGGCGCTACTGCGTTTTGCTAAATCACTTGTAGGACATATCAAAGGCGGACTGGGGTATTCCAGTATTCTGACCAGTGTGATGTTTGCCGGCATCTCCGGATCAGCTCTGGCAGATGCGGCAGGTCCTGGCGTGATTGACAGGCAGATGATGAAAAAGGATGGATATTCGCCGGAGTACGCATCGGCAATTTCCTGTGCTAATGCCGTTGTCGGTCCGATCATTCCTCCATCTATACTTGCCATTATCTATGCTACTACCGACTCCAGAGTTACAGTAGGCGGTCTTTTTATGGCTGGCGTTCTGCCAGGGCTTCTCCTCGCCTTGGCAGTCGCAGCAGCTAATTATTTTCTGGTGCGAAAGCATGGCTACACTAAAGTCAGGCAGCGTAAAAAATTACTTGAAATTTTAAAGCTCAGTATCAAGGCTTCTCCTGCCTTGATGATGCCAGTAATCATCCTGGTCGGTATTCGTGGCGGTATATTTACACCTACTGAAGGAGCGGCAGTTGCTGCTGCATATGCCATGTTTGTTGGCTTCTTCATTACCAGGAAGTTATCATTAGCAATACTTCCCAAAGTAATGTTGCGGGCGGCTCTCGCAACAGCTGCAGTCTTACTCATAGTCTCTATGGCAACCCTGTTTGCTAATGTTCTGACGACCATGAGACTACCTGACATGCTGGCAAAAAGTGCTGCTGAATTAACAGACAGCAGGCTTATCGCTCTGTTTATCCTTGCTGGCATCGTATTAGTTACCGGATTATTCATAGATACTTTGCCGGCACTAATCATCCTCGCCCCGGTCCTTTCACCGGTAGCAGCGGCTTTCGGAGTTGATCCGATTCAGTTTGCAGTGATGATGATCCTGAACCTCGCCATAGGCATGGTCACTCCACCTGTTGGACCGGTGCTTTTCCTGGTATCCAGTATGGAAAGGGTGAAACTTGAAAAAATCATTGTATCCATTGCTCCAATTCTTGTTGCGCAATTCTTTGTACTGCTGCTCATTGTACTGTTCCCATCGATCAGTACGGTTTTGCCTCACGCCCTGGGATTTACAAATTAACATGGGTTCATGGCTAATAGTAAAGTGTGATTCGGAATCCTCAAGCTTAGTACAACAAAACAGTAAAGGAGAAAATCATGAAAAAGATCGGAGTATCTCTCATCCTTGCAGCAATGCTTTTACCAGCAAACGTCTTTGCAGCTAAAACTTTAAAACTTGCGCATTTTCAAACTGCGGATCTCAGCTCGCCAAAGCATGCCGCTTCATTGGCTTTCAAACAGTATGTTGAATCTACAACGGAAGGATCTCTAAAGGTCGATGTGTATCCAGCAAGCCAGCTAGGTAATGGGAACACGGTTATGGAAGGTCTTGAACTCGGCTCAATCCAGATGGGTATCGTCCATGACGGTGCTGTGGGTGGCTATTACAAGCCATTTAACGTGTTTGCGATTCCCTATCTGTTCAGTAACCATTCTGAAGCCTGGAAAGTTGTTGACGGACCATTTCTCGAGCTGATGTCCAAAGATATGGTCAAGAAAAACAATATTAAGCTGCTTGCTATGGCAGACAATGGTATACGCTGCTTCACCAACTCCAAACGTCAGATCAAAAGCCCTGCAGATATGAAAGGTCTCAAAATCCGGGTTATGACTTCACCGATATATATTGACTTGGTCAAGTCACTCGGTGCCAGCCCTCAGGCGATTCCCTGGCCAGAACTGCCGACGGCCTTGCAACAAAAGGTAGTAGACGGTCAGGAAAATGGGGTAACCAATATTGTTAACGCATCAATGTATCAGACCCAAAAATATTTTACTGCAGATGGTCATGTTTTCTCATGGCATGCGTACATGATGAACGCGTCCTTTTTTAACAAACTCTCTGACAAGGAAAAAGAGGCGGTTCTCGACGGAATTTCACTCGCCAAAACTATCCACAGAGGGATGACTGCTGCCCAGGATGCCAATGCCAAGACCATTCTGACCGAAAAGGGAATGGAAGTCTATAACCCAACTCCAGCTGAACTTGCTGAATTCCGCAAACTGGCTCAACCAGCAGGAAGAAAGTGGGTTGTTGAAGAGATCGGAGAAGAGTGGGTAGCCAAGCTTGAAGGCGCTATCAAAGCTACACAATAACAGGCAGCACACAAAATCTTTAGGGAGAACGTAATGGATAACCAACAACGTAAAATCGTTGTCATTGAGCCCGGTTATGCTTCTTATAGCGTTGAGAAGGATATTCTCAGCAAGTTTTCCCAGGAAATCCATGTCGTGCCCAAAGATGCCGGGTACGACGAAAAAGTGGCAATGGTTCGGGATGCTGATGCGGTTATGGTCCGTGAGGCCATAGTTGACGCCGACCTGATAGATAAGATGGAAAGATGTCAGGTGATTGTTCGCTATGGTATAGGGGTCGACAACATCGATCAGCAAGCGGCAAAGAATAAGAAAATTCACGTGGCCAACATACCTCAATACGGTGCCGAAGAAGTAAGCAACCATGCCGTGACGCTGGTTCTGGCTGTTTCCCGCTGGTTAGTGAAGCGGGATTCGGATGTCCGAAAAGGTATATGGGGTGTTGGTGATGCCGAACCTATTTACACCTTTAATGGAAAAGGGCTGGGTATTATTGGGTTTGGTTCAATTGCCCGATCTTTCCTGGAAAAAATGCGTCCCTTTGGCTTCAAAGACATCTGGATTTACGATCCGGGTTTAACAGAGGAGGAGATCTGGGGATACGGGGCGCATAAAGCATCAGTGGAAGAGGTATGTCGAAATTCTGACGTAATTTCTTTGCACGCCCCTCTGCTCGAAGAAACCAGACATATTCTCAGCGAAAAAGAATTTGGTCTGATGACCCCAAGGACGATCGTCGTCAACACTGGCCGAGGCCCGTTGATTGATGAGAAAGCTTTGGTCAAGGCTCTGAAGAGCGGTATGATCAAGGGTGCAGGGATCGATGTGTTCGAAAACGAGCCTCCGGGAAAAGCTAACCCTCTATTTAAATTAGACAATGTAATCGTCTCGGACCATGCAGCCTGGTATTCGGATCGCTCTATTGAAGAGCTGCAAACCAAAGCGGCAAAAGAAGTGTACCGAGTCCTCTCCGGGGAAAAGCCTCAATCATGGCTTAATCCCTGGTAGTAACAATAACATCTAGCAAATTCATGGAGAAATATGATGTATTCTGAAGACCTGATTGAACGATATAGAAAGGTAGCAACCGCTTCTGTTGCTGATGCTGTAGACAAGATTGTAGGAAAGCGCGGATATCTTGACTATTCTATCAAACCTCGAATCAACGATAAAGGAATCGTCGGCCCGGCAGTAACCATCCTTGAGGGGCCAACAGATGAATTCCTCCCACCTCAGCATGCGCTTGATGCCATTGATGAAGCAGAAGCGGGAAGCGTTATTGTCATTTCAATCAACGCAGAACCCAATGTCGCTGTTTGGGGTGGGCTAATGACAGCTGGTGCAGTTGCAAATAAACATGAAGGAGCTGTTCTTGATGGCGGAGTGCGTGATCTTGTTGAGATCAAGAGAGATTATGATTTTCCGATATATGCACGTGCTGTATCACCTGGTACGACATTAGGTCGGTTTAAAACAATTGAGTCAAACGTTCCAGTCCAAGTCGGTGAAATAATGGTTCATCCTGGCGATCTCATTAAGGCTGATGTAGACGGAATTGTCGTCGTTCCGAAAGATCATGTCGAAGAAGTATTGACTATGTCTGAGGAGATTGATGAACGAGAGCTGGAGCAGGCCAAACTCATAATCGAGTCCGGTTCACTTAGGGACGGGCTGGCCAAGTACGGCCGCATCTAACAGGAGAAGATCATGAAACTGGATATCATTTGTTTCGGAGAACCACTTCTTGAGTTCAACCAGACTCCTGAAGATGGCAAATACCTTCCAGGTCATGGCGGCGATACTTCCAACTGTGCCTGTTCGGCTGCCCGGCAGGGAGCTAAGGTTGGCTATTTCGGAGCCGTGGGCCAGGATCCATTTGGTAGCTCGTTTCTTGAACTTTGGCAAAAAGAAGGGATAGATACCTCCCATGTTATAAGAAATCCTGCGTCACATACCGGTATCTACTTTGTCACCCATTCGGAAAAAGGACATGAGTTTTCTTATTTCAGGGCAGGGTCAGCAGCGAGCCAGGTTACGCCAGAGGAGGTACCGGAAGAATACATCCGGCAGGCGAAAATCCTGCATGTTTCCGGTATCAGTCAAGCCATAAGTGACAATGCTTGCGATGCAGTATTCCATGCGATAGCTATTGCTAGAAAAAATGGAGTGAAGGTTTCCTATGATACTAATCTCCGGTTAAAACTTTGGCCAATTGAACGCGCCACAGCTATTATACATGCCGCATTAGCACAAAGTGATATCGCTCTACCAGGGCTTGAAGATGCTGAGCAGCTTACTGGTCTTTCAGACCCGTATGAAATTGCCGAATTTTATGCCGGACTCGGTCCGTCTATTGTTGCTCTCAGTATGGGGAAAGATGGGACGCTTGTAATTGCAGATGGGAAAAGGGATGTAATTCCTGTTACCCCGATGGAAGCAGTTGATGCAACCGCCGCAGGTGATACCTTCGATGGTGCTTTTCTCACCCGTCTCTGCGAAGGTGACAACGCGTTTGTTGCGGCCCAGTATGCCAATGCGGCTGCTGCCCTATCCACGCAAGGATATGGTGCAGTTGCACCAATGCCCCAAGAAGACCAGGTCCTAGCATTTC
>JASJDT010000043.1 GCA_030065655.1 Desulfocapsaceae bacterium | reverse complement strand
GTCAGCATCAAATCTCTTGTTTTTAAATGGTGTACTGTCCTCAGCAAAAACCTTGCTGATCTGGAGACCAGATGCCGCAACCAGTATCGATATGAATAGTAATGTAACTTTACTTAGGATTTTGTTTCTCATGATTTGGCCTCCTTTCGTTGGGTTTTCTTCATTTAATGACTACTCCAAACTCGATTGGTTTGTTGCGAACTCGATTATCTATTTTTACGCATTTAATCGATGGAACTTACGCTAAAAAAATTTATTTCACCTTAGCGTAAGTTGAACGTCATTTTTCCGTATAAGAAATAGAATCCTAAATTTTAAATATCCTCAATAAATGTATAAGGAGAAGAATGATGGAACGATCACTTAAGATTATCGCGGTTCTGGGTGTAAGTATTTTTATAGCTTCGGCTTGTTCTGCACAATCACCAAAGGCTCTTCGCCAGCTTGACAGTAACGGCGACAGAAAGATTCAGTTTTCGGAAATTAGCTCAATGCGAAGCAAGCTTTTTGATAAGGGCGACAAAAACGGAAATGGCTACCTGGAGGGTTCTGAGCTTGACGAAATGCGAGCTCAAGTATCTGCACGCGGTCCCGGTAATACCATTTCTGCAATGCCGGATTTCACCGAACTAGACAGTAGTAATGATGGGCTCATCAGTCGCGACGAATTTGCGTCCTACATTTCCCCACTCCTGCGAGCTGCTGACACTGATGGTGACGGCGCACTTGCAAGGTCCGAATTGCGTTCCCTGAGGTAATTTTCTTGGCTTGGCAATGAGCCCGTCTTTAAACCTTCCTACTCGGTTTATAAGAAGGGCTCTCTCATCGGGATATGCCGATCCAATTTTAAATCGTAAAATTGAGTCTCAAAAAAAGCTAATCCCGTGGGATAGGCTGGCCAAGCTAGTTTTTCTAACCCACATTTGCGGACAGATATTCATGAGTGTTCCTCTTTAGAATTGTATGACCATCCCAATTCAGGTTGGAACAAGCATGATGTATTAATAGAAATATGGACTATCTCCTTTCTCACATCTCCGGATAAAAAGGAAAAAATTGTTAGGAGACAAGAAGCAAAGGTAAAGAAATGTAAAGAAGAGTAAAGAAAGGTTTCATGACAGCACAGATACATATAATCAAGTATTATTGGTTACTGGCAGTTACCTCAGATTAGATGCCTTGCAGAGACGTTTGAATCTATTGGCTAATACTTTTTAGAAGAGTGTTTAGGCGGTGCAGAATATGGATACGAAAATTCTCATTATAGATGATGATGTTGAGTTGTGTGATCTATTGACGGAGTATCTTCAACCAGAAGGATTTGCCATTGAGGGTGTTCATGATGGGAAGAATGGCTTGGCAAGAGCGCTTTCAGAAGAATACAGCTTTATTGTTCTTGATGTTATGCTTCCAGGCATTGACGGCTTTGAAGTTCTTAAACAATTCCGAACTTTTTCATCAACACCTGTCATAATGCTTACTGCCAGAGGGGACGATATTGACAGAATTATAGGTCTGGAATTAGGGGCTGATGACTATCTTTCAAAACCTTTCAATCCCCGGGAACTGCTGGCTCGTCTGAGAGCTATTCAGCGTCGGATTGCCGAGGTTTCCGATTCGCGATACTCAAAGGCCAAGTATAAACAATTGTCCGTTGGGGATATAGTGTTGGACCCCTACACCATGAGGGTGTATCGCAATGGCGACGAGATCGGCATAACTGCTGCAGAGTTCTCCCTGTTACGCGAACTTCTCCTAAGTGTCGGCAAGGTGGTGAGCCGTGAAGAACTTGCTAATAATATATTTGGCAGGAAGCTAGCTATGTTTGACCGCAGTATTGATGTGCATATTGCCAGTTTAAGAAAAAAGCTAGGCCATGAAGTTAATGGGCATGAGCGGATAAAAACTATTCGAGGAGCAGGATATATGTATACGGGGGTTGGCCTCAATGAACCTCATGATGTAACCCGGTGAGGGAGTAGTTGATGAAAAGTCTGTTTTTTAGATTAATGGCGAGTTTTCTGGCAATACTGCTTTTGTCTATTACACTGCTTCTTTTTATTCTCAGTACTGTTCCCATTGTGGCCTTTACCGCAATCAGGGAGGACAGACCACAGGGCATGGCAGAGAGTTTCGCCAAGATAGTTGTGCTTTCAGGAAGAGCTGCTCAAAGTGTATATCTGACTGGAGGCCAAGCCAGTTATGAACAACATATACATGAATTGGAGGCTGTTACTGGAACAAACCTTCAGCTCTATAACAGAGATAATATATCCCTTTCCGGAAATAAACTGCCCAGCAACCATGAGTTGCTCGTTGAAAAGGCGAGGAAAAATAAAAATAGGACAATTGCCTATTGGAAAGATAACAGAATCAATATAGCCAGAAGCATCAACGATCAGCACGGCAACGAGCATATCCTGGTCGGTCTTCACCGCATGGCGGTTCCACCTGCCATCACAGGTGCCCACGATCTGCCCTTTGCCGGGAGAGTACTGATATTTTTAAGAGAGTCAAATAAAAGCCTTAAACTTGTTATTGCAATAACTGTAGCTTCAGTGGTCTGCTTCGTTTTAGCAAAAACACTGACAGCCCCGATCATTGAGTTACGGCGTAAAACCCAGCAATTTGCCGCAGGAGATTATGCAACCCGTATTACTCGTGAACTACGAGGCGGTGGAAGCGAAATTGCTGATCTTGGCAGGGACTTTAATATCATGGCGGAGAAAACTGAGACAGTGATCAGGGCTCAGAAAAGATTGTTACGAGACATATCCCATGAGTTGCGTTCTCCTCTGGCCCGATTGAATGTGGCTCTGGAACTTGCTCGAAAACAGAGCAATGAGACCCTCCATGCTCCACTCAACCAGATTGGCAAGGAGTCTGACAGAATAAATGAACTTATCAGCCAACTTCTCACCCTAAACCAAATTGAGAGCGGTAATGTTTATCTGGATAAGGAAGTGTTTAACCTTTCTGAGCTCCTAATTGCCATTGTCGAAGATGCCAGATTTGAAGCATTACAATTGGGACGGAACATAAAGTGTGATGCCTTGTCCGACATTCAATTAGAAGGTCACGCAGAGCTTCTTCGGAGAGCTGTTGAGAATGTAATTCGTAATGGAATTCACTATACAGAAAATGGCACTACTGTTGTGGTTACCATGGCAATCCATGGTGATGTTATTGACATAATGGTTCGGGACTTTGGTCCTGGGGTCCCTGAAGAGAGCCTACATCATCTTTTTGAGCCTTTTTTTCGTGTTCAGTATGCCCGAGAACGAAGGACGGGCGGTACTGGAATTGGCCTGGCCATAGCGAGTCAGGCTCTACGTCTTCATGAAGGGGCCATTGTCGCTCAAAATCACGGCAATGGCCTTGATATAATAATTACTCTTCCTTACTGCAAACCTAAAAAGAATAGTAAAAACACCTAAGGCTGGGTCTTAAAACAACAAGAAGAAATGGCGCAAAGCCAATTCTTAGGAAGCAATAATTACGGCTAGTTACCTTACCAACTCCACAATCCATTCTTTGTCTTCACTCATATTTTTAGTTAAGTGCGCAATAAAAAAAGCTGTTGTGAAGGAAAAACTGTAACTATTTTTTACGGCGAGCCAAATAATAAACAGATGGTTATAGAATTTCAGGTCTCTCGAGTGGCGCTTCTCTCCCAGCCTTTAATCTCGTACCTCCCTCGTGATTCTCGAGAGATCTGGTTTGTATCAAGCTCATTACTAAAATTCATACTTTGATACGATTATTTGTGAATATTAGGCTCGTTTTTCGATTATCCTGTTTTGAAGCTGGCAGAAATATAGGAAGGATTCGAATAGAGCAATTATGAACCGTGCAAGTGAAGAGTCTGATGAGGCTTTGGTGAGTGCAATCGTCGCTGGAAATACTGAAATGTTTAAAGAATTACTACAGCGCTACCAATCCTATATCTTTGCAATTGTTTACAAACATGTTCCTGCATCGCAAATTGAAGACGTAGCTCAGGAAATCAGCCTGCAAATGTATCGATCACTTAAAACATATAGACCAAACGGAAATTTTAAAAGCTGGTTGTCTACTATCGCAATCCGTGGCTGCTATGATTTCCTGCGCAAGTTTTACCGGAAATCTGAAATAATGCTAACCGATTTGTCTGAAAATCATTTCCAGTGGTTGGAAAAGCTCATGGCTTCCGAATCGGGTGAGAAGTTTAAACAATATCAAAGAGCGAAAGAAGCAAGAGAGCTTCTTGATATGGTTCTTTTCACACTAAGCCCTGAAGACCAGATGGTTTTGAAGCTTTTGCATTTTGAAGGCTACACAACAACTGAAACTGCAGAACTATTGGGTTGGACGACGGCGAATGTAAAAATACGGGCATTCAGATCGAGGAAAAAATTGCATAAACAGTTAAAAAAATTGCTGGCGATTGAACAAGGAGTTGCTGTATGAAAGATGTCCCCGCTAAAGATATAGAACGATTAGAGCATGCGCTTAAACAAGTATATCACGAAGGTGGTACAGCACCTGAGCCATCGCAAAAGTGGCAACAGACTGTCATGCGAGAAGTTCGCAATATAGCCTCTCCGGACCAGAATGGACAAACATTACCGCTGATACTGAAAGATCTATGCTGGCCAGCAGTGCAGCTTGTATTCGCAATGATTCTAATGATCGGGATTTACCTCATCAACGATGCATCACTCACCAATCTTGATATGTCTTTATTTTATGCTGAAATGCAACCGTCCGGTGAAAATTATATTTCCTATTATTCATTTTAGGTATTGTTTATGAAGATCCTCAAACGCTTGGCCTTTGTTGCTTTCATCTTCATTCTTGGTATTGGTGTTGGGTCTTTAACCACCCGCTCAGCACTTATGAAACGATTCCAGATCTTCCAACGAGGGCCAACAGAACAGGACCTGAATATGCTCGTCAATAGATTTGACAGGAAGCTCCAATTAACGGATGACCAGGAAGCAGAAGTAACGGTGATATTATCGGAAGGGATGAGAAGAATCGTAGCGCTGAAAAAAACGCATAACCCTCAGGTTTTTGCCATAATTAATGAATCGAATAACCGAATCAAAGAAATTCTCAACGATGAGCAGCTGCCGAAATTCGAAGATATTATACAAAAGAGAATGAAGAAATTGCCATTCAAGCCCCCGAAGGATACTTGAAGAAGATACGCTTTTCTCTCTTTCCACCCGATTATTCCACAAACCCTGAGAGACATTCCTAAAAAAAAGTACCACAGTACGTAGTCTGTTCTCCAGAATTAATCAGGAAAACAGGGGTTGTTGTTCTCTCAATCTTCTCAAATCGTATCTTCTTTACATTTCTTAAAAAATTAAATGTAACTATTCCTGTATAATGAGCGAAATCAGCATTAGAGATGTTGATCATGCCAACAGCACCTCACAATTTATGCAGTAGGCCTAATGGCCATGTTTATTTTTTCTTAACCGTAAACTATATGCTTAATTATTTTTACAGAGCGCAATATATACTTTTCCTTTTGCCGGTTTTCTTCTTTTCCGGATGCATGGTAGGCCCCGATTTCAAAAGAATCGAAACCGCCGTGGATTCTTCCCAAGAGTATCTCAATTTTCCCGAAGGTATTGAGAAAACCGATAGCCTGAATGCCTGGTGGCAACGAATTGATGATCCGGTGCTTGATTCTTACATTAGCGAACTTCTCTCGGGCAACCTCGCTTTAAGAGAAGCAGGTGAACGAATAATTCAGGCTCGTGAGACGGTACTGATCCGTAAAGGTGAACTTTTACCGGATCTCAATTTGGATACAACAGGGCAAAGATCATTTTCCGCAATTGAAGGTGAACGGGTTTATACAACATCTCTCGGGGTTGAATTAAATACCTCATGGGAGATAGATCTCTGGGGTAAACTCAGACGCCAACAGGAATCGGCTGAGGCATTATTTAATGCCACCTCCTTTGACCGGGAAGCGCTTATTCATTCTCTGATAGCCGAGTTGCTCAACCGTAGAGTAGCAATTGCAGTCAACATACATCTTCTTGAGTTGGCTCAAAAAAACCAAGAAAACCGGAAAACCATATACGAACTTACCAAACGCCGGCATGAGCTTGGGGTAAGGGAAACCACCCTGGCGGATGTGTTTCTCGCCGAAGAAAACTTCACTTCGGTTCGCGCCGAGATCTTTGAATTTCAGAGGCTTCTTACTGAAGAAATATATCGCCTCGATGTACTCCTGGGCCATGCACCTGGGTATACAGACCCGGCCAAACTGCATTTTCCTTTGCTGCCGCCCCCGCTTGACGCTCCTGTAAGCGTACCGGCAAAATTGTTGGACAGAAGACCTGATCTACAGGCTGCAGAATTTCGTTTGCAGTCTGCAACAGCCGAAGTTGGCGTTGCTGTGGCGGATCTATATCCTTCAGTTAATTTAGGAGCTGGCATTGGCTACAGTGGAGATGAGGTAAGCAATGTGTTTACCGCAGATCAGTTGGCAGGTTCTATTTTTGGAAATATTATGACCCGCCTGTTCAACGGTGGAGCGTTGCGGGCAAATATCAGAATACAAGAATCAGAAGTCAGGGAATTGGCGGCATCATACAGCAATAATGTACTGGATGCCATTCGCGAGGTAGAAACAGCATTAAATGCAGAACGGGAATTAACTGAAGAACTGGTAAATGTCAACCGTTCCGTCATATCGCTGAAAACAGCTGAGAAGCTGCTGGCAGATCGCTATATACAAGGAACCATATCCCTTCGAGAACTCCTTGACACCCAGCAAAGGCGCTACACCACGGAACAACTCTTACTCCAAAAGCAGCGAGAAAAATGGAGCACCCGCATCTCGCTCTACCTCGCTCTGGGAGGAGACTGGCTGGGAAATTCAGACGGTTCTAAAAATATGCTGGCAACACAGAATAAGGAAGCTTCAAAATCATGAGCGACAAAACAAAAGGGCTATTGCAATGTTTGCTGGTAGTCCTGATTATCATCGCCTCTTTTACCATATCCAATCTTCTTGGTACCAAACAGGCACCTCTGGAAAGCAAATATGGCGGTGATCTCCTGTTAAAAGTGGAAACCGTGGAGGTATCGCCCGGGCCCTATCGCATTGCCTTTGAGACCACCGGAAATGTTCAGGCACGCTCAGAGATCTCGGTTACCCCACAGGTAAGCGGTCGAATTGAACAAGTTAGCCAACGTTTCTTTGAAGGTGGTGTTTTTCAGGCTGGTGAAACAGTATTCCAGATAGAATCCCTGGATTTTGAACTGGAGGCGGAACGTCTCAAAGCTGAGGTCGCCAGAGCGGAAACCAATCTATTACTCGAACAGGCAGAAGCAGAAGCTGCAATTGCAGAATGGCAACAGATCCATGGTGATAAAGATCCTCCTGATCTTGTCGTTAGAAAACCTCAAGTAGCAGAAGCCCGTGCCAATCTTCTCGCGGCAAAGGCCCAACTCGCAAATGCACAGCTGGATGTTGAGCGTACTCGTTTCTCTCTGCCGTTCAACGGACGTGTACTCACCAGTAATCTGGCAAAAGGTCAGTATGTAAATGCTGGACAAAGCTATGGAACTGTTTTTGATATAGAAACACTCGAGGTAGGTGCTTCCCTTGACAACAGACAGCTGGAATGGTTGTTAACGTCAGAAAACCCAACCATCACGATAACAGTAAACTCTCTTGGCAAGTCCAATAAATTTCAAGCGTATTTGCTTCGCGGCGTTTCATCCTTTAATGAACAGACTCGTTTCGCCAACGTCAACTTCGGATTTGAAGAGGTGGGTCGTAGCATACTACCCGGAATGTTTGTTGATATCCGCATCGAAGGTTCCCAACTTGATGATATTCTCCTTTTGCCGGTTGAGTCACTGCAAAAGGACGGCAGAGTGTGGCATGTCAATGGTGATGAAACCCTCAGTTTTTTCAGGCCCACCATTATTTACACCCATGAGAAGTATCTTGCCGCCAGATGGAACGGTCGGCCGATAAATGTAGTCACCACAAGACTCTCTGGAGCCATAGAGGGAATGCGCGTTGAAGCATCAAAACTTAACATGACTGATAGCTTGGAAGAGCGTTTGAGCAAGAAAGTCAGGGGAAATGGACGCCAATCATGAGTGATCTGCACCCAAAATTTCAGGAAAAAGGATTGGTTGCCTGGTTTGCCAATAACCACGTGGCAGCAAATATCCTCATGCTTCTTTTCCTCATCGGTGGGGTGTTGAGTGTTTCCGCTATGCGTACCGAAACCTTCCCTTCAATTGATCCCAGACTTATCTCCGTGAGCGTCATCTATCCAGGTGCGACGCCCTATGAGGTTTCAGACTCCATAACCAGCCGTGTTGAGGAAGCACTTCTTGGTATTGAAGGAGTAAAACGGATAACGTCTACCGCAGCCGAAGGTTCGGGAACCATTCGGGTGGAGCTGGAAGATTTTGCTGATGCCGATGACGTCTATAACGACGTTGATACTGCCGTTAACAGCCTCAGCGATTTTCCTCCTGAAGATTCCGAAAGACCCATCGTCAGCAAAGTAAAGGTTACTCCCAAAGTTCTCAGCCTGGCCCTGCATGGCGCAGTCTCCGAAGACTTACTTAAATACTGGGCGGAGTATCTCAAAGACGATCTGAGACAGATCTCGGGGGTTGCCGATACCACACTTCGGGGAATTAGAGACTACCAGATATCAGTGGAAATCCCAGAGAATACCCTGCGCAAATACGGGTTAAGTCTGCAGGATGTTGGTAATGCCATCGCCAATTATTCCATTGATATACCAGCCGGAACCATTGAGGCAAGCCAGGGCGAAATCCTATTGCGCGTCCAGGAAAAAAAGTCGACAGGCGAAGATTTTGAAAAAATCGTGATCAAGAATCTGCCAGATGGTTCTACCCTGCGTCTTGGCGATATAGGCAAGGTTATAGATGGATTCGAGGATATTAACCTCATCAGCCGCTTTAATAATGAACGGGCCGCCTTTATCGATGTCTCACGAAGTGATACCGGAGACACCCTTAGTGTTGCTGAGGATGTGAAAGCCTTTCTCCAAACGGTTAAGCTGCCCAAAGGCCTGACCCTGTCCCTGCAGTCGGATGAGACGGTTGTTCTGGGGGAACGCATTAGCCTGATGCTGCGTAACGCCGTATTGGGCTTCATGCTGGTCTTTCTTATTCTCCTTTTATTCCTGGATCTGAAGCTTGCTTTCTGGACAAGTGCTGCCATTCCCATATCCTTTCTGGGTGGATTGATGATCATCCATTTTATGGGATACAGCTTGAACATGATCTCACTGTTTGCGCTGATTGTTGTCCTGGGTATTGTGGTCGACGATGCCATAGTCACCGGGGAATCCATTTTCGAGGCCCAAGAAAAAGGGCAAAACGATCCGAATGCGGTGGTTAGGGGGGTGAAATCGGTAATCGCTCCAGTCACCGTAGGCGTGACGACGACCATGGCGGCATTTGCCCCGCTTATTTTCAGCACGGGTACCCTGGGACAGATCATCGGTATCATTCCGGTGGTGGTGATTCCTATCCTGAGTGTTTCTCTCATCGAGGCGTATTTTATTTTACCAGCTCATCTCTCCTCACCGGGTATGTGGAGCAAAGGCTTTATTGCTTCTCTACGCAATGCCTTTTCCAGGGGTCTTGTACGTTTCAGTGACGCTGTTCTTTTACCTGCAGCCAGGTTTTGTATCACCTGGCGCTATGCCACTCTTGCCCTATTCATCGGAGCAGCGATTGTTACTGCTGGTTTATTCCAATCTGGACTAGTACGATTTGTATTTTTTCCCCAAATTGAGGCTGATGAAATTACCATCAACGTTACCCTGCCGATAGGCACGCCCTTTGTAACCACTGAATCAACAATGCTTCAGATTGAAGAAGGGATTCAGGACGTCCGGGAGGAGCTTGGGGATGGTGAACAGCCAGTTTTTAAGAGTATTTCAGTAAGCGTCGGTGAAACAGCCTCCGCCCAGGGACCAGGTGATATTGGTGGAGAGAACAACAGTGGCAGTCATCTAGGCCAAATTATCGTTCAGTTGGTTTCATCTGATTTCCGCAATGTTTCTTCAGGTGAGATTGAAGGACTGATACGCGAAAAAATAAAAACCGTGCCCAATATTGATGCCATTGAATTTCAGAGTTCCCTCGTTGGCGAAGAACCGGATATCGATATTGAGCTCTCTCATCCCGATGATGAAACGCTTTATCAAGCTTCCGATGAACTGACCAACACGCTTTCCCTGCTTGCTGGAATGAAAGAGGTTACTGATAGTTTTGAGCCGGGAAAAACGGAGTATGTCTTCGAGCTCACCGACGAAGGTCATGCCGTTGGATTATCCCCGGCGGATCTGGGTAATCAGCTGCGTTCCGCTTTTTTTGGCAATGAAGCGCAGCGTTTTCAGCGTGGTCGTTCCGAGGTGATCGTTTATGTTCGTTACCCGAAACTGGAAAGGGAAAGATTAGAGACACTCAGTAATGCTCGTATCCGTCTGCCGAATGGTTCTGAAGTACCCCTTGAGCAAGTTGCCTCCATTCGTTTACAACCCGGATATTCACAAATCGAAACAGTTAATGGCAGGCGAATTGTAGGGGTGACGGGCGATGTGGACTATAGCATCACCACCCCAAACGAGGTGATGGCTGAACTCGAGAATACCATTATTCCCTCCCTGCAAGCACGCTATTCCGGCCTGTCATATAGCTTTGAGGGAGAGAGTCGGGAACAGCAGGAAGACCTGCAAAGTCTTCTGCGCAACATGATGATTGCAATGCTGCTTATCTATATGCTGCTAGGCGCCCAGTTGCGCAGCTACATCCAACCGCTTGTGATCATGACAGCCATTCCCTTTGGCGTGGTCGGGGCGATCTGGGGCCACTTTCTGCTTGGGTACGATCTGACCTTTATCTCACTTTTTGGCATAGTTGCCCTATCCGGAGTTGTGGTAAACGACAGTGTCGTCCTCATTGATTTTTTCAATAAACAAAGAAAATCAGGCCTTAAAACGAAGGAGAGCGCACTTGCGGCAATTAAAAGGCGTTTCAGACCTATTCTTTTGACTACAATGACCACAAGTCTCGGTCTATTGCCTATCCTTCTTGAAACAAGTATGCAGGCCAGATTCCTCATCCCCATGGTCATTTCGCTTGCCACCGGGATCATTTTTGCGACGGTAATAATATTATTGCTCGTTCCCTGTTTGATCCTGATTGTAGATGATTTGACTCGAATTTTTAAAATTGGTGTGCCCGCTAAACATTCAACACCCTCGGAAGTCTCATTCACTTGAGTGGTAACATACAAAGCTACTGGTATTATCCTGACAAAGGAGACAGACATGTTGTATCTACATCTCATCTCTCAAATCACAATTTTTGTAGTGTTAACAATAATTTTAGTCTCCATTTCTGGAGGTCTTTATGCAAACGAAATCCATGGAATGAAAGTGTATGCTCAAGGTCTTCGAACATCCGAAGGCAATGTGGTGTTCTGTCTTTGGCGAACAGATGATGAGGATTTTCCCATTTGTGCTAGCGGTACTGCCTATCGAACTATTATCTCACGAGCCTCAATGCCTGAAGCCACTTTTCGTAGTCTCCCTCCAGGTAATTATGCCATCTCAGTCATGCACGATGAGAAAAGTAAAGAAGATCCCGAAGAGAACATTGTTAATAAACCGAGTATTATCAGCCTGCCTAATTTTGGGATGGGAGTGAGTAATTATCTGGATGTAAGCACAGCCAATCGCCCTGATTTCGCTAAAGCGCAGATTAATATTCCTAACGTCAAATCAATAGGTGTGAAAATCAACTATATCTTTTAAACAATTTAAGCAAAGATTTGATTTCGATAGATTGAACTTGGAAAATAAGGTTTGTTTGCTGGACGTGCTGGTATGGTCCTGTCCATTGCGATCACCAGCAATCTTGCCATCAAAAGGTGGAAGGAATGTATCAATAAACTCGATTCAACTCCCTATTATGAATTTGTCAGGAGTTGTCGTGATGAGGTGAGGCTCCAAGCACTATAGAGCCCCACCCGCCAGGTGATCAATTTACTTCTTGGTCATTTCCTGATTGCAGCACTGCAGAGGAACGGTGCAGGTATCCCCTTCTCCTCCATCACATCTACAGGGCGTCTTCACAGAAAGTTCAAGCCCACAAATCTTACAATAAAAAACGTCTCCTTCTTTCATTTCACTGCAGTTAGCCATGATTATCTCCTTGTTAAATGAGGCTTTTCAAGATGGCAATGACCACTCTTGAGAATTCGATCATTACCTCTAAAATAGTAGTTGAATTGCAATATACCTCTCTGTGGGTAATCCTTAGTCGGCCAGATGCCAGCCTGCATAGAAAAAAGCCAACAAAGATAAGTCCCCAAAAAACCAGCTCAGATGGCCCGCATAGCTTCTTCGGGCAGTAGCGGCAAATAGAGCAAAACGATTAAAACGCATAAGGTGTGAGCTAGTCCGGTATATGATTATCGTGAAAACGAGGTGTAACTTTACCATGCATGCCCCAAATGCACAATTCTTCATTTCGAGGCAAGAGTTTCCTCAGACTACAGCAACTCTGTTTATTAATTTCCTTTCTTGCGGATGAAACGGTTACCGACCAAGACAAATTGAGAAATTTCCAGCAACAGAATGAATGCGAGCATCATAATTTTCTTTTCCCGTGAACTGCGCGCCTAATTCACTGAAAACACATTTGAATTTCCGATAACAACACCTTTTTAGATTAACATTACCTATTTGACTTATCAGATTTATCTATGGTATCTGGCTTATTCAAATCGTACATGGTTAAGCTCCGTCAACCAGACAGGATTTTATGTTACCAAAGAAGTTTTAATCTTCTCAATGGTCTGGACAGTAGAAACTAAACACATGAGATACCCCAGCTTCACATCTGTAATTGTTCAAGAGCTTCCGGGATGATCAGCATGGTTTCCTCCAGATCAGCATTGATGTTTACCGGCGGTGTGCCCATATCTTACTAACTGGATATCTTGCGGCACAAGACATTAGAAATTATCAGTTAATTATAATTATTGTAAGTGTTTACGGAGATCTGGTAACCTTGAACAGGGGTCGTAAAATTCTCATCGTTTGTCATTGTATCTTGAATATCAACGCCAAAATTCAACCTTTGGCACCTGTGCAGGGTGTCCTAACGGAGACGATCAGGCCCTATCTCGATGATGGATGCGGCCTGTTTCAGCTGCCCTGCCCTGAGGTTTCATACCTTGGCATGAACCGTTGGGGCATGACAAGGGAACAATACGATCATCCGGCGTTTCGATACTTTCTCGGCACCTGGAAAAGAAACTCATCACTGCCGAAACCGTTGGTTTGTAAAAAAAACACCCGATTGTGAATATTAACTGTACAACCTCAAATAATGAGTCATTTTTACTTAGAGAACTCACCTCTCATATAGTCTTTTGGAAGTAAACGCCATATGCTGTAGAGGAAATTGTCGACTTCGGTTACCTTGAAAGCTGCGGTTGAGATTAACCTTTTAGTCAGGCAAATAAACCCATGATGCTTGCTGAGAAATATTTAACAGAAAACCTTCGCAAAACACTTAACGGCGTCCAAGCAGAGTGCGGATTTAAACTTGCTGATGTAATTCGTTCGGGGCATGAAAACCCAGACAGCAATATCGGTGCATACGCCGGTGACGCAGATTGCTACGTTAAATTTTCTGCACTTTTTGATCCCATAATTGCCGAGTACCATAGCTTTCCAAGTGATAGCGAGCATCGTGGAGACATCCAACCTCTTGATTCTCTAACAATTCCAAACTTGGATCCAGATAATGCTCAAATTCTCTCCACCCGTATACGGGTAGCCCGAAATATCGAAGGCGTTGACTTTCCACCTGCAATTACAGCCAACGCTCGATTAGAGCTTGAACGGCGCATCCTAAGAGTATTGAACAACCTTAAAGGGGAGTTTGCCGGCTCCTATCATTCTCTTGCGAACATGACAGAAGAGACCCAGAAGCAGCTCACCCAATCGCACTTTCTTTTTAAAAAAGGTGATAGGTTTCTTGATTCGGCCGGGGTAAACCGCGACTGGCCAAATGGCCGAGGTATTTTTTATACATCAGACAAAACCTTTCTTGTCTGGGTGAATGAAGAGGATCATCTTCGCATCATATCCATGCAGCAGGGAGGCGGGCTGGCTAATGTGTATGAGCGGTTGCGCCAGGGCCTAGAGAAAATTAACGAGCAGGTTCCCTTTGCCCGCAGTCACCGGCTGGGATACCTCTCCAGCTGTCCGACAAATCTGGGAACAGCAATGCGGGCAAGTGTCCACATCAAACTTCCCCGCCTCGGTCAACGCCGAGATTTTGGAAAACTATGCAATCAGCTGCAGCTTTCCGTACGCGGCATTCATGGGGAGCACAGCAAGTCTGAAAACGGGATTTGGGATATTTCTAATAAACAGAGGCTTGGCATTACAGAAGTTGAGTGTATTGAAATTCTCTACAGCGGGCTTGAAAAACTCATCCGGCTTGAAGAGAATGGCTAGATCAACTGGAACAGATATAACAAATAAATAACCGCAAGGCTCTTAAACGTTAGGTTCTTTACTAGAATGGATCGGTCAGACATTTAAAACACCGGTCATCTGATAGAATGCTGAAATCTGCATCTTTTCTCGCTCTTTTAGCAAATTCTCTATCAAGGCGACACGAGGTTCTAAGATCAGCAATGACAGATTCTTTTGGTGCCCTCCTGCGCATCTTGGCAATGGCTCGGTTGTAAAAGGCAGGAGAGACTCGTTTATGTTTTACCAATTCATCTAGAATTGACTCTTCTGCTTGAAAATCTCCAAGATAATGGTTTGCCAGAGCGAGACCAAATAAAGATGTATAGTCATAAACATTTGCAGAATAACATCTGTGGAAATCAACTTTGGCTTCATTGAAGTATGATATTGATTTGTCTTCATTTTTATGAATACTCTCAATAATTCCCAGGCCAATATACCCCCATCCCCTATCTTTTTTATAATGTATTAACTCGTTAAAATATTCTTCTGCGGCGAGATAATCCTCCTTTCTGATTTTGATTGTACCTAAAGAATTGAGAGCCATACTGTCCGTTTTATCTAGCTCCCTAGCCTTTAAAAAATAGTCTTCGGAGAGGCCGAAGTTGTCGAAATTAAAATGATAGCAGCCAAGGAGTTTGTACATGGCAATATTCCGGATGTTGTGACTGTTGAGATTGAATAGTTGACATATGATTCCCAGTTGACGGGTATAGGCCTCGGAGTCGCTGAAATTAACGTACGGCAGAGTCCGAAAAACAAATTTCGCCTCTGACATTTCTTGAGCAAATGTGCTGATGTTCTGCTCAATTTCCTGAACAACATCTTTCGAAAAATATATTTCCTGATCTAGAATGGAGATTTTCTCACCCTTTATTCCCAAGAATTGTTTTGGATATTTGAAAATCATGAAAACGACTCCAACGGCAACCAGAATGAGTACGCATATTAGGGAGATAAGAATTATAGGAGGATGGTCATCGTAGTTGAGCTTGAATAACAAAGCAAGGATTACAGCTTGAAGCGCAACGATCAGAACGACTAGAACTGTCAGCGGCGTCTTAACAAACTTAGGATTAAATGATACATCGATAATGGATGCCATAACAAGCCTCTCAAGTAGGTGTTAAGTTCGATGTATGCTGGCAAGATGAGAAGTGTTTTGTATGTTTATTGTATCAAAAAACCTAACAGATTGAAAATTATTAACACACCCGGCATTTCAATGTGATTACGAATAATTACGAAGCGTTTTACGTCAATAAACAACAAACTCTACGCTATTTTTAAGATAAAAAAGAAGCAGACATGTCCCTCCGTCTCAAAAATTTCCAATTAAGGCTAACTATAGGCTAATAAGCCGAAAACCAAAAAGAATATATCTATATCCCAGAGGATGAATAATTTATCTTAGGTGAGCATTAATTTATAAAATTTTGACAAGGTAGCCTCGTGATGGCAAAAGAAACAATGAACCAAGATAGTGATTCTACCTGGGCGAAAAAGGTCAAAGAAAGCGATACCTTCAAAAAAGCTGAAAATACTGCTCAGGAATATATCAACAATCCTGGAAAACTGGAGGCTTTGTTTGATGAGGCCTCAAAAAAGGCCAATGGAAAACAGGAACAACTCAATGTTGTGTGGGTACAACTCTTAGCCTGTTTCCGCCTGATTAAGGCTTATGCAAAAGGACAATATAGAAAAATCCCTTGGCGATCACTAGTGATGATTATTGCTTCGGTTCTTTATTTCGTTTGGCTTGTCGATTTGGTTCCCGACTTTATACCTTTTTTGGGGTTTCTTGACGATGCAGCAATCCTTGGTTGGACGTTAAAAACGTTTAAATCAGACATTGATGACTTTACCGAGTGGGAATCCAGCAATGAATAGATCTTTGCCAATTATTCTTATTGTGATTACCTCATCGTGTTATTCATGTGTTTTTATATGAGATATACTCTAATAATATAGTGCAAGGTCGAAAAATTGGAATTTTAGGTTCTTTTATTATTTATGGAGGACAGTGAATTGGTGGTATGCAATATAATGCATATAGACACCCTTGAGATTTACCATGAAACCCTGGTCACTTATTGATGACATACACGGTCAAGTGTTCATGTACGATTCGCCAGCCCAACTGCGGAAGCTTTCTCCAGACATGTGTGCCATATTGTCCAAAAGGGATTACCTGGCCATCCGGTCCCCGGGTATCTGTGCCAACAAGCTTGAAGGTAGTAAAAGCCATATCACCTGAGACCTGAACGTTCAAATCGTCCAAACGGACTGACCAGTGTTGCAAAGGTTCCATAAAAGGTCCCCACGTTGCTATGTAGGTTTCAACATCACGGATTACAATGACGTCGCCTTGAACATTATCAAACACTTCAATGGCATTTTTGCCAGGAGCAAACAGCGGCCTAAACACCTCTGCATTAAATGGTCTAGCACCAATATCCCAACCAGCCAGCCACTTTTGCGTAAGGTCTCTTACCAATTTCTCATCATCCCGTTCTCCACCAGTGTATGGCTTACGT